>JAQWJM010000014.1:0-70846 GCA_029248335.1 Phycisphaerales bacterium
TCGAACACGCCGCGTCGCGCTCCCGACGCCATCACCGCAGGCACCACGCTCCGTGGGGCGCGCCGCGATGCCGCGATCCTCGTGACCGGCGCCGGTGGCGAGATGGGCCACGGGCTTCTCGAGTCCTTCGCGAGCGAGCGCCGCGAACGGGCGGCCGCGGGCGAGACGTTCCCGGCGGTGATCGCGATCGACCTTCGGGAACTTCCGGCGTCGCATCGAAGCCTGTGCGACGAAGCGTTCACCGGTGACGTCTGCGACGAGAAGATGCTGGAGCGACTGCTCGCGTCCTACGAGATCGGTGCGATCTACCACCTCGCGGCCCTGCTCTCGACCAGAAGCGAGTTCGTGCCGGAGATCGCCCACGGAGTCAACGTCGGCGGCACGCTGAACCTGCTGCGGATCGCCGCGGAAGAGGCCGCGAACAACGGGCGGCCGGTCCAGTTCTTCTTTCCGAGTTCGATCGCGGCCTACGGACTGCCCGATCTCGACGCCAAGTCCGCCGCGGGACCGGTCGAAGAGGATCGGTTCCTCCAGCCGCACACCATGTACGGCTGCAACAAGATCGCCGGCGAGAACCTCGGGAACTACTACGCCCATCACTACCGCAAGCTCGCGTCGGATCGGATGGAGTTCCCCGTGGACTTCCGGTCGATCCGCTTCCCGGGGATCATCTCGGCGGACACCGTGCCGAGCGGCGGCACCAGCGACTACGGTCCGGAGATGCTCCACGCCGCTGCCCGCGGCGAATCCTACGCCTGCTTCGTCCGGCCCGACGCCCGCATCCCGTTCATGACCATGCCCGAGGCGGTCGCGGCGATCCGCGGATTGATGGCGGCCCCTCGATCCGAACTGTCCCGCGTGGTCTACAACGTCCAGTCCTTCGCCCCCTCCGCCGAGGAGTTCCTGTTGGAGGTTCGGAAGCACTTCCCGGACGCGGAGACCGGATTCGAACCGGATCTCGCCCGGCAGTCGATCATCGACAGCTGGCCGGCCTCCTGCGACGACGCCACCGCCCGCGCGGACTGGGGCTGGTCGCCGACCTACGATCTCGCGTCCGCATTCGACGACTATCTCGTTCCGCGGATCCGGGCCAGGTACGAATCCTGATCCGCACTCGAATCCTCAACCCCGGTCAGCATCCATGAGCACCATCGACACCAACGACCTCTTCGCCGATCGAACCCGATCGGTCCTCGCCGACCTGGAGAACAGCGGGCAGCTCAAGCGTCTCCAGACGATCGAGGGCCCCATGGACGCCATGGTCCGACTGCAGGGCCACGGCGAGGTCGTCTGTCTCTGTTCGAACAACTACCTCGGGCTCGCCAACCATCCCGACGTGGTGGAAGCGGGCATCGACGGGCTGCGCCGATACGGCGCGGGCACCGCGAGCGTCCGCTTCATCTGCGGCACGTTCGACTGCCACCACCGGCTCGAAGCGCGGATCGCCGACCTCCACGGCATGGAGGCGTCATACACCTTCACCAGCTGCTGGAACGCGAACGAGGCGATCTTCGCGACGCTGTGCGAGCCCGGCGACCTGATCATCTCCGACGCCCTGAACCACGCCTCGATCATCGACGGCGTGCGTCTCGCCTCGGTGATCAAGAAGGGCGTCCACAAGACGGTCTACCGCCACAACGACTTCGATCACCTCCGCGAGCGACTGGAGGCCGCGAAGGCGAATCCGGAGGTGAACGGTCAGATCTGGCTCGTCACCGACGGTGTCTTCAGCATGGAAGGCGACATCGCGGACCTGCCGACGCTCCGGGCGATCTGCGACGAGTACGACGCGAAATTGATCGTCGACGACAGTCACGGAACCGGCGTGATGGGCAGGACCGGTCGCGGAACCCACGAACACTGGGGGATCCCGGGCGACCGGATCGATCTCTTCACCAGCACCCTCGGCAAGGCGCTCGGTGGCGGTGCGGGTGGATACATGGCCGGCTCGCGGGAGATGATCGACCTGATGATCCAGCGAGGTCGACCGACCCTGTTCTCCAATGCGTTGCCGGCGACCGTGGCCTGCAGCGCGGACAAGGCGATCGAGATCCTGATGACCGAACCGGAGCGGGTCGCCCGGCTCCGCGACAACGTGGCGTACGCCCGTGACGGGATCCGACGCGTGGGATTCGACGTGCTCGAAAGCCCGACCGCGATCCTGCCGATCATCGTCCACGACACCGCCAAGGCCATCGCGATGAGCAAGCGACTTCTCGAACTCGGCGTCTTCGTGATCGGCTTCGGCTACCCGGTGGTGCCCGAGGGCGAGGCGAGGCTTCGCTGCCAGATCTCCGCAGCCCACGAGAAGTCGCATCTCGACACCTTCATCAAGCAGCTCGAAGTCCTGAAGGCGGAGTTCT
Source organism: Phycisphaerales bacterium (assembly GCA_029248335.1). Lineage (GTDB taxonomy): Bacteria > Planctomycetota > Phycisphaerae > Phycisphaerales > SM1A02 > UBA12014. Next base: position 2,364 of record JAQWJM010000014.1, read on the forward strand.
GAGTCCGGTCGACCACCAGCCCACGGCGGAAGCGATACCCCGGACATGAACGCGGCCCCGATCCAGTGGATCAGGGCCGCGTTCGTCGTTCGTGATCGAATCGTTGGGGGGGATCGGATCAGTCGCGATCATCGTCCCGCATGCGGTCTTCTTCTTCGCGGTCGCGGTCCCGGTCCGGCCCGCCTTCCGACATCATCTGGCGGATCGCCTGTTCGAGCCGGTCGACGCGTTCGTTGAGGCGACGGTTCTCCTCGGCGAGCCGCTGGTGCTGTTCCGCGAACCGCTGCAGCGTCTCCCGCAGCTTCCGACCGGATTCCCCGAGACTGCGCTGGAACTCCATGCCGCGCTCGCGGAGTTCGAGATCGCGTTCCCGGAACATCATCTCGGTCTCGCGGTGGCCCTCGTCCTGTCGCTCCACGACCCGCTGGAGCTCGCGTTCGAACGCCGCGGCGAACTCGTTCAGCCGGTCGTCGCTCATCTCCGCGAATTCATGCATGCGGTGATCGGCCTCCTCGGCCCAGTGTCCGGATCGTTCCGCCATCTCCTCCATCCACCCCGCGGTCTCGTGGTGAGCCTCCTCCATCATCGCTTCGACGTGTCGGAACATCTCCTCCCACGGTCCTTCATGGCGGTCATGACGGTCGTCGTCGTGATCGAAGTCGCGGTCGTCTCGAAACTCCTCGTCGAGATCGATGTCGAACTCCATGGACACCTGGTCTTCGTCGTCACCGAAGCGGTCGGCGATCATCTCCCGGATCATGGCCTCCATCTCCCGGGCGAACGTCGCCATCGAATCCGGATCCCGGCGTTCGCGATCCTCGTCGCGGAACCCGCCGTCGGGCTCCCCGGCACCGAGCGTCGGTGCGAGCGTCAGGATCCTGCCTTCGCGACGGACCTTCAGTCGCACCCGGTCACCCGGCGACCGCTCCGAGATCGTCTGCGCCAGGGTCGACGCATCCACCCGCCCCATGTCCCCGCGTTCTCCGCCGATCGCGAAGATCACATCGCCTTCGCGGAGTCCGACACGGGCCGCGGCGGTGTCGGGCATGACATCGGCGACCTGCACGCCATCCTCGACATCCGCCATCGAGATCCCCAGCATCGCACTCGGCGGTTCGGCGCCCATCACCACCACCGCGCCGGACCGTCCGGGACCGGGTTCGTCGGTCGGGGACATTCCCTGAAGCGCGGCCGCGGGCATCGGGAATCTTCGGATCCCACCCTCGTCGTCCACGAGGATCATCATCCCGCTCGCCTCGTCCATGCGGACTTCGCCGGCATGTCGTTCGCCATTGATCACGACCACGGAATCCCCATCCGTCGTGACGACCTCGATCGTCTTCGTCTCGACGCGCGGCGGGTCGCCGGCGTCGGGGGACGACGCGACGCAGCCCAGGGTCATGGCGGAGATGACTCCCAGCCCGAGGGTCATCCTGGAGATGAAGCGGGGATGAACGGCGGATCTCGTGAATGCACGCATGTCGGGAAGCTCCTGATCTTGTTCCTGGTCTTGTCCGGGAGGGTCGCTCCGAGCCGATCGGCCGTTCACGGGCGGAACGACAGCCGAAACCCTCGATCACATGATCGTTGTTCCGGACGGCGAACGCGAGGTTTCATCCACGGATGGAGATTTTCGTCAGGAAACGCTGATGCTGGGCATCTGAAGCTTGCCCTGCATCGAGGCCATGGAGATCCGGGAGGCGGTCTGGGTGACCATGGCGTCGAAGGACTTCGCGAGCCCGGGGTCGTTCCAGTTCGCGGTCGGATCGCCGAGATCGGAATTCACCCGCAGGGCGGGGGTGATCGGGACGCCACCGAGGAAGGGCAGTCCGAGTTCCTGGGCGAGCGTCTCCGCGCCGCCTCGGCCGAAGAGATCGTATTCCTTGCCGTCGTCACCGACGAAGTAGCTCATGTTCTCGACGATCCCCAGGACTTCGACGCCGAGTCCCTCGAACATCTTGACGGCGCGACGGGCGTCGTCCTGCGCGACCTTCTGAGGCGTGCACACGACGATCGCGCCGGTCAGCGGAAGCAGCTGGGCGAGGGTGAGCGGCACGTCACCGGTGCCCGGAGGAAGATCGACCACGAGGTAGTCCAGTTCGTCCCACTCCGTCTGGAGCGCGAGTTGCTTGAACGCGCCGTGGGCCATCGGGCCGCGCCAGACGAGCGCCTTGTCCGGTTCGACCAGCTTGCCGATCGTCATGGACTTGATGCCGTGGGATTCGAACGGCATCAGCATCGAACCGCGGGCGGTGACTTCCGCGTCGCCGAGGCCGAGCATGGTCGGGAGCGAGGGGCCGTAGATGTCGCCGTCGAGCAGGCCCACCCGCGCCCCGTGGCGGGCGAGGCCCACGGCGAGGTTGGTGGAGATCGTGCTCTTGCCGACGCCGCCCTTGCCGGCACCGACCGCGACGATCTGGCGGACGCCGGGAAGCGGACTGGATTCGTCGCGCGCCTTCTCGTTCGGCCGCCGGACGTCGGCGGTGAACTCGACGTCGATCACGTCCACGGGATGCCCGACCTCGCTCGCAGCGCCGCGAACCGCCGCTTCGATGTCCCCCTGGATCTTGTCCTTCATGGGACAGGCGGGTGTCGTCAGTTCGACGGTGATCATCACCCGTGCGCCGTCGACGTCGTGTCGCTTGACCATTCCAAGCGTGACGAGGTCCTTCCCGAGGTCGGGATCGCGGACGGTGCGGAGCGCTTCGAGAATGCGTTCTGGTGTGAGGGCCATCGGGTCGCCTGAAAAAAGGAGGGGCAGGAGCCTCCCGGATCGGGAGGGGGGATTTCAAGGTCCGGAAACCAGTCGGTTCGGACGGGTCGGGACAAGGATCTCACCTCCCGAGGGAGGTCAGTCGATCATGATACGACGAGCCGCGTCGGCGGCATGTTCGTTTCGCGGCATCTCCGTCGCGAGTTGCAACCGACTCGGATCTCGACCGTTTCCTTTCGGTCTCGGTCCCGTTCGAACGCCCAGGGAATCCACCGGCATGAATCGACTCCTCCAGACGTCATTTCTCCTGATCGCCTCCGCGGTCCTCACCGGTGGTGCCGTCATCGCGGCCACGCCACCCAAGGGCGATGATTCCGTCTCCGGCCCCAAGGATCTCGGTCCGGGAAATCCCGCGCGGGCCGCCGGCACGGCGAAGCGGACGATCGACCCGGTTCGAAGCGGGGTGTCGGAGGCCGGCTGGCTCGACGCGCTGCGTCATGTGCGGGTCACGGAACTACAGGCCCCCCTGATCACGAAGATGGTCCGCACCTATCTCGAGCAGTCGAGGGTCTGGCGACAGACCATGGCGGCGGAACTCGACATGGTGGTCGCCGAGATCCGGCGGATCCGGGCGGCCGGTGGCGATATCCCTCCCGAGCTCTCGACCCGCGTCCGGATGATCCGGGGTGCGATGCCGAGGTGGAACGCGACGCAGCAACTGATCATTTCGGAACTGACGCCGGTCCAGTTGGAGTCCCTGCTTCTCGAGATCGACCGATACAAGGCGATGCAGCTCGAGAAGCGGAAGGCGGAGAACCTTCGACGTGCGACGAAGAACGCGAAGAAGGTCGAGTCCGCGGAGGGCGTCGGGCGACCGGTCGTGGTCGATTCCGCCGCGAAGGGCGCCGAGCCCGTCGCCCCGAAGCCGTGGGCCTTCGTCCAGTCGGAGGTGGTCACGCCGACCGATCCGACCGAGTCGGTCGAACCGACGGACGCCCCGGCGAAGGTCGACGCCTGATCGGGGCGCGACCCGTTCGAAGTCGGCATCCTGCATGAAAAGAACGACCGCCCCGGTTCGCACCGGGGCGGTCGTCGTTCGATCCGTTCGATCCGGTCGGCTCAGCCGCCGCCCGCGACGATGATGTCGTCGTATTCGCGAATGACCGTCGGGGTGCCGTTGGCGGCACTGCCCACGATGTCGGTGACCGGGCTGCTCGGTCCGCCGGGCCCGTCCTCCACGCTGAAGAAGATTCCGTCGTTTCCGGCGGAGATCACGATGTATTCGCCTCGAGGCGCGCCGGACTGCGGCTGGCGGGCGGCGCCGATCGCGGGCGTTCGAATGATCTGGGCGAACGTGTCCTCGCGCGGCGTCGCCGAACTGGTGGTGGTCTTGTTGAGGATGCTGCCGGCGGTGTTGTCGGCGGTCTGGTCCTGCGAGAGATCACCGAGGGCGGTCGCATTCAGGACGCGAGCCTGGCTCGCGAGCGAGAACTGCGTCGACCGGACGTCCTGGCCGACCATCGGGCCGTTGGCACGGAGCCGGCGGGCGTACATCAGGGGATTGCCCCAGGAGTCGAGGACGGTCGGGAGGAACTTGATCTCTTCAAGGACGCCGCTGTCGTCGGCGTCGTACTTGACCGCGGCGAACTGGGAACCCTTCGGACTGAAGAACGGGGCGTACCGCTTGCCCTGGACGAAGGGCCCGTCGCCGACGGCACCGGCGTAGACGGCGATGTCGAAGTTGCCGTTCGGCCCGTTGAAGGTGATCACCGTGCCCTGCTGTCCGGGCTCCTCGGGATCGAAGTCGATGCTCGCGAGATTGTCGTAGGCGACCCCGTTGATGTAGATCGGGAGCTCGTCGCCTCGAACCGCGCCGCCGGAAAGATGGAGCACGGCGTTTTCCATCGGCGAGATCTGCGGATCCGCAGCGAGCACCTCTTCAGGCACGATGCCGGGGTAGTAGCCGAACTGCTGGGCGAACGCGTCGCACGCCTTGGCGAACTCCTCCATGACGGAGGTCGTCTCGGTGACGCGTGCCTTCTCCCGGACCTTGCCGAGGGCCGGCAGCAGGATTCCGATCAGGAGGGTGATGATGCCGATCACGACGAGCAACTCGGTGATCGTGAAGGCTCGACGGAGAAGGGAGCGATGGGGAGTGCGGCTCATGCGAATCCTCGGCTGGTTACCGACCGATGGGCGGACCGATCAAGTCCGATCGACCGTCGATCGGACCGCCTCGACGACGATGTCGAGGCCGTTGGTTCAACTCGATTCGTTCGGCGGACGTTTCGTCGGCCGAGCAGTCCGCGCGGCGACCCCGGCAGCGGGATCGGATCCTCGCCACGCTCGTCCGAGAGAAGCATACGTCCTCGGGTGCCGATGGAGTTGCGTGAACAGGCCGGATTGATGGGAATCCCTGGTCCTGCTCATCCCCCCGGCACGCTTTCGGACCCCGGGACGCCCGAATCCGGCCTTGCTCGCAATTGCCGCAGGCCCTCGTAGACCACCACTGCGACGGTGGTGGCGAGATTCAGGCTTCGAATGCCGGGGGCGTCGATCATCGGAAGGGTGAGGACTCGATCCGCACCGTGGGTCGCTTCGAAGTCCCGAGTGAAATCGGGGCCGACGCCTTCGCTCTCGCGTCCGAAGATCAGTCGATCCCCGGGTTCGAACGTCGCATCCCAGACCGGCCGTCCTCGACGCGCGGTGAGCAGCCAGGATCCACCACCGACGGTCTGATCGCAGTCGGCCCATGAATCGTGTTCGACGCAGTCCACCTGCGACCAGTAGTCGAGCCCCGCCCGACGCAGGGCCTTCTCGCCCATGTCGAAGCCGATGGGATGCACGACGTGCAGCCGGCAGCCGGTGGCCGCCGCGGTCCGGCCGATGTTGCCGGTGTTGTTCGGGATCTCCGGGTTGAGGAGGACGATCTCGAAGTGGGGATGGGGACGGGCGGCGGCCATGAGCGGCGTCCTCCTCGGAAACCGGCGGGGGAGCGAGCGAAAACGAAGGAACGGGGGAGGGGGGCGATCGTATCCGAGACGGGAACCCACGCGAATTCTCGATTCGATCGACGTCGGAGGCGTCCATGTTCGGGGGCCGTTCTTCGATCGGTGGGAAAATGACGACTTCGAGGTCGCCGAATCCCGGTGGGACCCTAGACTGGAGAGGAAACGAGGTCTCCCGTCGGAACGGGTTCCTTCGGCGTGCATTCTCGTTCGAGTCCAGATCGCCATCGCGGATGCGAGGGTTGGGTCGACTCCCCGGACCGCTTCGGCGGTCGCAGAAACGGGAGCTCGCCATGAACACCTACGGCACCGCGGACATCCGCAACCTTGTACTCACCGGCCCGGGGGGATCCGGCAAGACGACGCTGGTCGAAGCGTTGCTCGCCGCCGCGGGCGCCATTCCGAAGGCGGGCCGGGTCGAGCGTGGCGAGACCGTCACCGACCACGATCCACTCGAACGGGAAGTGGGACGAAGTCTCGACTCCGCACTGGTCCACTTCGATCACGGTGGCGCGCACGTGAACCTGATCGACACGCCGGGCAGCGTCGAGTTTCTCGGCAAGTCGATCAGCGTGCTGCCCGCGGTGGAGACGGTGGTCGTGGTCATCGACGCCGACAACGGCATCGACACGGTGGTGCGGCGGATCATGCGGATCGCCGAGGAGCGGAACCTCCCGCGGATGATCGTGATCAACAAGATCGACCACGGTGGGGATCTCGAAGAGCTGCTCGCGGCGGTCCAGGAGACCTTCGGCGCGGTCTGCCAGCCGATCAACCTGCCCGCCTCCGGCGGGACCGAGGTCATCGACTGCTTCGGACGGACCGACGGCGAAAGCGACCTCGGTCCGGTGTCGGACTTTCACGAACGGATCGTCGACCAGGTCGTCGAGGTCGACGAAGCGCTGATGTCGACCTACCTCGAGACCGGCGAGGTGTCGCCCGAAGCGCTGCACGCCCCCTTCGAGAAGGCGCTGCGTGAATCGCATCTGGTTCCGGTCTGCTTCACCGCCGCTTCCGCGGGCACCGGCGTGACCGAACTGCTGGACGCGATCGTCCGGCTCTGTCCGAACCCGACGGAGGGCAATCCGCGGCCGTTCCTTCACGACGTCGGCGGCGAGGAGGTCGAGCTGCTGCCTTCGATGCGCGACGACGACCATCTGCTCGGCCACGTGTTCAAGGTCGCCAGCGATCCCTACGTGGGCAAGCTCTGCTTCTTCAAGATCCACCAGGGGACCCTCGAGGCCGGGGGGCATCCCAAGGCCGACGACGGACGGAAACCGATCCGGGTGGCCCACCTGCTCAAGATCCAGGGCGCGAAGCACCATGAGCAGGATCGGATCGTGGCCGGTGACATCGGCGCCGTCGCGAAGATCGAGCACCTTCACTACGACAGCGTGCTCCACGACGGTTCGATCGGGGAGCACATCCATCTCCGGCCGCTGCCGCTTCCGCGTCCGATGTTCGGCATCGCCATCGAGGCCGCCGATCGGAATGCGGAGGCGAAGCTCGCGGAGGCGATGCACAAGATGCTCGAAGAGGATCCCACGCTGGTCCTGGAGCAGGTGAAGGCGACGCACCAGACCGTTCTCCGCGGTCTCGGCGACATGCACGTCAGCATGAAGCTTCGAACGCTGAAGGATCGATACGGCGTCGAAGTCGACACCGCGGCCCCGAAGGTCGCGTACAAGGAGACCGTCACCGCGAAGGCCGAAGGGCACCATCGCCACAAGAAGCAGAGCGGCGGCTCCGGCCAGTTCGGCGAGGTCTTCCTCCGGGTCGAGCCGCTTCCGGCGGACGCCGTCGCGACGGACGGGGCGTCCGCGTTCGAGTTCGTCGACGAGACGTTCGGGGGAAGCGTCCCGAAGCAGTTCATGCCCGCGATCGAGAAGGGCGTCCGCAACGTGATGGAGCATGGTGCCATCGCGGGCTTTCCGATGCAGGGAATCCGGGTGAGCGTCTACGACGGCAAGCACCATCCGGTCGACTCGAAGGAGATCGCGTTCATGAAGGCGGGCTCGCGGGCGTTCATCGATGCGGTCGAAAAGGCCCGGCCGTCGCTGCTCGAGCCGATGGTCTCGATGGAGATCACCGTCGAATCGGGTCTGATCGGAGACATCGCGGGGGACATCTCCGGCCGGCGTGGACGCATCAACGGCACCGACATGGTGGCGGGCGGCCAGGCGGTCATCCACGCGGAGGCGCCGCTCTCCGAGGTGATGAACTACGCGAACCAGCTGAAATCGATCACCGGAGGCGCCGGCGCCTTCCACATGGAGTACAGCCACGACGAACCGACCCCGGCGAAGATCCAGGCGGAGGTGGTGGCCGCCTACCAGCCCGGTGGAGACGAGGACTGATCACCGGGTTCGCCCCGTCGTCGCCGCACGGCTACCCTCGTGCGGTGCGAACGCTGCGAACCTTCATCTTCGTCCGACTGGTCCCGATGCTGCTCGCCTGCGTTCCGGTGGCCGCCGACGGTCCGGTCCGCCCGAATCACGATTACGTCGTGGTATCGAGTCATCGCTGTCGGGCGACCGACGGCTGGCGGCAGGTGGTGGGAGCGCTGGCCGCGAAGCACGATGCGAAGATGCTCTTCTTCGACGAGTCGCCGTCGGAGCTGCTGCCGGCGCTTCAACGCCTCCGTCCCCGGATGATCGGCGTGGTGGCGATGCCGGACGAGGCCGGTCGGGATCGCGTGGGTGCGTTCAACCGGACCTTTCGCCGGATCATCGAGGATCCGTGGCTCGACGCGCGGTGGGGGCTGGTGACCGGTGCCGCATGGGCGGACGCGATGGAGGTCGTCCGGGCCACGACGCCGTTGATCGTGCGGCGGCTCATGGCCAACACCCCGGTGCCGTTCGGTCCGGTCGCCGATGGCGTGTACTTCGATGAAGGCGTCGCGGGGCGTCGGGTGGAACGAACCGATGCCGGCGAGCCCGTCGAGGTGATCGGCGACATCGAGATCGTCGACGACTTCGTCGCGGCGTTCAACGACGCTCCCCCGGATCTCCTGGTGACCAGCGGGCGAACGAACGAGGAGCGTTGGATGCTCGGCTACCTCTTCAACGGTGGTCGGGTGGTGGTCGGTGAAGCCGGCGACCTTCGAGGTCGGCTGCTCGACGGGACCGAGGTCCCGATCCGGAATCCCGGTCCGATGGCCATGCTCGGCGCCGGGAGCTGCCTGCTGGGATTCATCCCCGGTTCGGAGGTGCTGCCGCTCGCGTTCATCCACGACGCGGGGGCCCGGCAGATCGTGGGCTACGCCTCGACGACCTGGCACGGGGCGGGTGGCTGGGACGTCTATCGACGTTTCCTCGACGAGCCCGGGCGGGGCACGCTTTCAGAGGCCGCCTGGCTGGCCCAGCAGGAGCTCATTCGACGGTTCGCCGCCGAGTACCCGGGGATTCCCGAGGTCAGCACCGAGGGGTTCGACGAACGCGAGGTCTTCGAGTTCCAGCTTGCGGTGGCGGAGGCCACCGGCGTCGACCGACGGGAGGATCGCTTCGAGGATCTGGCCGGTCTGCTCTGGGATCGGGATGCGATCGTGTTGCTCGGGGATCCGGCGTGGCCGGTCCGGCTGGAGACGAGTCCGCTTCCGTGGACGAGCGTGATCACCCGCAACGGCGATCGACTGGCGATCGAACTCGAGGTCCACGGAGATCTCGCCGACGGCCCCACGCCGATCGTGACCCTGCCCGAGCGGATCAGGCCGGGGATGGTCGTCGAGGACGGTGGTCTCGAGCTGATCGTGACGCCGGACCTGATCTTCCTGCCCGATCTTCCGGAGCGCACACCGGGGACGTCCTTCAGACTCGAATTGGACGCGCCGCTCGAACGCGAGACCGAGCACGCCGTCGAAATCGATGGGGAGACGCGGCACGGCGTGCTCGCCCTCGTCCCACCGACGCTGCGTCCGCGACTCCGGAGCGTCCTTCAGGCCGCCGGTCCGAACGAGTCCGAACTCGTCCGAGCGATTCGCGACGCAACGCCCGCTCGCCGGGGATCGATGGCGTTCCTGATCGCGAACATGCCTCCCGCGGATCGTCGCGTCATGACGGCGGACGCGCTGCTGGAGACCGTCGAACTCGCCCATGAATCATTCGACGCCTCCCCCTGGCGAGAAGGCGTGCCCGAAGCGGTGTTTCTGGAAGCGGTCCTTCCCTACGCCCACATCAACGAACGCCGCGACGACTGGCGAGCCGATTTCGTGTCGAGGTTTCGGGACGCGGCGCACGCGGCGGGCACGCAGGCCGACGCGATTCGACTGCTCGATCGACTCGTCTACGAGGTCTTCGACGTCACCTACGACGCCAACAAGCGGCTCAAGAACGAACAGAGTCCGTATCAGTCGATCGATCAGCACTGCGCCAGTTGCACCGGACTCTCCATCCTGCTCGCGAACGCCTGCCGGGCGGCGGGAATTCCGGCGAGGATCGCGGGCATTCCCGAATGGCCCGACGGGGACAATCACACCTGGGTGGAGGTCTACGATCCGATCGACGGCCGATGGCACTGGATCGAAGCCGCCGGCGGCGGTGAGTACGACGAAGGCTGGTGGGTCGAGAAGGTCCGTGGCATCGCGGCCGAGGATTCGGACGAGGCTCGATATCGCCTCTGGGCCGCGTCGTGGTCGAGGCCCGCCGGCGTCCCGAACCGATTTCCTTTGTGGTGGCTCGAGCCGGATGAGGATCCGATCCCGGGCGTCGACCGCACCGCCGCGTACGCCACGGCCGGCGACTGATTCCGCGACATCGACTTCAGGTGGTCGCGATTCGGGCGAAGACGGCATGGTCGAACGGCTGCTCGCCGATCCACTCCGCCGCCCGCATCACGCCCTCGAATTCGAATCCAAGGCGTTCCGCCACCGCTCGACTCTTCGCGTTCTCGATTCGAGCCCGGATCTCGACGCGGTGAAATCCCGCCTCGACGCATCGGGTCGTCACCGCGTGGGCGGACTTCGTGATGTATCCGCGTCCCTCGTCTTCGCCGTTCACCCAGTAGCCGATCGCGATGCGTCGGTGGGCCGGGCTGCTGTCGTGGAGTCCGATCACGCCGACGACGCTGGCCGATCCCCCGGTGTCCACCACGATGGCCCAGTCGCCGCTTCCATCGCCACCGGAATCGAGGGCACGGCGGCGCTTCGAATCTTCGATGAACGCGAGGCTGTCCTCGGGCGTGACGGTCTTCGCCACCCAGGGAAGCCAGACGCCGAGTCGGCCGCGATCCTGATCGACGAGTTCGAAGATCGATCCCGCATGGCGGGCCTCCAGCGGCTCCAGGCGGAGGTTTTCGTCGATTTCAATCGGGATCACGGGCGAGACGAGGGGCATTTCGCCGAGTATAATGCTGTTCTGTTTTTCGACTTCCGTCCGTTGCTTCTCTGTTTCGGAGATCCCATGATTCCCGTCCTCCTCTCGAACGCGATCTGGCTCATCATCTGCTTGATCTATGCAGGACTCCTGTTCTGGCAGGCCGGCCGGGATCGCCGGAACGGTACGGGCTTCGTCGAAGAGGATTGACGTCGAAAGGCGGCCGCTCCGTTCCGAGCGGATGTATTCGATCTTTCACACCCCTCGCTCCCCGGGAGCGGGGGGTGTTCTCGTGGGGCAGCCCACGGGCGTCCACCGGCCGCCACGATGCCCGGGAATCGGCCCCGATGCCTGGACCCGACGACCGCAGGCGAAAAGAAGCCCACCCGGCCTCGGCCTGCGAACAGGAAGAGTGCCGGGTGGGCGAGAGAGAGATCAGGGTTGGTTCGAGCGATGTACTCGGTCGGACAGGCGGTCTGGGGCCCTCACGAACTTGGACCCAATAACTCCTTGTGAAAGGTACGGACGAACCACCCCCATGGGTTCGTGAGACCGAGAAAAAACCTCAAAGGAAGCCAGATAGGCGTTTTTCTCTCGGAGTCCGTCGCGATTCGAAGGCGTGGCGTCCCCGAAGTGACGGGAAAAGGCGCAGAAAATGCCGTCCGAGACCGATTTACATCGGTTTCGGAGGCCTGTGCTTCGACGTCTGCAGGTGTGGTGAACACCCCCGAGAGGACTCGAACCTCTGACCTTCGCTTTAGGAAAGCGGTGCTCTATCCAGCTGAGCTACGGGGGCAGGCGGGAGCATCATAGTCCGTTCGCCTCGATCCTCCCCGGTCGGTCGTCCCGGCGCGCCGGAGTCCAAGGATGCGTGCGGCGCTGCGGGCCCGTCACGCGACGAGTCTGGTGAACGATCCGGTTCCGGTCATCGGCATGCGGGTTCGCGTGTTCGGAATCGGCGCGGCGGTGGCTTCATCGATACGCTCGGGCGATGCCGATGCTCTTTTCTCGACGTGCCTTCGTCGCGGTCTCCTCGCTGCTGCTGATTCCGTGCCTTCTCGCCGGCGCTCGATTCATCGGGCTGCCGCGGACTGGACACCAGGATGCCGCCGGCCCGGAGGTGACGGCCTCGTCGACGCCTCGCTTCGAGGTCGTGGTGCTGGGGCGGGCGCAGGACGGCGGCCTTCCGCACCTGGGCTGCGAACGATCCTGTTGCGTCAACGCCCGGAAGTCCGGTCGTCTCGAGACCCCGGCCTGCCTCGGCGTCCGTGATCTCGAGACCGACCGCCTGCTGCTGCTCGAAGCCACGCCGCGGATCGAACATCAGGTCGGCCTGCTGCACGACATCGCCGGGACCTCCGGTCGGCCGCGCCGGCCGGTCGACGGCATCCTGCTCACGCACGCGCACATCGGGCACTACGCGGGACTGATCCAACTCGGCCGCGAGGTCGCGTCGACCAAGGCCACCCCGGTCTGGGCCACGCCTCGCTTCTGCGAGTACCTGCGGACCAACGGGCCATGGTCGCAACTCGTCGACCTCGATCAGATCGCGCTCCGGGAGATCACGCCGGGAACGACCGATGGTGCGACCGCGCCCAAGTCGTTCGAACCGCTGCCCGGACTGCGGGTGGATGCGTTCACGGTTCCGCACCGTGACGAGTTCAGCGACACCGTCGCCTTCAAGTTGCATGGGCCCTCGAAGACCGTGCTCTTCTGCCCCGACGTCGACCGCTGGGACGCGCACGAGGGTCTGCTCGAGAAACTGCTCGAAGACGTCGACGTCGCCTTCGTCGACGCGACCTTCTACGACGGCCGGGAGCTTCCGGGCCGGAACATCCTCGAAGTCCCGCATCCGCCGATGATTCGGACGATGGAACTGCTCGAGGCGGCGGGGCGCAAGACCCCGGGACGCGTGCGCTTCATCCACCTCAACCACACCAATCCCGCGTTGAACGATCTCGATCTCCAGGACGAGATCCGCGGTCGCGGTTTCCCGGTCGCCGAAGTCGGCGAGCGGGTGGGCATCTGAGTGCCGGCGTCGCCGTAGTTGAAGGCGGAATCGCGTCGTCGTGACGCGGACATCCGCTCAACGCCCAGCCTCGATCCGCGTTCGACTCGTTTCCAGAAGCCGCGCCGCGACCTCGTCGCGTCGGTCCTCACCGGGGATCGGCTCGATCGTCTCGCCGTCGCGGGTGAAGCGATCCCGGTCCTTGCACCAACCGTGGGTGTCGAGGATCCAGTGAAGCGTTTCGGCGTCGGCAGGGGCGTCGAAGACCAGTTCGACGCCTTCGCCGGGCCCGATCGTCACCACGGCGCCGTCCGCGGCGTCGAGCAGCGGCAGGACGTCGCCGAAGGCCGTGTATCGGCCCCGCTGGTGTCGGACGTCCCAGAGCGGCGGGCGATCGGACCAGTCGTAGTCGGGCCTTCGCTGGGGCGCGTCGAGGCGTCTTGGGAAGCCGATCGCGGAGAACGTCGCTCGCGCAGGCTTCGCGGTGACGCGTCGCGCCGCCGCGGGGGCGGGTTCGCCGATCACGACCCGAAGCCGATCCCAGTAGATCTCCTGGTTCGTGCTCAGTCGAAGGGCGTCGCACCCTTCGGGGATTCCGTCGAGCGGGAACGCCGAGGTCCTCGGCATCCCGGCCGGGTAGCCGAACTGTTCCTGCACGATCCGCCAGACGCCGTCCGCACCGCGTGCTTCGAGCGTGGGTGCCTCGTAGGTCGCTTCGGCCTGCCACGCCGCGAACATCGTCTGGGCGTAGGGGTATTCGACCCAGCCGTCCATGAGGAGCCAGGGACGGCGATCGTCGGTGGCCGTTGGAATCGGGGTGGCGAATTCGATCTCCACCACGTGGGTCTCCGAGAGTCGCCCGATGAACCGGTGATCGAGCGTCGGCAGCGGTGCCGCCTCGAGATCGTCGAGCCGCACGGACTCCAGCACGTCCTCGCCGCGATGGTTGGTCGCGGTCACCGGGTCGAGCGTGGTTCGGTAGAGGATCGGGGCGCCGGTGGCGGGTGGTCCCAGGATCGCGAGACGTTCGTCGACCGCGAGCGACCAGCCGTCGGGCAGCGACCAGCCCACGAGCTCCGCCGCGTCGAGGTAGCAGACCTCCTCCATCGGTTCGCAAAGGACGAGTCGAAGCCGTCCGTCGGCGTCGGGAGCGAGGGCGTTCGCCGGCATCGGAAACCGCTCGAAGGGTCGAGGCTCGCTGTAGACGCCGGGTTCGAGGAGGTAGCCGACGCCACCGACGCCGAGCACGTCGCTCACGAATCGGAATCCCTCGCCGTCGTGGGTGAAGAGCACCGGGCACGAGGAGACCTGTCGCTGCGTCTCCACGATTCGGTCGACACTGCCCGCGGCGAGCGACGGACCCGCCGTCGTCGCATCACCGAGGCCGGGAACCTCGCCCTGGAAGAGGCCGTCGGGCCAGTCGACCAGCAGATACGAGATCGCGGGGGCGCCGCCGAGTCCGAAGGGCACCGGCTGTCGCGACTGTCCGGGGCCGGCGTCCGGCGGGAGGTTGGCGGTGATCGTCCAGGCGTCGTCGATCCGGGCCGCGAGAATCGCCCCGAGACCGTCCGGATTCGACCGGATCGACTGCGTCGGGTCGTCGCCGCCCGCGAGTTCGACCGCGGTGAAGTCGAATCGGCCGGGTCCCGGCGGAACCAGCATCGGCGTCGCCGTCCCGGTCGCGGGAATCGAGAGCGCGGCGTATCCGCGTCGGGCATCCTCGAGGAGCGGCGTCCAGTTCGCGGCGTCGCCGAGTCCGAGCGTCGAATTGGTGACGATCTCGAATCGACCGTCGCCGTCGGGATCGAGCATCGCGAGATTCGAAGGGGGGGCGTCGAACGAGTGGAGGACCGTCGGTTCGAAGACGCCGGCGTCGTTTCGCGACCAACGGTGGACCGCGCCCGACCGATCGCAGGTCACCAGGTCCATCACGCCGTCGCCATCGAGATCGCCACTCGTCGCGAGCACGAGGTCGGCGCGACGGATCGCGTCGAACGCCGCGTCGTCGCCGCGATAGTTCCACAGGCGGTCGTTGAGGAGCACGAGATGCGGGGGGGCGTCGCGGATCACGAGCAGGTCGAGATCCCGGGTTCCGTCGAGATCCGCGGACAGGACCCGGACGCCGTCGGTCGCGGCGTTCAACCCGATCGTCTCGGCGATCGACGTGAAGCCGCCGTCTCGATCGTTGTTCAGGAGGTTCGCCGGTCCATCGGCGTTCGCCAGCAGGATGTCGAGATCGCCGTCGTGATCCGCGTCCACGAAGCGGGCGTCGGTGGTGTCGTGGTTCCCATCCTCGGTCCCCGACGTCGCGGTCGCATCCACCCAGTCGCCGGTCTCGGATCGGAGAAACAGGCGGTTCGGCCCGCGACGACCCAGATAGGCGTCGGTCCGGCCATCGCCATCGACGTCCGCGAAGGCCGCGAATCGGACGCCGTCGATGCGGGCGAGGGGATGATCGGTGGCCGGGCGATAGCCGTTCCCGTCGCGAAGGAGCACGAGGTTCGGCGCCTCGCCCTCGGCCGCGTCCGCGATGAAGAGATCGAGCCGTCCGTCGCCATCCAGATCAGCGACCGACGGGACTCGTGCCCCCGGCGTCGTGGACCATGCGGGGGCCTCGCCGAGCACGGGCAGGGGTACCGGAGGCGACCACGGGCCTCCCGTCGGACGGGGGGTGCGACCGCCATCCTCTCCGCCGGGTCGAGCCATCGACTTGGGACCGAGCCGACCGTAGATCGGTCGGACGGTTCTGGCCCGCGGGTTGTCTTCAAGACGCTCGAACGTCGCGAGGGCCTCGTCCGCGACGTCGTCGTCGCCCAGTCGGGCGGCGACCGAGCCGAGTCGGTACCAGCCGCTGCGCTGATACGGATCGAGTTCGGTCGCGCGTCGGTAGGCGGTGACCGCGGCGACGGGATCCCGACGCTCCTGCGCCAGTCCGTAGTGATACCACGTGAATGGATCGGCATCATCGACGTCGAGCAGGCGTCCGAGCCGCGCCGCGGCGACCTCGTCGTTCCCGGCTCGGAGATGCAGCACCGACGACAGATACGCGGCCCGGGGGTCGTCGGGGGATTCCGCGTGGATCACGTCGAGCATCGCGAGGGCATCGGCCTCGTCGGTCTCCTCCTGGCGGTTCATCGTCGCGATCGCGAGATCGATGCGGGCGTCGGTGCGGCCCGGATCGCTTTCGACCACCGCCGAAAGAAGCTGGACGGCGTCGTCGTAGTCGTAGCGGGACAGGAGTCCGGCGGCCCGGCGATGGTCCGCATCCGTGGTCCGGTTCTCGACGACGCCCCGTGCCGGAGGGTCCTCGCAGCCGATGACGGGGAGAACGGGGAGGACGGCGACGAGGAGCATGGCCGACGCGGATCGAATCAGGGTGGACATGCCCGAAGTCTACGAGTCCGGGGCACGGCGTGGCGCGGTTCGGAAGCGATCAGTCGAGGAACTTGATCCCCAGTGGCGCGACCCGGACCGTCGGCTCGCCGATCCGCCCTCGGATGATGTACTTCACGAGGCGATCGGTCAGGCTCCCCAGGATGGAACCGACGGTTCCCGCCGAGTCCTGCAACGCTTCGAGCGGACCGGCGTTCGCGTCGAGGTGGAGGCTCTTGTCGAAGCCGATCCAGCCCTTCGCCCGCACGCCGATGGCGCCCGCGAGCATGTTGAGCCGCTGGAAGTCGACCCGTTCGTCGTCCACCGTGAATTCGAGGTTGGCCTGATCCTTCTGGCTCGGATTCAGGGTCACCACCCGCATCAACTTCGCGAGTGCCTGCCACGCGTTCACACCCGAGAGCCGGCCCTTGGTGATGCCGATGGAGCCACCTCCCTCGAGGCTCGCGAGAGGGCTCGCGAGGTTGAGATCGCTTGCGACCGCGGCATCGACGGTGCCGGCCCACCGATGGGGTTCCTCGGCGTCGATCCGGTGCAGGGCCTGGATCTGCATGTCGTCGATCTGGAACTGGGTGAAGAGATGGAATCCACGGGCGAACTCCTCGACCTTCTTGAGCGAGGCGCTCGGGATGAGATCGACGTTGATCGCCCGTTCGATTCCGCCAAGCGTCTTCGGCGAGGCCTTCGTCGGATCATCGCCGCTCGCGGCGGGCTTCGATTCCGACGGCTCGGACGGCTCGCCGGCCGCGAGGTCGGTGGCGGAGGGGGGCGCGGAGGTCGCGGAGTCGGCCGACGGCTTCCCGCGGGTCACTTCGTCGGAGAGGCGGATGGTCCCGTTGAGGGTGCCGTCGAGTGCCTTCACCACGATGGGTTCCAGCAGGAGCGTGTCGTTCTCGGTCCGACCCGTCGCGGAGGCCTCGTCGATCTCGATCAGGAACTTGTCGATCGCGAAGCGGGTCTTGCCGAGCTCCATGCTCATCCGCGTCTTGCTCGACATGAAGTCGTTGATGTTGAATTCGCCCTTCAGGGTCGCGTCGACCGACCCTTCGACCTTGCGATCCTTGATGAAGGACTGGATCTGGGGCGGCAGCACGGAGGTCTTCGTCTCATCGAGCTTCAGATCGAGCTTCACGAGCGTCAGTTCGACGTCGAGGGTGTCGATGTCGAGTCCGCCCTTGACGGCCAGATCGAGCAGCGTGCCCTGTTTGAGGTCGGTGTCGATCTCGTACCAGCCGGGGCTTCGTCCGAGGTCGATCTTCTTCGCACCGTCTCGTCCCTTGTTGTCGATGTCGAAGACGAGGTCCTTCATGATCATCGGGGTCGGGTTCCCGGCGATCCGATATTCGAGGTCGAGGCCCTGCACGCCGATCCGATCGATGGCGAAGAGATCGCTGATCGGTCGATCATCCGTGTCCGAATCGTCGTCGTCGTCGTCGGAACCGGAGTCCTTGAGCAGGTTCTCCCATCCCGTCACGACGCCGTTCTCGTCGACTTCGAACGTCGCGGAGGCATCCTGAACCATGAGTTCCTGAAAGACCAGCGGGCCGTCGAAGATCGGCAGCCGGTGGAGCGTGATCAGGAGTTCCTTCACGGAAAGGAGCTCGAAGTCCTTGCCGGCCTGATCCTTGGCGATCAGTTTCGCGTCACTGGTCGAGACGGTGAGGGGAAAGCTGTAGTGGATCCGGCCGAGTTCGAGGCGGGGTTCCACGTACTCGTCCGCGAGCGCGAGGAGCTGGCTGCGAATCACGGGTTCGGCGAGCCTGGACCCCAGCATGAGCCAGAGCGGCGACGTCACGCCGAGCAGCACGATGAACAGGCCGGTGATCAGCAGGAGTCTTCGAAACCGTCGCATGATGCTCCATCGATGGCGGCGCACCGAATGGCGGATACGCAGGCACGGCGGAACCCTTGGTTTCCGCCGTGCGTGAAGAATGCCGATGGGAGGACTCGAACCTCCGACCTAGGGTTTATGAATCCCTCGCTCTAACCGGACTGAGCTACATCGGCAGTGGATTCCGGATCGAAGATGGTAGCCGCGCGGGCTCCCACGTCAAGGCTTCAGGCCCTCCGGCGGGCTCCTAGGCGGGTGTGGTGCAGCCGTTTCGCTGCCGGACCCACCGACGCCCGGTCTGGGTGCTCGCGAACGCGGGGTCGGTTCGGGCGATCGCGGCCGCGATGAGGCCCATGAAGAGCGGTTGCGGCTCGAGCGGGCGGCCCGTCAGTTCGGGGTGGTACTGGGCGCCGATGAAGTACGGATGGGTCTCGAGCGGGAGTTCGAGGACCTGCATGATGGGGAATTCGGGATGGCGACCGGTGAATCGGAGACCACCCGCATCGAGGCGTTCGATGTACTCGGGCTCGACTTCGAATCGGTGGCGGAATCGTTCCCGGACCAGGGTCTGCCCGCCGTGGAGGAAGCTTGCCAGGGATCCGGGTTCGAGCACGACGTCCTGGGCGCCCAGTCGCATCGTTCCGCCCATGATCCCCTCGAGCTTCTTCTGATCGGGAAGCTCGGAGATCATCGGGTGACTGCATCCCGGATTGAATTCCGTCGAGTCGGCGTCGGCGAGGCCCATCGCGTTGCGGGCGTACTCGAGGACCGCGACCTGGAAACCGAGGCAGATCCCGAGGAAGGGGATGCCGTGGGTCCGGGCGTGTTCGACGCAGCGGATCTTGCCTTCGACCCCGCGGATGCCGAAGCCTCCGGGGACGATGACCGCGTCCATCCCGTCGAGGATGGAGCTCGCGTCGCCGGCGTTCTCGATGTCGGTGGTGTCGATCCACTCGGTCCGGACGTCGCACTCGAGATGGATGCCCGCGTGTTCGATTGCCTTGTCGATCGACGCGTAGGCGTCGCGAAGCGCCGCGTACTTGCCGGGGATGCCGAGCGTGACCGAACGCGAACGTGGTGCGACCAGCTTGTGCGAGAAGTCCATCCAACGGACCCGGGATTCGTCCTCGTGGACCGGGTCCACGCGATCGTGCAGTTTGAGGAGCGAGAGGATCTCGCGGTCCAGACTCGCTTTCCGCATCTCTTCGGGGATCGAATAGACCGAGGCTCGATCGTGCATGGAGAAGATTCGGTTCATCGGGACGTTCGAGAACATCCCGATCTTCTCCATCACGGTCTCGGTCACCGGCTTCTTCGCACGACACGCGACGAGATTCGGCTGGATGCCGGCCTCCATGAGACGCTTGATGCCGAGCTGGGCGGCCTTCGACTTCTGCTCGCCGAGGATCTGGGGCTCGATGATGTAGGTCAGGGCGACGAAGCAGGCGGACTCCGGTCCCTCTTCGAAGGCGAGTTCGCGGAGGGCCTCGATGTAGAAACCGTTCTCGTAGTCACCCGCGGTTCCGCCGACCTCGACGAAGACCACGTCCGCGGGGCCGCCGTCGCGGCCACCCCGCATCGCGAGCTCTCGAAGCTTGTACTTCACGGCTCCGGTCACGTGCGGGATCATCTGCACGTCGCGTCCGAGGTAACCGCCTCGACGCTCCCGATCGAGCACCTCGGTGTAGACCTGGCCGGCGGTGACGTAGTTCCGACGCGTCAGGTTCTGATGCAGCATCCGCTCGTAGGTGCCGAGATCCATGTCGGTCTCGAGCCCGTCGTCGAGGACGAACACCTCGCCGTGGCGGTAGGGGTTGAGGGTCCCGCTGTCGATGTTGAGATACCCCTCCATCTTGATCGGGGCGACCGACAGACCCTTGTCCTGAAGGAGCTTCGCCAGCGAGCTGGAGAAGATCCCCTTGCCGAGGCCGCTCATCACGGTGCCGATCACCGCGACGTACTTGGTCCGGCCGCGGACGTAGCCGGCGGGCTCCGGGCTGTACCACTCCGTGGATCTGCCGGATCGTCCGAAACTCGCGAGGAAGTCGGTTTCCGTGGGATCCACGTTCGCCGAATCGTCCGCGTCGGGATTTCCATCGGATGAGCCGCCACCCGGTTTCGGGGCGGCGTGGTCGAGGTAGCGCGGAGTTTGGGGCATGGAAGACTTTACCGCGCCCGGGGGGGCGCGCTCAAGCCGGACCGCCGGGATCGATCGATGGTGGACGAAGCGTCGTCAGGCGTCCGGTCGGGCGTGCCAACGGGCCACGAAAGCCTCGTACTGGGCCGGGGTGTCGATCCCGCCGGCGTCGGTGGCATGGATGCCCACCGCGATCCGCCCACCGTGTTCCAGCACCCGGAGCTGTTCCAGCCGTTCGGACCGCTCGAGCGGGGATTCCGGCCAGGCGGCGAAGGTCGCGAGGAACGATCGTCGGTAGGCGTACAGGCCGACGTGCCGCAGCGGCTCGACCCCGTCACCGTCCCGGTCGAAGGGAATCGGGCTCCGGCTGAAGTACATGGCCCGGCCGTCGGTCGTGGTCACCACCTTCACCAGGTTCGGGTTCGCGGGATCCTCGCCCGGCCCGAACGGCGAGGCGATCGTCGCCATGTCCGCTTCCGAGTCGCGGGTGATCGCCGCGATCACCGCGTCGATCGCGGCGGGATCGATTTCCGGTTCATCGCCCTGGACGTTCACCAGCACCGCGTCCGGCGCGAGTTCCGTCGCGAGTCGGTCGGCGACTTCGGCGAGGCGGCTCGTGCCGTTGGGATGGTCGAAGGAGGTGGGGATCGCCTCGACGCCGGCGGCTCGGACCGCATCGAGGATCTCGGGGTCGGGTGCGGTGACGATCACGCGACCGACGTGCCGGGCGGCGAGCGCACGGTCGACGACGTGGAGCACCATCGGGCGACCGGTGTCGTTCGCCATCGCCTTCCGGGGGAATCGCGTCGAATCCAACCGCGTCGGGATGACGACGGTGGCGGGGACCGGTTCCGGGGGCGGGGCGGTCAGCCGCCCAGTTCCTTGATCAGGGTGTCGACGTCCTTGCGCTTCTGGCGGATGTCGCGGTAGCTGATGTCCTTGCGGACGATCGCCGAGCAGATCTCGGCCGCCTCCCGGGCCTCCTCGATGGAGTTCGAGTCACGGGCGAGGTCGATGAGCGAGAGCATCAGGTCGTAGCGGATCATCAGCTCGCGGTCGCGTTCGGTCGCATCGAGCTTCTCGATCGCCTCCCGGAACTCGCCGACCGCCTCCTGATGCCAGCCTTCGTTGGCGAAGCACTTGCCGAGCATGTGAGTCGCGCGGGTGCGGTACTTGGACTCGTCCTTGCACTGCTGGAACATGGCCATCGCGTTCTCGAAACTGCCGCGGTCGAACTCGATCGCGCCCAGTTCGAACTTGATGCCGCGGTCGGTCGGGTACTTCGCGACGCGTTCGTTGTATTCGGCGGACCGGAGTTCCAGGAGTTCGGCGCGGATCGCGTCCGCCTCCTCGGCGTTCGAACCCGATTCCTCGATCGCTCGGATCCGCTTCGTCATCCGGTTCATCCGGATGTCGCCGGCGGCCGTTCGGAACCGGTACTGCTGCGAGGCTTCGAATCCCTTCATCAGGACCTCCACCGCGATCTCGTCGTCCTCGGGGGTGTCGTTCCGACGCAGGAGCTGGGCGTACTTGGTGACCGCCTCCGCGTTCCCGGGGTTCTCTTCGAAGTCGGCCTTCGCCCGTTCGATCGCCCGCTCGGCACCGGCACCGCCCGAGAGCGACTCCTGGTCCTGAAGGGCGGCCTGCTTGTCCGCGTCGCGAATGTTGCTGCGGAAGTCGCCCTTCTCATCGGCAGGCTTGTTGAACCCGCCCTCCGAGATGGTCCGCTGCGCCGACAGTTCGTTCAGCTCCGAGATCAGGTCGGAGTCGGAGGGGTCGATCGCGATCGCCTTCTCGGCGGAGGCGAACGCCTCCTTCCACGCATCGACTTCGGAGAAGCGGTCCTTGCCCTGGGTGTAGAGCTGCTTGGTCTGCTTCTTGGCCTTCGTCATCATCGCGAAGACCCGGGGGGCGAGCCACTGCCCGAACTCGACCTGCTCGGCCTTGCCCACCGCCGCGAGGAGCTTCATCGCGAGCTGGAGATTGTTGATGTCCTTCGCCCACGCGAATTCCGCGGCCGCCATCTTGTCGGCGGGGTTCGAGCCGTCGATGGCGCGGATCTCCTTGCCCGTCGCGGCCTTCCCGGAGGACTGCAGGTACCGGACCGCCGTCTCGTAGAGGGCGACGTGCGAGCCCATGTTGCCCGGGTCGAACCGAAGCCCGCGGGCGTACATGTCGATCGCGTAGGAGAAGTTGCCCGTCTGGGCGACCGTTCGCGCGTGCTCGAAGAACTTGGCCGCCTTCTCGGGCTGGGGCTGCCAGCCCTGGTCGATCAGGCCTTCACCGGCGTCTTCAGTCTTCTTCTTCTTTCCGAACAGCGCCACGGGAGGCTCCTTCGAGGACGGACGTTCTGCCGGTCCGGGCGTACCCGGGCCGGATGTATCGCGTGAACGGTCCAAGGTACCCGCCCCGGGCCGAGCGGGTCAATGGAGGAGGGGGTGCGGAGCCGTTCGGGGTCCCGTCTCCGGGGTCTCTTCGTCCGAAACGTCGCTCTTGATTCGTCCGGTCACGGGAACGGTTCACTACCATCCGTTCCGTGACCGACTCCACCCCTGAATTCGAACCGCCGCCGACCCGGATCGTCCTGTATCCGGACCCGGTGCTCACCAGCCCGGCATCGCCCGTCACCGCCTTCGACGGCGAGCTTCACGCCCTCGTGGAGCGGATGATCGAGTTGATGCGGGAGGCGGAGGGTGTCGGACTCGCGGCCCCGCAGGTCGGGGTGTCGCGTCGCATCTTCATCGCCGAGCCCGAGCCGGGACCGGAGTCGGTTCCCGTCGTCTTCATCAATCCGGAACTCGAACTCGGTGGTGTGCTCGAGCCGTTCGAAGAGGGATGCCTCAGCATCCCCGAAGTCCGGGTGATGGTTCGCCGGCCGAACGTCGTGAAGATCCGCGCCTTCGATCTCGACGGTCACCCGTTCGAACTCGAGGACGATGATTTTCCCGCCCGGGTCTGGCAGCACGAGTTCGATCATCTCGAGGGCGTGCTGATCACGGATCGAATGTCGCCGCGCGATCGACTGGTGCATCGGAAGCGGCTCAAGACCATGCGCGAGGACTTCGAGGACACCGAGGACATCGGCCGATGAGCGACGACGCCCGGAAGCGGATCGCGTTCCTGGGAGCCGGCGCCTTCGGCGTGCCCACGCTGGAGGCGTTGGGGCGCCGGTTCGAGGTGCCACTGGTGATCTCGCAACCGGACCGACCCGCGGGTCGGGGTCGCCACGAGACGCCGACGCCGATCTCCGCCCGGATTCTCGAGGACGCGGATGGCGGGGGGTTCGCCGCCACGGAACTCCTTCGAACCGAAAACGCCAACGACGAGGCGGTCGTCGACCGAATCGTCGGGCACCGCATCGATGCGATGGTCGTGATCGCGTTCGGTCAGAAGCTCGGTCCGGAACTGCTCGATGGTCGCTTCGCGGTCAATCTTCATGCCTCGCTCCTGCCTCGATGGCGAGGGGCGGCGCCGATCAATCGTTCGATGATGGCGGGCGACGCGGAGACCGGGGTGAGCGTGATCTCCCTCGCGAGCCGGATGGATGCCGGCGAGGTCCACGCGATGCGGTCGACCGCGATCGACCCGCGGGAGACGGCGGGAGAGCTCCACGACCGACTCGCGGTGCTCGGCGTCGACGCGGTCCTGGAGGTGCTCGACCGGTTCGCGGCGGGCAAGGTCGAATCCGAGGTGCAGGACGAGGCGGCGGTGACCGCGGCCTCGAAACTGTCGAAGGCCGAGGCGACCGTCGATTTCGATGAGCCGGCGGGCCGGGTCCGGGGTCGGATCCACGGACTCGTTCCGTGGCCGGGGTGTCAGGTCGAGGCGGTCGGGCCGGATGGGTCGTCGCAGCGACTCCGGATCCACCGGGTCGAGGAACTCGAGGCGGACGTGAACGGCGCGGCTGGGGCCTTGTTCGAGGATGGAACGGTCGCCTGCCGGACCGGTGGCGTCCGACTCCTCGAGGTCCAGGTCCCGGGCGGACGAGCGATGGACTGGGCCGATCTTCGTCGGGGCCGTCCGTTCCCGGACGGGACCCGCCTCGAGCCGCTCGGAGGCGACGGCGGCCGATGAGCGAGCATGGTCCCATCCGTCGTGGTCTCGGTGATTTCGCGACGACCCTGTGGGATCTGCTCCACGTCGCTCGAAACGAGAAACCGAAATCGTCCACCGCGGGCGGCCGACCACGGACGCCCGTCGTCGACGCGACGCCGCCCTCGCCCGCCCGCCCCCGCGGTCGGCAGCAGACGAGGTACGAGGCGCTGGTCGGGTCGATGAAGCGGCGATACGGACTTCGGGTGGTCCGTTGGCGATCGAGCACGTCCGGCTGCGCCTGGACCGTCACCTACCGGGACGGAAGCGTGGCGCGATTGATCGAGTCGCCGAGACCGCGAGGCCCGATGAGTTGCGCGGTGTTCCTGCACGAGGTGGGTCATCACGCGATCGGTCTCGGGGCCTACCGACCGCGGTGCCTCGAGGAGTATCACGCCTGGCGGTGGTCGCTCGAGACGATGCTCGAACTCGGCTTCAACGTCACCGACGCGGTTCGACGGCGTCGAGACGAATCCCTGCACTACGCGATCGCCAAGGCGAGTCGACGCGGGCTCAAGCGACTTCCGGTCGAACTGGTGCCGTTCCTCGAACCGAGATCCCGAGCGGTCGAGCCGCTGCCCGCCCTTCTGGAGGCGGTCCGTGGTCCGGCCCTGCTCGAAGATCCGAGGTCGGTCGCCGGCGAAACGCCGACGACCCGGGGAGCGTCGTCCGTCGCCGGGTAGCATTCGTCTCGATGGGGCTCCGAACCGACCAACTCGATTTCGAACTCGATCCGGCCCTCGTGGCGGCGGCGCCGGTCTCGCCGCGCGATTCGGCCAGGATGCTGGTGGTGACGCTGCCGCCCGCCGACGCCGAAGACGATGGTTCGCTCGACCTGGAACACCGCCGGATCGCCGATCTTCCCGAATATCTCGGCGCCGGTGACCGGCTCGTGCTCAACGAGACGAGGGTCGTCCCCGCTCGCATTCGAGGCCGTCGGGTCGATACCGGTGGGGGGCTCGAGGGACTGCTCGCCGAGTCCGCGGGCCTCGGCCGGTGGTGGGCGATGCTTCGGAAGAGCCGTCGACTCCGGCCGGGCCACGAGATCGACGTCCTCGACCACGACGGTGCTTCGACGGGATTCCGGCTCCGGGTCGAGGACACCGATGATTCGGGCCGCGTCCTGGTCTCCCTCGCGGACCTTCGAACCGACGGAGCCGAGGCCGCGGCGATCGATCAGGCGACCATCGAGGCTTTTCGGGCGAAGGCGGGGGCGATCCCGCTCCCGCCCTACATCCTGCACGCCCGCCGGGATCGAGGTCTGCCGGAATCGGATCCCCACGACCCGGACTGGTACCAGACGACCTTCGCCGCGGCCTCGGATCCCACCGCATCGGTCGCGGCACCGACCGCGGGCCTGCATCTCACCGATGAACTCCGACGTCGTCTGGGGGATCGAGGGGTCGAGGAGATCCGGATCTCGCTCGAGGTCGGCGCCGGCACGTTCAAGCCGGTCGAGGTCGAGGAACTCGACCATCATCCGATGCACGAGGAACGGTGCCTGGTCACCCCGGCGGCGGTCGCGGCGATCGAGCGGGCCGAGGCGGATCGGACCGCCGGACGCGGACGCATGGTGGCGGTCGGCACCACCGCGGTGCGGACGCTGGAGTCCATGGCGTCGATCGACCGGCTCCCGGCGGCGGTGGACGGTCGGCACGACTGGCGGACGGATCTGCTCATCCAGCCGGGTCACCGGTTTCGCCGCGTGGATGCGATGCTGACGAACTTCCACCTGCCCCGCTCCACCCTTCTCGCGCTGGTCGCGGCGATGACCGGCCTCGAGCGGACCCGGGCGATCTACGCCGCGGCGATCGAGGCGCGATACCGGTTCTTCAGCTACGGCGATGCGATGTTCGTGCGGCGGCGGATCGACTGAGCATCGACCGGTCAAGGGATTCCAGTCGATGGCCGCGAGTGGTCGATGCAACATCGACACCATCAGGGAAACGCATGCCACGCCAGACGAGCCTTGGAGACCTGCTCGAGGATGCGGCGCTCGCCGGGACGATCCAGGTCGTCTCGGGGGACGCCGCGGGCGGTCGAATCACCGGGATCACCGAGGACAGCCGTCTGGTCGGGGACGGCACGATGTTCGTTGCGCGTCCGGGAACGGCCCACGACGGAAGCGACCACGTCGCCGATGCGATCGAGCGAGGCGCCGCGGCGGTGCTCGCGGTGCCGGCGGTGGCGACGGGCGTCCCCGCATCCGTGGTGGGGGTCGCGACGCCGGATCCCGCGACGATCGGCGGCGACCTGGCCTTCCGGTTCCACGGCCATCCGGAACGGCGGATGGGATTCGCGGGCATCACCGGGACCAATGGCAAGACCACCGTCGCCACCCTCGCTCGTCAGCTTCTGGAGGCGACGCTGGGGCGTTGCGGCCTGATCGGCACGATCGAGGCCCACGACGGCGTCGAATCGACCCCGGCGACCCTCACCACGCCGGGACGAATCGCCCTCGCGGGCGTGCTGGGGGACTTCGCGGAGGCCGGGTGCGAACGGGTCGTGATGGAGGTTTCCAGCCACGCCCTCGATCAAGGCCGGGTCACGGGCATCGACTTCGACGTCGCGGTCTTCACCAACCTCTCCGGCGATCACCTCGACTATCACGGCGACATGGCGTCCTACGCCGCCGCCAAGGCCCTGCTCTTCGCCGGGCTTCGCACCGACGCGACCGCGATCGTCAATCTCGCGGATCCCGCATCCCGCACGATGATCGAAGCGGGGCCCGCCCGCGTCATCGGCGTGGTACCCGCCGGGGCCGGCGCCGAGACGCCCGAGGGGGTTCGAGGTCTTGAACACCGGATCATCGAACGCGACTTCTCGGGGATGACGCTCGAACTCCGGTTCGACGGGACCTCGCATCGCGTCCGAGTTCCGCTCGTGGGTGATCACAACGCCTTCAACGTCGCGGCGGCGGCGGCGATGGCGTTCTCCTTCAACGCGGACTGGCCGGCGATCGTGGCCGCACTGGAGACGATCGAGGCTCCGCGGGGTCGGCTCCAGCCCGTCCACGGGCCGGCGGACGAGGTTCGCGTCTTCGTCGACTACGCCCACACCGACGACGCCATCGTCAACGTCCTCGCCGGCGTTCGGCCGGAGGTTCCGTCCGACGCGGCGCTGATCATCGTCTTCGGGGCCGGTGGCGATCGGGATCGCACCAAGCGGCCCCGCATGATGCGGGCCGCGCTCGACGGGGCGGACCGCGTGGTGGTGACGAGTGACAATCCCCGGACCGAACCGCCCGAGGCGATCGTGGCGGAGATCGTCGCGGCGTGCGATGCCGGCCGACTCGACCGGATCCACCCGGAGGTCGATCGGTCGCTGGCCATCGATCATGCGATCGCCACCGCCGACCCCGGTGACGTGATCGTGATCGCGGGCAAGGGGCACGAGGACTACCAGATCGTCGGAACCGAGCGGCGG
The DNA here is from genome assembly GCA_029248335.1 of Phycisphaerales bacterium. GTDB lineage: Bacteria > Planctomycetota > Phycisphaerae > Phycisphaerales > SM1A02 > UBA12014. Next base: position 30,278 of record JAQWJM010000014.1, read on the forward strand.
CACTTCGACGACGTGGAGGTGGCGGCGGCCGCCCTCGCTCGCAGACGTGGGGAGGCGGCCCTTTGATTCGCAGACGTCTCCGCGAAATCGCCGACATCGTCGGGGGTCGTCCGGTCGGTGATCGAGCCCGTCCCGGTCACGACGAACCAGAAGATCCGGAAGTGCACGGGGTCGGCACGGACACCCGCGCGATGCTTGCGGGACGGCTCTTCGTCGCGATCCCCGGAGATCGTCACGATGGACATGATCATCTGGAGGCCGCTCGCGACGCCGGGGCGACCGCGGCCCTCGTCGAATCACGGTTTCTCGACGGCGGCGGGAAGCTGCCTGAAGGCCTGCCCGGGATCGCGGTCGCCGAGATCCGCCCGGCCCTGGCGGCGCTCGCGCGAGACCATCGACGTCGACTCCGCGGCGTCGTGATCGGAATCACCGGCTCCTCCGGCAAGACCACGATCCGCTCCATGGCGGAGCGGGTCCTCGCGGAACTCGGTCCGGGCACCGCGAGCATCCGCAGTTTCAACAACGATCTCGGCGTGCCGCTCACGATCCTCGAGGCCCGCGAGGACGACCGCTGGGTGCTGCTGGAGATCGGCACCAACGCTCCCGGCGAAATCGGCCACCTCGCCGGAATCGCCGACCCGGCGATCGGCATCCTTTCCGGCGTCGGGCGGGCCCACCTCGGCGGGTTCGGGTCGGAGGCCGCCATCGCGGCTGAAAAATCCGCCTTGATCGACGCCGTGGCGAAGAACGCCGGCACCGCGATCGTGAACGTCGATGCCGAGGTGATCGCCGAGGAGATCGCCGGCCGACGCGCGGCCGGCGGGTCGATCGTGACCTACGGCGACGCCGGCTCCGCCGATCGAAGGTTGCTGGACCGGTCGGTGCGGTCGGGCGGCGGACAGACGATCGAACTCGGTGACTTCACCGGTGACGTCGGTCTCGACGGCCGACACAACGCGATCAACGCGATCGCGGTGGTCGAGCTCGCCCGTCGGTTGGGGGTCGCCGACGCCGACATCGCCCGGAGACTCGCGGAACTCGAGCCGCCCCCGATGCGGTTCGTCCGCCACGTGGTGAACGGGATCGAGGTCGTGGACGACACGTACAACGCGAATCCCGAGTCGATGCGGGCGTCGCTCGAGACGTTCGCGGAGATCTCGACCACGGCCACCCGCCGGATCGCGGTATTGGGCGGAATGCGGGAGCTCGGAACGCGGTCGGCGTCCCTCCACGAAGCGGTGGGCGCGGTGGCCGCGAACGTGTCGGACGAGATCGTGCTGGTGGGCGGGGACGACGTCGCGGCGATCGGCCGAGGCGCCCGGAACGCCGGGTTCGAGGGCGGGCTGCATCAGGTCGCGGACGGTGATGCGGCGGCGACGCTGCTCGCGGAGCACGTCGCGGCCGGAGATGCGATCCTGTTCAAGGGATCCCGCGCGGTGGGGCTGGACAAGGTGGTCGTGTCGATTCTGGAAACCTGGGAGGCTCGCGGTTGATCTATCACCTCGTGGAATCGTTGAAGGGGCCGCTCGAGGAGACCGGCCTCATCCGGATCCTCCAAGTCGTGTTCCAGGTCGAGTTCCGAGCGTTCCTCGCGGTGCTCGTCTCGTTCGGGCTGGTGCTCGCGTTCGGACGCCCCGTCATCCGCTGGCTGCTCCGGCAGAAGGTCGGCGATTCCCCGGAGTTCCACAACGCGGACCTCAACGATCTCATGCGATCGCGGGCCGGCACCCCGACGATGGGGGGGATCCTGATCTGCGGCTCGATCCTGATCACGATCCTGCTGCTCGCGGAACTTCGAAGTCGCTACATCCACCTCGCGATCGCGGTGCTCGTCGCATATTCGGTGCTCGGGATGTTCGACGACTGGTTGAAACTCACCTCCGCCCGGCGGACGCCAGGATCCCGGGACGGCCTGCTGCCGTGGGAGAAGCTGCTCTTCCAGCTCGGGCTCGCCGCGCTCTTCTCGTGGGTCATCTTCACGCAGGCCACGGTCAATCCCATCGGCGGGGTCGGCGCCCAGGCGGAGATCTGGCAGGACTCCGCCCGCGTGCTGAACCTGCCGTTCCAGAAGACCTGGGACACGCCCGTCGAAGTGGATCCCTTCACCGACGGCGGTGAGACGATGTTCGGGCTCCCGCTCAATCCGAGCGTGATGGTGCTCGGACTCGGCGGCTTCGTGCTGCTCGGCACCCTGGTGATCGCGGGTACCAGCAACGCCGTCAACATCTCGGACGGCATGGACGGACTCGCGGCCGGCGTGGTGGGTTTCGCCTCGGTCGCCTTCATGATCCTGGTGCACATCGCGGGAAGTCAGGTCGAGGCCCAGTCCCTGCTGGTGCCGCACGTGCCGGGAACGGCGGACCTGATGGTGGTGGCCGGCGCGATGATCGGATCGTGCCTCGGATTCCTCTGGTTCAACTCGAGCCCCGCGATGGTCTTCATGGGCGACACCGGAAGCCTCGCGCTCGGCGGGCTGCTCGGCTACCTTGCGGTCGCGATCCGCCAGGAGGCGCTGCTCGTGGTGATCGGCGGCATCTTCTTCCTCGAGATGGGAAGCGTCGTGCTGCAGGTCGGCTGGTTCAAGTTCACGAGGATCCGCACCGGGAAGGGTCGACGTCTTCTGCGCTGCAGTCCGATCCATCACCACTTCCATCTGGGCGGATGGAGCGAGCAGCAGGTCGTGACGCGATTCTGGTTGATCACCATCGTGCTCTCGATGGCGGCGTTCGCGCTCGTCAAACTGCGCTGACCGGGTCGCGGTTCAGTCCTCTCGGACGTCCCGATCGATGTCCACGATCGCCTCGGCCGATTCGACCGGGACGGGTTCGCGGTGCTCGCGGAGGGCATCGAGGAAGCCGCGGATGTCCGGCCAGAGCGGCGCCTCGAAGGTGCGCCGGTCTCCGGCGATCGGATGATCGAACTCGAGCCGCGCCGCATGGAGGGCCTGCCGGGCCATCAGCGGGGCGTCGCTCGATCGGCCGTCGGCTTCGGCACGCTTCGGGACCACCGCCCGGCGGGGGAGCTTCCGTCCACCGTAGTAGTCGTCGCCGACGATCGGATGGCCGATCTCCGAGAGGTGGATTCGGATCTGATGGGTGCGACCGGTGAGGAGCTGGAGCTCGACGAGCGTGAAGCCGTCGTACCGTTCGCGGACGCGGTAGATCGTCCGCGCCTCCTTGCCGGCCTCGTCGTGACGAACCGCGTAGCGGTCGAAGATCCTGGGGTGACGCCCGAGCGGAAGATCGATCAGGTCCTGATCGCGACGCACCACGCCGTGGACGATCGCGAGGTACCGCTTGTCGACGGTACGGGCCTGGAACTGGTGGCCGAGTCGCCAGTGGGCGGTGTCGGTCTTCGCCGCGACCATGGCGCCGGACGTGAACCGATCGAGGCGATGCACGACGCCGGGACGGGCGAATTCCTCGCCGACCGAGGAGAGTCCGCCGGACGTCTCGTGGCGGAAGCGCCAGCTCAGGGCGTTGACGATGGTCCCCGACTTCATGGCCCGCGCCGGGTGGGCGATGATGTCGGGCTGCTTGTTCAGGACGATCAGATGGTCGTCCTCGAACAGCACGTCGAGCGGGATGTTCTCGGGGGGGATCTCGTTCGAGGGCGGGGGGGGGAGCACCGCCTCGACCACGTCGCCGAGCCGGAGTCGCGTGCTCGCCTTCGGTCGACGGCCGTTCACGGTGACCGCGTCCTCGTCGATGAGCCGCTGCAAGGCGGTCCGACTCATGAAGGGGATGCGATCGACGAGATAGCGGTCGAGCCGTTTCTTGAGGTCCCGGGTCAGTTCGAGCCGGACCTGCACCGGCGTGTCGTCGTCGGACCGGGTCTCGTGCTGGCGGTAGATCGCATCGCGGTCCACCTTGCCGCCGGCATCGAAGAGCGCGGCGTCCTCGGTCTCGCCCGGTCGCTCGCCTTCGCCCGTTCCCTTGCCTTCGCCGGATTCCGGCGTCGGGGTGGTCGGGGACGCCGGCGGAACGGCGTCTTCGGACTCGTCGCGGCCGGTCACGGGGCCGCGGGCGTCTCGGTCGGCTCGGTGGGCTCGGTGGACTCGGCCTCGGGCGTCGACTCGGCGGCGGCACCGGCGGCATCCGCGGCGTCGTCGCCATCCTCGACCTCGGCGGCTTCCGCGGCCGCGGCCTCATCGTCCTCGGTTTCGAACATCTCGAGCAGATCGTCCGCGGCGGGGACCGTGAAGGCCTCCTCTTCGCCGACCGCGACCACCGGGAGATCACCCTGGTTCGGAAGGCTCGCGTGGGCGCTGATGCCGTCGAGGTTCTCGAGGCGGGCGGTCGCCTGTTCAGCCAACGGGGGATACTCGGGCGTCGAGATCTTGACCACTTCCTCGAGGTGCGTCCGCGCATCGTCGAGTCGGCCGGCGCTTTCGGCGACCGCGGCTCTTCCGAAAAGCCCCGCGATCATCATCGGCTTGCCGGCGAACCCGGGTCGGGCCGAGGCGAGCTGGACGGCTTCGGCGAAGAATCCGTCGGCCTCCTGGAGCGTGCTGGTCTTGTCCTCGGCCGTGAGTTCCGCGCCTTCGTCGCCGGCGGCGAGTCCGGGGCGAAGGCCGGTGCGGGCCGACTGCAGCAGAATGTCGCCCGCGGTGAGGAGCGAGAGTTCCGCGACACCATCGACGGAAGCGTGGGTGTCGGCGACGCCGCGAAGGGCCGCCGGACTCGTCGCGGACGAGAGTTCGGTCCACGCCGTGTCGATCGCTTCGTCCTGCTTGCGGTTCCACCAGTCCCACGCGAGGAACGCGCAGGCGACCAGCAGCAGCATGAGCAGGTAGTTCATGCCCGACGTCTTCAGCCAGGCGACGAACTCGTGATTGAGGCGGGAATCGGTCAGGTCGGTGGTCTGGACCTGCTTGAGACGATCGTCCATGGTCGGGGAGCTCCACACGGTGTCCAGTCCGTCGACCGACGACGGTTCAGGACCCCGCATGGTAGCAGGCCCGCCGCCGGGTACGAGCGGCTTTCGAGATCGCGGAAACACCGGTCCGAAGACGCGCCGAGGGGCCTCAGGCGAATCGCCGCAGACCCCGCTCCAGATGATCGAGGGCCGCATCGAGGTACGCAGGCACGCCCTCCGTCCTCAGGAAGGCCGGAGCGCACGCGGCGAGGAGGATCCGGCGCAGATCCGCGAGCCGGGCGTGATCCTCGTCCACCTCGAGTCCGAGCCGGCGTCGCGCGGTGGCGAGCAGCCGGACGGGACTTCGCCCCTTGAGTCGTTCAGGTCGGGCCCAGTGCAGTCGTTCGAGGTAGACCGCGTCCTCCACCCAGTGCCCGGGCCGGACCTCGGCGAGATCGATCAGGACCACCGGGCCGGTGCCTTCCTCGTCGCGGACCATGCCGTTGGCGAGGTGGAGGTCGCCGTGGATCCAGGCGATCGGAGCGCGGCTTCGCCATTCTTCGACGATGGCATCGAGATGTCGAGCCACCGATTTCAGGATCTTTCGCCATCGAGTGGCCTGGCTGATCTTCTGGCCACGCACCGCCTCGCGTGATCGCTTCAGCAGACCTTCCCAGTCCTCCTGACGACTTTTTCGATCGATGGGGTGTCCCGCCGCGGCGGCCTGGAAACGGGCCACGGCATCGGTCATGCGAAGGATGTGATCGTCTTCCCAATGCGTGCCGAGCGGTCCGAACGGCAGGTGCTCGATGACGACCCAGGCGAGGTCGTACCCACCGAGCACGTCCCCGGATGCCACGAGCCTCGGCACGGGAAGCGGCGGGTCTGCATTCTGGAGCCGGTCGAGCCAGCGGTACTCGCGTTCGCTCACCGGAAGTTTGATCACGACGTCGACCTGTTCGCCCGTCGGTTCGCTCCAGCGTGCCCGACCGGTCGCGGCCCCGCTGCGCTGCCAGTCGGTTCGGAACCATCGGATGTCCCCCAGCCGGCCCGACAGGGTCTCCTGAAGCACCGGACCGAGGGCGTGGCCGAGAATCGTCCGGCGTTCGTCGGTTGGAACCGAGGCCGAGGTTTCTTCCGGAACCGTCGTCATCAGCCTCAATCCTACCACGCGTCAACGTCGTTTCACCGCGGTGGATCCCGTATGCTCCGACGACGCCCTTTTCGTGTCCGGATGACCGCCCCACGCACCATGAAGCCCGATCTCATCGCCATCGACCTCGACGGAACGCTGCTCACCCGGGGGGGCGTCACCGATACCGACCGGGCGGCGATCGACGCGGCCCGTGCCGCGGGCGTGGAAGTGGTGATCGCGACCGGAAGATCATGGTCGGAATCGCTCGAGGCGCTGCAGCCCATCGAGGCCACCGGACCGATGATCGCGGCGGGCGGCGCGCTGCTGCACGATGCCGCGACCGGTGAGACGCTCGAACGAAGCGTGGTGCATCCCGAGGTCGCCTCGGCGGTGGCGACCAACCTGCGTCGTCACGGCCACGTCGTCCATCTCCTTCAGGACGCCCCGGAGGCCGGATGCGACTACTGGATGATCGGGAACGATGCCGTCAGCGAGGCGACGCGATGGTGGTTCGAACGGCACGATGTGAACGCCCGCTGGGTCGAGCATCTGGCCGACGTCCCGACGTTGGAGCACACGGTCCGCGTCGGAACGACCGCGGTCGGTTCCGTCCTCGGTCACGTGGTCGAGGAGATCCTCGAGGAGCTCGGGGATCGCGTGCTGCTCCAGGCCTGGGAGGCGGTCGTCGAATCCGAGGTGGCCGGTGATCGCATCCACCTCCTCGAGGCGTTCGATCCCACCGTCGACAAGTGGACGATGCTCGAGGGGCTCGCCCGGCGGCGGGGGTTCGCGACCGAGGCGGTGGTGGCCATCGGCGATGGATTGAACGACGTGGGCATGGTGGGGAACGCGGGCATCGGGATCGCGATGGAGAACGCCGATCCCCGCGTGGTCGCGGTTTCCGATCGACGAACCGGGCCGCCGGGCACCGGGGTGGGGGACGCGATCCGTCGACTGCTCGAGGACGACTGACCCGGGCCGCGATCCGTACAATCAAGCCGTGCTGGAAGCCCCGAGACGCTCCCCGATCGTCGACGCCGAGGTGTTCGACCGCGCCGAGGGGCGTGAGCTCATGGACGCGCCGGCGGTCGTGCTCAAGAGCGTGCTGGAATCCGAGGTGGTGATCGGCGGGCTGCTCGTCGACGTGGGCGGGGCGTTCGATCGCCTGCTCGCGGCCTCGGAGGATCCGGTGATCGCCCGGGTGTTGAATCGACATCGGCTCGCCTTCGTCGCTCGACGAAGTCCGGAGCGACGGCTCGTCGAGGCGGGACGCCTCGCGGATCGGGGGGCCGCGGTCGCGATCGTCGCCACCCACGAGATTCCCCGGGCCGTCGACGCGATCGGCCGTGGCGGCGACGCGGCCCGCCGTGGACTGGTCGTGATCGCGGTGGACGATCCGGAGTCGGCGCCCGGAACCCCGGCACGATCCCTGCTCGCCGGTCTCGGAATCCCGGTGCTCGAGACCACCGACCTCGACGACCTCCGCTTGAAGATCGAACACGCCGCGCGACTCGCCGACGTGTCCGACGGACCGGCCGCGATCGTCGTCGACGCGTCACTGCTGTCCGTGGCGGTCACCATCACGGTCCGGGCCAACCGGATCGTCGAGACCATCGACACCGCGGCTTCGTTGCGGCGACGGCGTGGTCCGAGGCTGACCAGCGGCGAGGATCTCACTCGACTGGGACGTCGTCTCGAACTCGATTCGGCGACCGGAATGCCGAGTCCCGGAGAACGGGAGACGGTCGCGATCGTGGCTTCCGGCCTCGCGTCCCGCTCGGTTCGCCACATCCTCGAAGAGACCCGTCTCACCGGACGGGTCCCCGCGATCCACGTCGGACTCGTCAATCCGCTGGACGCCTCCCTGATCGAACGTCTGCTCATTCGTTCCCGCACGGTCCTCGTGATCGAGACCCGGCCCGGACTGCTCGCCGCGCCGGTGATCGAGATCGCGGAACGACTGCGGCGTCGCGGCGAGATCGTCGCGGAGGTCGCGTGGCGACGTGTCCCCGGCAGCAGCGACGCGGTCATCGAACCGGGTGACGCGAGCGATCCGTCCACGCTCGCGACGAAGCTTCGCGACGTCCTGCTGGAGATCCGGCCGACGCTCGAGCTTCCCGGAACCGAGTCGTTCGAATCCGCTCCCGACGCCGAAGACCCGTCACGACTGGTGCCGGTGCGGAGCGGGCAGGTCGGTCGAGGACTGCTGCAGACGGTTCGACGGGCCTCCGTCTCCGCCGACCGGATGCTGCGTCGGGTCGTCGAGGAGGGCGAGGAGCCGCTCGCACTGGCGATCAACGGTCGTCCGCCGGCGGGATTCACCGGTCGCGTCGTCGCGGTCGAGATCGTGGAACGTCGACGGCTGCTCGAGGAGGCGGTGCTGCTCGCCGCGGCCCGGGACCTCGGACGTCCCTGGGTCACGATTCTCGTCGACGACGGTGGCGGCGACGAACTCGACGCCGTGCGCCTCCTGTCCGCCGCGATTCCCACTGCAGGCGAGAACCCCGCGCAGGTCCGTCTCCTCGACGTCGCGGACGAAGTGTCGCTGCGGAAGGACATCGGCGAGGCGGTCCGGGCCGTCCACCCCTCGGTCCTCGTGGTCCGTCGCCGCGAAAAAGGCGTCGCCCGCGATCTCGAGGAAATCGATCGGCTCGGATATTCACCGCTCCTGCGGGTGAAGACCAGGATCGACGACGCCTGCGGCGTCCGGCCGTTCGCGGAGCCCACCGTCGACAGTTCGCTTCCGCGGCCGGACGATGTCGAGGGTCGGTACCGCTTCGAACCGGTGCGAAGCCGGCTTCGGCGATCGTTCGTCCTCCGGGTCGGCCGGCTGCTCGAGATCACCGAACTCGTCCGGCAGCGGAGTCCCCAGGTCGCCACCCCCGTGCCACAGGATCTCGGCATCACCGTGCCGAACCTTCGACATCGGGGGCGAGGTCGGTGGCGTTTCCACGTCGCCGGCGTGCGTGGCGTCTCGCCGGGCGGTGCGGCGAGTCTCGTGTCGCTCGCCGGGCGGATCATGGGCTTCGACGTCCGACTCGCCAACCTCGGCGCCGCCCGTTCCTCGAATCCATCCGCGTGGTCGCAGGTGCTGTTCACGCGACCGGCCCGGGAGGACGTCGTCGACACGCTGGTTCCGTCGATTCCACCGGGAGAGGCCGACGTGGTGCTCGGCGTCGATCCGATCGAGACGCTGCGGGCGATCGCGACCGACCCCGAACTCCGGGTCGCGACGCCGGGGCGAACCGCCCTCGTCGCGAACACCGAGTCTCCGCCGGACGAGCGGGCGTCCGTTCCCGACGTGGCGGCGACGCTGCAGTCCGAAGCGGCCCGACACTGTGGAACGCCCGACGACCTGGTCGACGCCTTCCTCTCGAGGGTCATCCAGCAGTTCGGCAATCGTCGCCTGCTCGACGTGGTGCTGACGGGGATCGCCTACCAGCGGGGGCTCGTGCCCGTCTCGCTCGAGGCGATCACCGAGGCCGCGCAGCGACTCGAACGGGTCGGATTCGGTCGCACCGGCGAGGCGTTCCGGTTCGGTCGACTGCTGGCCGCATCGCCGCAGGCCGGCGGGGGATCGACCTCGGCGAGCATCGAACCGTTCGCTCGGCGTCGGCGGGAGATCGTGCTGGAGACGCGTCTGCATCGCGGAAACACGTCCGCCCGCTGGCTCGATCAGCGGATCCAGCGTCTCCTCGAGACGGTCCCCGGCCTGCTCGAGACCGAGGCCGGACGCGTGGCGCTCGACGATCTGCTGCTCGCCGTCGCGAGCCTGTTCCGGCGGGGCGGCCGGGCCCTCGTCGATCAGTACCTCGACCGGATCGGCCAGCTCCACGCCGCCGATCGGGGCGATACCGGTCGGGAACTGACGCGCTTCGCGATCCTCCCGCTCGGCGAGGCGATGCTGGCCCGGGACGTCTTCGCGCTCGCGGTCGCTGCGAGCAGTCTGGATCATCGTCGGCGTCTTCGACGACGACTCGGGGTGCGACGCGCCCGTGGTGACCGGATCGAACGGGTCTACCTCGCCCGCGTCGACCTGGTGGCGTTCGACCGGAGGATGCGGGCGGAGATTCCGGTTCGCGACTGGCTGCCGCCGATCATCGCGAAGATCGGTCGGTTCGTTCCCGAATCCCGCCGCGGGGATCGGGAATCGAGGGCTCGTCGCGTCGCGATCGAAAGCGGCATCGACCGGGCGATCCGGGAGATCGGTGATCCGATCGCCTACGCCCGCTGGTCCACCGTGCTTCGGGCGTGGCACGACCTCGCGTCCGACGGACGGTTGCACGAGACCTCGGTTTCGGTGCTGGTGCGGCTGGGCCGCGAAACGGACTGACCGGATCAGTCGGTGCTGCACGTCGCGTGCGCATCGCGTCCGCCCTGGCGGCGTTCATGTCGAAGCTGGCCGCACGCCGCCGCGATGTCCCGTCCCCGGCTCGCGCGGATGTGGGCGTTCACCCCTCGGCGTCGAAGTTCCGCCTGGAATCGATGCACGTCGTCGGAGGACGGGCGCTGGAAGGGAAGGCCCGCCACCTCGTTGTACCGGATCAGGTTCACGTTGCACCGAAGTCGGCCCGCATGGGCGGCGAGTTCGCGGGCATGTTCGACCCGGTCGTTGAATCCGCCGAGCAGGATGTACTCCACGGTGATCTCGCGTCCCGAACGACGGAAGTACTCCTGACACGCTTCGAGGAGTTCGGGCACCGTGGAATAGGTCGCCCACGGAATGATCTCCCGGCGGAGATCGTCGTTCGGCGCGTGCAGGCTGAGGGCCAGCGTCACCGGAAGATCGAAGGTCGAGAACTTCCGGATCGCCGCGGGCAGGCCCACGGTCGAGACGGTGATCCGCCGCGCAGAGATCCCGAGACCCCACGGGGCATGCAGCGTTCGAATCGCGTCGGTCACCGCCGACAGGTTGGCGAGGGGCTCGCCCATGCCCATGAAGACGACGTTGGTGACCCGTCCCGAGTCGGGGAGGCGACCGAGTCGCCAGGCCTGTTCGACGATCCGGCCGCGCGTGAGATTCCCTTCGAGGCCGCCCAGTCCGCTCGCGCAGAAGCGGCAGCCGACGGGACAGCCGACCTGGCTCGAGATGCAGGCGGTTCGCCGATCCTCGGTGGGGATCATCACGCATTCGGTCTGCTTCTCGGGTTCCTGTCCGAGCACGGGAAGCGACCCCTCGGTCGCTTCGGCGGGATCCGGCCAGCCGAGCAGGATCTTCCGGGTGCCGTCGCTCGCGACCGGGGCCGCGAGTTCGACGGCCTCGCCGAATCGAAACGACTCGAGAAGGAGCTCGCGACCTCGGCGGGAGACGTCGCTCATGAGCTTCGGGTCGATCACGCCACGCTCGTGAACCCAGCGAAGCACCTGGTCGCCCAGGTAGCGGGGGAGATCGTGTTCGGCCGCCCACTGACGGAGCGATTCCGGATCCTGGTCGAAGATGCTCGATCCGCGTCGCTCCGGCGACGTCGAGGCCGCGTCGCTCATTCGGACGCACCGATCGTGAGGTCGATCGTCCGGTGCGGAATGCCGTGTTCGTCGAGCAGGCGATCGAGGTCGCCGGCCCCGTCCACGGTGATGGTCCGCTCTCCGGGATCGATGCCGCGGCTTCGCATCAGCTGTTTCAGCGAGCCGGGGAGGCCGAAGACGATCGTCTCCCGATCGATGTCCCGCTGTTCGACTTCGCCGCCATGGGCCTCGATCAGGTGGAGGACGAGATCGTTCACGAGATCCTCGGGAGCGCTCGCCCCCGCGGTGATGAGGACCGTCTCGACGCCATCGAACCATCCATCGACGATCTCGCTCTTGTCGTCGAGCAGGCGGGCCGGCGTGCCCACGTTCTGCGAGATCTCGGTGAGGCGGACGCTGTTCGAACTGTTTCGACTGCCGACCACGAGCACGAGGTCGCAGTCCGGCGCGATGGCCCGGACCGCGTTCTGGCGATTCGTGGTCGCGTAGCAGATGTCCTCGCTCGGCGGCGCCTTGATCGTGGGGATCGCTTCCTTCAAGGCATTGATCACCACGTTCGCGTCGTCGGTGGAGAGCGTGGTCTGGGTCAGGTAGACGAGCTTCTCGGGATCGTCGATGCGGAGGTCGGGAATGTCGGCGGGCGTCTCCACGATCTGGATCGAATCCGGCGCCTCGCCTCTGGTTCCGATCACCTCCTGGTGGTCGGCGTGACCGACGAGGACGATCTGCCAGCCTCGCTTCGCGTAGCGGATGGCCTCCGCGTGGACCTTGGTGACCAGCGGGCAGGTCGCGTCGATCGCGACCAGCTTTCGATCGGCGGCCTTCTCGCGGATCGCCGGACTGACGCCGTGGGCGCTGAAGACGACCACCGCACCGTCGGGTGCGTCTTCGATCGACTCGACGAAGATCACACCCTGTTCGCGGAAGCGATCGACCACGTGTCGGTTGTGGACGATCTCGTGGTAGACGCAGATGGTCTCGTCGGGGAAGAGCTCGAGCAGCTCGTCGACCACGGCGATCGCCATGTTGACGCCGGCGCAGAAGCCGCGGGGATTCGCGAGGATCAGTTTCATGGGAGAGGCGACCGGCTGGGGGGCGAGCGAGATGGACGACGCGGATGGTAGCAGTCCCCGATCTCCGGTAGACGATTCCGGGGGGTTGGCACCGGAATCCGGATACACTCGAGACGACCTGTTCCTCCGTTCCGACGCTGCGATGACCGACCGACGCATCCACGAAGATCTCGCGCTCAACGGCCCCGACGCCCCGGTTTCCGGGTGGTCGAAGGTCACCGTGGACGAAGCGAGATCGCGTGCCCGGCGGCTCGCCCGATCGCATCGGGAGAACTTCTCGGTCCTGACCCGGCTGGTGCCCCGCGACGTTCGGGACGATTTCGCCGCGGTCTACGCCTTCTGCCGGACGGCGGACGACCTCGGTGACGAGATCGGGGATCCGCAACGGGCCCTCGAACTGCTTGGTTGGTGGCGGGCGGAGATCGACGCGGCGTGGGCGGGCGAGCCCCGTCACTGGGTGTTTCGGGCGCTGAAGCCGACCATCGAGCGATTCCAGCTCGATCGGCGACCGTTCGAGGATCTCGTCTCCGCCTTCGAGCAGGACCAGACCGTCGATCGCTACGAGACCTGGGATGGGCTGTTCGACTACTGTCGGCGAAGCGCGGATCCGGTCGGCCGGATCGTCCTTCGCCTGCTCGACGAGGTCGCGACGCCCGATCAGCTCGAACGGTCCGACGCCATCTGCACCGCGCTCCAGCTCACGAATCACTGGCAGGATCTGCGTCGAGACCTGCTCGACCGGAATCGGATCTACATCCCCAAGGAGTCGATCGAGATCGAGGACTTCGAAGCCCGCTTCCGGCGGACGGCGGAACAGGGATGGGCCTGCGACGACACCTTCCTCGAGGAATCGCGCGGGCTCGTGCGGGCCTGCGTCGACAAGACCTGGGAGAAGTTCGAAGCGGGGGGATCGCTGCCGGAGTCGCTCGGTCCGAGGGCGGCACCGGTGATCGAGGTCCTTGCGAACGGCGGGGCCCGGGTGCTCAGGTCGATCGAGGACTGGGACTACGAGACGGTGCTGCACCGGCCGACGCTGGGGTTGACCGCCAAGCTCGGGATCGTTCTCCGGGCCTGGGCCAACACCCGGACCTCCCGGCGGACGACGTCGAAGGTGGAGGCCATGGCATGACCTCGTCGGATCTCGAACTCGCCCGCGGCTACGACGCCTGCGGCCGGATCGTGAAGTCCCGGGCCAGGAACTTCTGGTACGGACTGCGTCTGACGCCCGAGCCGAAGCGTTCATCGCTCTACGCGATCTACGCCTGGATGCGGGAGGTAGACGACATCGCCGACGAGGACGGGGCGGCGGTCGACGCTCGTCGGCTCGAACTCGACGCCTTCCGCGCCCGGACGCATCGGGCCTTCGAGGGCGAGGTCGATTCCGACCCGTGGTGGCGGGCGTTCGGCGACACCGTCCGACGTCACACGCTCCAACGAGCGCCCTTCGACGCGATGATCGACGGGCAGGACGCCGATCTGGACTGGACGACGTGCGCCGACCGGGACGCGCTCGAACGATTCTGCTGGCAGGTCGCCTCCACCGTCGGCCTGATCTGCGTCCGCGTCTGGGGACACGACGGAAGTCCCGATGTCGATCGCATGGCGGTCGATCGGGGCAAGGCGTTCCAGCTGACGAACATCGTTCGCGATCTGCGCGAGGACCGGGCGCGTGGCCGGACCTACCTGCCCGCGGACGAACTCGAGGCCGCGGGGCTCGACATCGGCGGCCTGCTCGCGTGGCGGGATCCGACTCGTTGTCGCGACTTCATTCGAGGTCAGGTGGCGCACGCCGAAGCGTACTTCCGCGCGTCGGCCGGCCTCGATGCGCATCTCGATTCGGAATGCCGGGCGACCAGCTGGGCGATGACCCAGATCTACCACGAACTGCTGCAACGCATCGACCGTGATCCGAGTCGCGTCGTCCGGGCGCGGGTCGGGCTCGGATCGATCCGGAAGATGACCATCGCCTGGCGGGCCCGTCGGCTCGCCCGTGGAGTCGCGTCGTGAAGCGGGTGGTGATCATCGGCGGAGGCGTCGCCGGCATCGCGGCGTCGATCCGGCTCGCGGAATCCGGCTACAAGCCCATCTTGCTCGAGACCCGTGGGAAGCTGGGGGGCCGGGCGACGAGTTTCGAGGATCCCCGCTCCGGTCGGGTGCTCGACAACTGCCAGCACGTGGTCATGGGGTGCTGCTCGAACGTCCTCGATCTCTACGCGCGTCTCGGGGTGGCCGACCGCATCGAATGGCATCCGGAGACCTGGTGGGCCAATCCGCCCCGGCGACCGGATCGGATGCGACCCGCCCCGTTGCCGGCGCCCGCGCATTTCGGCCCTTCGTTCCTTCGCATGCGACTGCTCTCGACGGACACCAAGATCCTCGTGGGCCAGGCGATGCGACGTCTGCTCAAGATGGGATTCGCCGGTCGGGACGCCTGGGCCGATCGTTCGTTCGGGGCGTTTCTCGACGAGATGGGGCAGTCGACGGATGCGAGACGATTGTTCTGGGAGCCGGTGGTGGTGGGGGCCTGCAATCTGCCCTGCGACGAGGTCGCGGGGAATCATGCGATGCAGGTTTTCCAGGAGGGGTTCCTGGCGGGCGGTTGGCACGCGACGATGGGTCTGGCGACCTGTGATCTGAAATCGCTCTACGACCCCGCGTTGGAGATCATCGGCGATGCGGGTGGCTCGTTTCGGCTGGGGACGTCGGTCCGGGGAATCGCCTTCGACGGCATCCGCGCCAATGGCGTGGTCACCGATGACGGCCTCGTTCCCGCCGCGGCGATCGTGAGCACCGTGCCGCCCGATCGACTGGCGAAGATCGTTTCGGGACCGATGCGGGCGTCGGATCCCCGGTTGACGAATCTGGATCGATTCGAGACGAGTCCGATCCTCGGCGTTCATCTGTTCTTCGATCGTCCGGTGATGCGGGACGACGTCAGGACCTACCCCCATCTGGTGCTTCCCGATCGCGACACGCACTGGTTCTTCGACAAGGGTGTGGATGCCTCCGGACTTCATCACGTCCACGCGGTGATCAGCGCGGCGGACGACTGGATGGGACTCGACGAGGACACGATCGGCCGACGCGTGGTGGCGGACCTGCACTGGGCGTTGCCGGCGAGTCGCGGAATCCAACCCGTCGAAGTACGGAGCGTGAAGGAGAAGCGGGCGACGTTCCGGGCGTCGCCGGGAATCGACGCCATGCGACCGGGGCCCGCGCCCGGTGGCAACGGCATCCCGAACCTGTACCTCGCAGGCGACTGGTGCGACACCGGCTGGCCCGCCACGATGGAAGGCGCGACCCGAAGCGGCTACGCCGCCGCCGCCGCGATCACGGGATCGGGCGGTCTGGTGGCGGATGTGCCTCCCGGACGTCTCGCACGCTGGGCGGGCCTTCGGTGACGACGGATGCCGACCGAACGGGGGACGACCCCGTCGACGTCGCGCAGACGGTGCTCGAAACCTGTCGGAGCCTGGATTTCACCCTCTCGGGCATCTGCGACGCGTCGCCGTCCAGTCACGCCGAAGCGGTTCGAGCGTGGATCGCGGCGGGTCGGCATGGATCGATGGAGTGGATGGAGAAACGGCTCGAAGAGCGGCTCGATCCCGGCGTGTATCTGCCGGGGGCGGCCTCGATGATCGTGGTCGCGGACCGGTACCACGACGGACGGCGGGACCGGGTCGATTCCGAGGGGCCGGCGCGGGGGCGAATCGCTCGGTACGCCCGGGGGCGCGACTACCACAAGGTGCTGAAGGGTCGACTCGTCAAGCTCGCGAAGACGCTCTCCGCGGCGCATCCCGACGCGGACTTCCGCCCCTGCGTCGACACGGCGCCGATTCTCGAGCGGGAACACGCGATGCGGGCGGGGCTCGGCCTCGTCGGCAAGAACACGTTGTTGATCGAGCCCGGGCACGGCAGCTGGCTGCTGCTCGGCGCGGTGGTCTCCACGCTTCGGCTCGAGCCGACCCCGTCCCGGCACGTCGGGGAGGACCCATGTGGTGCCTGCACGCGGTGCATCGATGCGTGTCCCACCGGGGCGATCACCCCGTTCTCGGTGGATGCGAGTCGATGCATCGCCTACACGACCATCGAGCATCGGAGCGAGATCCCGCCCGAGATCGCGGCCTCGACCGGCGACTGGATCTTCGGGTGCGACGTCTGCCAGGAGGTCTGCCCGCATTCGGTGCGAAAGAAACGGCGTCGGCCGTCGCCCATCCATCCGGACTACGCGCCGCGACGTGACTCGCTCGATCTGCTGGAGATCCTCGGATGGGACGACGAGGCGCGGAACACCACGTTGGAAGGCACGGCCGCGCGTCGAGCGACGCTCTGGATGTGGAAGCGGAACGCCCTCGTCTGCGCCGGAAACGCGCTGCTTCAGTCGCCGGGGCGCTCCGGGGCCGAAGCGCTTCGGTCGCGGATCGAACGCATCGCGGAGGACCCGCAAGAGAACGCCGCGGTCCGGGGGACCGCGGCGAGCGTGTTGGAACGTCTGGTTGATTCGGGCGGGGCGACCTGACCCGAGGCGTTCAGGCCTCGGAACCGGATCAGCGTCCGCCCATGCCGCCCATCGCGGCGGACATCTTCGCTTCGAGGGCGGCGACCACGTCCGAGGCGTTCTCGAAATCGCCGGCCTTGACCTCATCGGTCACGAGCTGGAACTGCTCGCCGAGTCCTCGCATCATGTTCTTGAGCATCGGTCCCGCCATCGAGACCATCATCTCGATCTGGGGATCGTTCTTCAGCGTGGCGTCGAGGTCGACGTGCCACCCGTCCGCGCCCTTCGCCGCGAGCACCGACATGGTGCTGTTCGCCAGCCGAGCCGAATCGCCGTCGACCGATTCCACCGTGAAGGTGGGGAAGGGCGACTGACCCTGGCCCGAATTCTCGAAGGCGGCGATCGTCGCATCCGCACCGAATCGATCCGTCATCGCCGGGAGAAGATCGGCCATGAGGTCGAGCTGCGCGGTGAAGATCTGAGCGAGTTCCTGAGCCGTCGCGGAATCGGCCATGACGACCGAGCGGTAGGTCGCCATCGCCTTGGCGTCGACGGCGGGGGTGCTGAGGAACTTCGCGAGGGCCGCCGGGGTGCCGAAGCCACCCGATGCAACGCCGGCGGAGGCGGCGCCTCCACCGCTCGTGGAACGACTGGCCTCGCGAGTCTTGCGAGCGGCATCCGCCATCGACACGAGGTCCGCACCGTTGATCGCCTCGAGGGCCTGCTGGACCCGTTGGGTGATGAATGCATCTGTATCGTCACGGGATCCGGTGTTCCCGAGTGCGTCCAGCGACTTCTGCATGCTCTCGGCGGCATCCTTGAGGAACTCGTCGCGGCTGGCGATCAGCGATTCGAGGTTCGCCTTCATCGCCGCGTCGTCGGCGAGAATCCCCGTCGCGAGAATTCGGGCGACGAGATCGGCGGTTCGATTTCGAGCGGAGGCGGCGTCCCAGGCCACGCGTCCGCGGGCGAACTCGGCGCCGGAGATGGTCCTCGAGCCGATCGAGGACTCGGCCTTCGATCCGCCGCGGGTGAGGATCCGGGCGCTGTCCGCGGCGCCGCTGAAATCGTTCATCGCCTGCTGGAATCGGGGAATGATCTCGGTCGATTCGATTCGCTCGAGCTCCTTCATCGAAGTGAGCATGCTCGAGGCGAGTTCGGCGACGTCCCGTCGGAGGGTCTCTGCGTACGCGAGGTTGTTCTCACGTCGATCCGCGACGCCGTCCCGGGCTTCGCGGGCCCGGTTCATGATGTCGTTCTGGCCGCCCTGGCGGGCCGCGGCGACCCGCATGGTCGGGGAGATGGTCTCGATCGAGATGTCGTTTCGGGCCGCCTCGATTCGATGCCCGCGGGCCTCGCGACGGAAGTCGATCGATTCGTTGATGTCGTCGAGGCCGTCGAGCGGGCCCGCATCCACGCCGATCCGGGCGCGTTCGGAAGCCTTGTTCTCGAGGGAACTCGCCCGTTCGATCCGCGAGTCACGCTCGCCTCGGGCCTTTTCGAGCTTCCAGATCAGTTCCGACGTCTGCTCCTCCGCCTCGGCGATGCGGGCACGCGCATCGGCGAGGGTCGTTTCGAGGACGAGCGTCGCCTGCGACGGATCCATCGACTCGGCGGCGTTGGCGGAGGATGCGAGCAGTTCGGCATCGCCCGCGAGGCCTCGGATCAGTGTCCTGGTCACCTGGGCGGCGGACTCGAGTCGGCCCGCTTCGTCGGCTTCGAACGCACCGGCGGCGGAGCGGATGTTCGCGGCGAGGATGGCGGCGGCGTTGGCGTCACCGGTCTGGCCGAGGTCGTCGGCCTGGGTCGCGAGGCGACGCAGTTCGACGGCGGTCTCGTCGATCGTGGTTCGCTCCTCGCGGATGATCGGTCGCGACTGGAGGATGGTGTCGTACTCGTTGCTGATCCGAGTGACGCCTTCGGCGCCGTCGGAACTTCCGTCCTCGCAGCCCGTGAGGCCGATGAGGCCGGTGGCGAGGGACGTCGCGAGCAGGGGGATCGTGATGAGGCGCGGCCGTCGCTGCATGGTCGTCGTCGTCTCCGTCTTCGAACCGGTTCAGAGAGCACCCGGCGGATCTCGATCCGAGGTGCGAACCGTGGAATTGAGAAGTGTACCGGGTTCGACGGCCTTGCGACCGCCTTCCGGGGGGTCATCGCCCGCGTCGGTCGTCGATCTCGCGGGGTGAATTGGGATCGGGAAGGGTGGGGGTCTCGATGATCGGGGCCTCGAAATCGACCGGATAGGTGGTGCGGGGCCGGAACATCGAGTTCAGCCAGCCGAACGCGTCCCGAAGGAGGCGGGGGTTCCCGCGCCCGAAGACCGGCTTCCATCCCTTGACCTCGGGGTGCGGGAATCGAGCTTCGTTCCGGGGAAGTCCGTACTGGATGAGGAGGGAGCGGCCCGGATCGAGGTAGTCCAGGAGGGGCATGTCCAGCTCGTTCCACCGCTCGAGGATCATCAGGTTGGTGTAGCGGACCCGTTCGCTCTTGGAGTTGCGTCGATGGAGGAAGAACCTTCCGCCGTCGAGGCCGCCGTGGCATCGACTGGTGGCGCAGTTCGGAATGAGCCACGCGTCGTGGACCCGCTGCCGGAACATGTTGAGGGCCGCCGGCTCGGAGCCGACGTCGATGCGGGAGTAGAGATCGCGGGCCTTGAGCTCGAAGAGCAGCTTGACGATCTCGGCGGGCGGGGCCCGGAACAGCGACGTGCGACCGGCGCTGTCCGCCGGGATGAGCGGGCTCGAGCCGTACTTCTCGAGGATCTCCCGGATCGAATCGGGCGAGATGTACATTCGCGGCGGATTGCGAAAATCGATCTCGTAGACCCGGATGGTGTTGACGTCCTCCTTCGACAGGATCTCCTTCGGGAGGAGGTCCCGGAGGTCGACGGGGCCGGTGTTGCTTCGGTCGCGGAGCGTCCGTCCGTCCATCGGCGACGGGGAGTTGGATGCCGCGGAATCCGCCTCGAGGAGAAGCTGGGCTTCCACGAGTCGAAGGAGGTCGAGCGCCTGAGGGAGCTTCGAGCTCCGGACCAGATCGGCGAGTTCATCGCGGGCCAGTTCGTAGGCCTCCTCCTGGAAAAGCCAGGCCGCGAGTTCGTATCGCCGGAGGTACTGGTCGTCCGCGAGACCGTCGCGGAAGCGTCGGTACTTCTCCGACGTCGAGAGATCGAGCCTCGTCTGCACCACGCTCGCCCGGGGCAGCCTGGTGTTCACGCCTTCGATTCGAATGACCACTTCGTCGAAGTCGTCCCGGACCAGATCGCCGGCGAAAATCGTTCCATCCCGCATTTCGACCAGACCGGGACGAGGCGCCTCGACGTCGTTGAGTCGAATGATCCGATGCAGCCGCGCCTTGGGGAAGCTTCGGATGTTGCCTTCGAGGTCGCGAACCGAGATCAGATCGCGATCCTCATCGACGACGATCGCCGCGAGCTCCTCGTACCGATCCACCCACAGGTACACCCGCAACGGTGCGTCCGGTCGATCATCTTCTTCGGCTTCGGCTTCGGCCTCGGCTCCGGCTTCGACTTCGCCCTCGACTTCGGCGTCGCTGGTCGCGGGGGGCGACGACGATGCGGGGGCCGGCGTGGGCGGATCCGTGGGGGTGGGCGGCTCGGCGTCGAGCGACGCCGCGACCAGCCCGACCGCGAGGATCGTGGCGATCAGGACGACCATCACCGGGCCCGTGAGGAGAACGCGCATCCCGACAGTGTCGCCGCCGGATGCCATCCCTGCAAGGAACTCCTGCGAAACCGGCCTCCGGAGTCGTCGGGCGCGGTAGGCTCGCCGGCGCATCGATTCCCCAGCGGAATCCTGCGTCCGTCCCCGCGTCCGATCCTGCGACGGCGGTGGATCCTCCCGAGAGAGGGGTGAACCTCTTCGGTGCTCGAGATTACGAAAGGATGCGATCATGAAACTCGGAGTGATGGCGGCCCTGTTCGCCGGACGTGGTCTCGAGGAGACCCTTGCCTACTGTGCTGAGAGCGGGCTCGATGCAATCGAGATCCCCGTCGGATCCTATCCCGGTGCCCCCTTCTTCGATCCCGCCAAGGTCCTCGGTTCCAAGAAGGAGCAGGATCGGATCAAGTCGTTGGTCCGGGATCACGGGCTCGAGATCTCGGGACTCGCCGTGCACGGCAACCCCGTGCACCCGGTGGCTCGAGCCGCGAAGGCGGATCACGCGGCCTTCGAGCGGGCGGTCAAGCTCGCTCCGAAGCTCGGAACCGATGTCGTCATCACCTTCAGCGGCTGTCCCGGTGGCTCGAAGTCCGATCGCACGCCCAACTGGGTGACCTGTGCGTGGCCGCCGGACTTCGCGGACATCCTCGCCTACCAGTGGGACGAAGTCCTCGTGCCGTACTGGGCGACGCAGGCGAAGCTCTGCCGGAAGCACGGCGTCCGGGTCGCGTGGGAGGCCCATCCCGGCTTCTGCGCCTACAACCCCGACACGCTGATCCGCCTGAGCGAACGGTCCATGAAGGCCTCGGGTCTCAAGGGCAAGCCGGTCCTCGGTGCGAACCTCGATCCTTCGCACTTCTTCTGGCAGGGCATCGACCCCGTCGAGGCGGCCCGCGTGCTGGGCGAAGCCGGGCTCCTCTTCTACGTGCACGCGAAGGACACCGAACTGAACCCCCATCAGGGGCGGATCAACGGTTACAACGACGCACGTCCCTACACCGACCTCCAGCATCGTTCCTGGTCGTTCCGAACCTGCGGATGGGGACACGGACACGATTTCTGGAAGCCGTTCGTCTCGATGCTCCGGGTGCAGGGCTACGACCACGTGCTTTCGATCGAGCACGAAGACGCGCTCATGTCGATCGAGGAAGGGCTGCAGCGAGCCATCGAGTTCCTCACCGAGGCGATCATCTTCGAACCGCCCGCCACGCCGTGGTGGACCTGAACACGCGTCGAATTCCGATACCTCGGGCTCGGCCCGGTCGGACGGTTCAAGACGAGCAACATGCGAGACGGCGGCGGCCCCCCGGAAGGTCCGCCGCCGTTTCTCCTGTTCGGATGCGTGGAATGGAAGCGAGCGGGAGTCGGTCGGGAGCTCCCTCGGACGCTCAGGCGACGAGATCCACCAGTCTTCCGACGAGCACGTCGGGTGCGACGGCCCGCGTCGTGGAATCGATCGCGACGCCCGCGATGCGGAGTTCGTCGATCACGATCCGGCGGGAGTCCGTGAGCACCCCGGCCGATTCAAGCGTGAAAGCGACGCGCTGGAGGCGATCCGGATCGAGGGAGGATCGCAGTTCCGCGATCGGGGCGAGTGGATTTCGATCTTGCATGCCCCTGCTACGCCACGCGTCGGGGCGGGATCGTCGACCGCACCCGGGGGTGGGAACAGACCCCAGCGTGATTCCGTCTCCGGGGGCCTGGGAACGGTTTCGAGCCCTGCGTTCCCGGAATCAGGCGTCGTGCAGCATCGCCCGGATACCACCACGTTCCAGCAGACGGGCGACCTTGTCGCGCTGCGGCACGTCCGAGGCGTCGAGCGTTTCGAGAAGAGCCTGCAGCTCGGTGGACTTCCGGAGGTAGCGGACCGCGAGTTCCGCGACCGCCGCCGGCGCCATGCCGTCGAGGAAGTCGATGCCCTCGCGATACACGATGCCCGAGGCGAGCCGGTTGGCCATCATCCAGTGCAGGTAGCGTTCCGGAAGTCGCGTCCAGACCCGGTCTCCGCCGACCTCGAGCAGGATGGGCGGAAGGTGGTTCCGGACCAGCTGGCGACCGCGTTCGAGATCCTCGTCGCTCCACTCCGCGATCGATGCGGCGATCGCCGGGGCGGCGGCGTTGATGATCCGACTGAGCTTCGTGGAGGTTTCGGGAAGACTCGTCTCCGGATGGCGCTCGTGCTCGTTGATGAGCAGTTCCGCCTCCATTCGGGCGAGTTCACGCAGCTTGGTCAGGACCTGGTCGACGTAGGTCGGCTTGATCTCGAGGAATTCGGACTCCTCGAGGACCATGCAGGCGCAGATCTCGAAACTCGAGCAGATGACGCCGCACTTGTTGGCGGAGGAGTCCTTGATGATCACGCATCCGGCTTCGCAGAGTCGTTCCCGGGCCTCGGGCGTGAGGAAGAGATTCGCGCCTTCGGAGATCACCTTCGCACTGGGCGTGCCGTCCTCCTGGAGGAACTCCTGCCAGTTGCCGGCGTGGATCGTCGCGGGCCGGCCGCCGGCGGGGACGAAGGCGTCCGCCACCACGCGATTGTGGATCGTGTTGCGAAGCTGGGCGCCATCCGGTTCGTCGACGCCGTGCACCGAGCCTCGGGGGCCGAGCTTCGAACGGTCGTACGACGCGATCGGAAGGGCCTCTTCGAAGAGTCGCATGAGTTCGCCGGTGTCGAATCCATCCGGGTCCTCGGCACAGCCGGAACCGTCGCCGATGGCGATCACCCTGGCGTTGTCGCCGTAGTCGCGATGAAGGATCCGGATCATGTTGCCGGCGACGTCCCCGTCCGGTCCGCCGGTGATCTTCACGGTGAAGGGCTGCTTGCGCGGATCGATTCCGACCGCGTTCAGCGCGACGTCGAGGAAGACGTTGACGCCTTCGCTGGTCACGCCGTAGACCTTGTGGTTGATGCCGGCGCCGGGCTTGGAGCTCATGAAGGCGGTGGGCAGCGGGTAACCGCGGAGGGCCGCCCTGCGGACCACCCATTCGATGTGGTCGGGCGTGATGTTCTCGTCGGGGCCGAGGTAGATCAGTTCGTCGAGGCCGCTGAGGTCGACGATCTGATTCCTCGTCTCGGGCTCGGGCGTGATGAGGTCGAGCAGCGAGTTCACGAAGGCCTTCACGCAGCGATCGATTCCGGCACCGGGCTCGAGAAGGATGGCGGCCTTGGCGCCGCCCTCCGGAATGTCCTTGTTCTTGAGCTGCTGGGCGAACGCGAGTCCGTACACCTCGTCGTAGAGCCGCTCGGCCTCGCGGCCGTGCTGGGCCTCGCTCCGGGGCATGACCACGCGGAGTCCGCCGCGGGCGATGTCCTGGAAGCGGACGTGGAATCCGTCGAAGCCGCGACCGTGCACGAAGAAGACGCCGTAGGGCAGGGCGGGCCGATCGTCGTTGCGGAGGAACTCCGGATCGAGTCGCACCGCGAAGCCGAAGCGTCCGTGGACGTGGTAGTTGGTCCGGAGCACGTGCCGGACCGCGTCGAGCATCGTCAGGAGCACCGTCCGGGAGGTCTCGCTCGATGCGGTCCGGTCGATCTCGCTGGTGAGCTTCGCGCACTCGGCGTCGAACGTCGCGTCGTCCATCGGCCCGCGGGGGTCGAACCGCTTCTTGAAGAGCAGGGCGACCGCCATCGACAGAGGCAGGTTGGCCCACGCGCAGTTCTTGATGCGTTCAAGCGTGAACTCGAACGGGGCGCGGGGGTTGAGGACCTTGTGGATCAGGTGGGAGAGGCCCAGCGTGATCTCGGTGAGGCCGATGTGGAGCTCGGGATTCTCCGTGATCTTCTCGAGCACGTCGTAGTGCACCCACTTGACGCGGGTCAGGTCCTTGCGGACCGTCTGCCAGAGCGTGCTCTCGGGATCGATCGCCTTCTTGTCGGGACCCTGGACCACGAAACCGACGTAGGTGACGACGCCGTGACTGGGATCCTTGATCAGGTCGAGATAGGCGCGGTTGATGCTCACGCCGTGTCGGGCGAGCAGCGTCGCGCAGCGTTCGACGGAGGTCCGGGTCCGGGCGTTGCCGAAGACCACGGTGATGCGGCTCTCGTCGGGGTTCGACTCGGGCTCGATCTCGACGAGGGTGCCGTCGGTTCCGGCGACCTTCTGGAAGAGCGTGTAGTGATGCGCGATTCTCAGCGGCGTCAGCGTGTTCACGTAGTCGACGGCGCAGTTGTCGAAGTGGGCGTGGATCTGCTCGGGCGTCCAGTCCGGGCATTCGGCCTTCGCGAATTCGATCGTGGCTTCGAGCTTCTCGCGCTGGCGGGGATCCTCCGGATCGAAGGGCCGCGGTTCGCCGAACTCGAACGTGTCGAGGACGAGGTTGCCGTCGAGACTGGTGTGCACCTTCGCGGCGCGGAGCGAGAAGTCCATCGGGAGGTTCTTGACGACCTCCGCGAGGACGCCCGGTCGGTCGTCCGTCCGGATCGTGGTCCAGATCGATCCGTCCTCGCTGGTGAGCGTCATGTCGAGCGGCCGATCCGCCGACTGGGCGGCGACGATCGCCTTCAGGTGACTGAGCTGGGTGTCGTGATCGGTGTCCTGGAAGTACATCCGCGGCATCTGGCCGAGGAAGCGGGGGATCACCGATTCGGCGGTGTCCTGGAAACTCGAGACGAGTTCCGCGATCAGCTGCTCCGGTTCGGCGTGACCTTCGGGCGTGGGGGACTGG
The DNA here is from genome assembly GCA_029248335.1 of Phycisphaerales bacterium. Classification (GTDB taxonomy): domain Bacteria; phylum Planctomycetota; class Phycisphaerae; order Phycisphaerales; family SM1A02; genus UBA12014. Next base: position 55,655 of record JAQWJM010000014.1, read on the forward strand.
TCGGAGAGAGTGGATGTGGCCATCGGTCGCAAGTCCTCGAAAGTCGATCCCGGGTGCATCTCGCGCGAAGCAGCGGCAAGACCGGAGAGGCTACCCTGTGGCTCCCGTCCATCTCAAGGGATCGGGGATCATTACCCACCACCTTCTCTGAGATTTTTGGATTCGTGCGATTTTGTGGGTCCGACACCCGGTGATGATGGAGGAATTCATGCTTGGAGTCACGATCGGGAATTTCGACGGCGTCCATCTGGGACATCGGCGGCTGCTCGAAGCCGTCAGGACCGCCGTCGGTCCCGCGGGACGAGTGGTCGCGGTGACCTTCGATCCGGATCCCGCTCGAGTCCTCGGTCACCCCTCACCGGACCGCCTGATGTCCTCGAGTCGGCGTCAGCGGGTGCTGCAGCGCTGCGGCGCAGATGACGTTCTGGTACTGGAGGCCACGAAAGACCTCCTCTCGGCGACCCCGGAGAAATTTCTCGACCGGCTCGAGACGGCGTTCGGCGAGGTTCCAGCGGTGATGGTCGAAGGTCCGGACTTTCGTTTCGGCCACCAACGGGCCGCCGGCGTGGAGGAACTTCATCGTTTCGGTGTGGATCGTGGATTCGAGGTTCGCGTCGAGGAGGAGCATCGCGTCCGTCTGAAATCGGGCCTTGAGATGCCGGTGCGGAGTTCCGCGATCCGGGAGATGCTCCGTCTCGGCCGGGTCGAGGATGCGACCACCCTGCTCGGTGAGCCCCACGTCCTCGACGGCGTGGTCGTGCAGGGTGATCAGCGCGGCCGCACCATCGGCATTCCGACGGCGAATCTCGATCTCGAAGGATCGCTGCTCCCCGCCGACGGCGTGTACGCGGGGCTGGCCACGTTGCCGGACGGATCGGTCCGTCCCGCGGCGATCAGCATCGGGACCAAGCCGACCTTCGAGGAGACGCCGCGGGTCGCGGAGATCCACGTGCTCGACTGGGCGGGTACGCTCGACGACTACGGTTGGCGGCTTGAAGCGACGCTGGTTCGCCGCCTTCGAGGGCAGTACCGCTACGACGACCTTCCGTCCCTGCTCGCCCAGATCGACCGGGACATCGCGGCGGTTCGCCGCACCTGCATCGAGTCCGGTCACGCCTGAACCCACGTCCGATCCGACCGTTCCGTCCCGCATCCTCTCGTCCATTCTCCCATCACCTTTCGGAAACGCATCCTCGTGACGACCCCGACCACCACCGCCGGCCCCGATGGCGACTGGAAAGAGCCCGATTTCGAATACGTCTCGAACGCGACGCCCTCCGAGCTCGCCGACGCCCTCCGGGCGGCGAGCCGGGTGCTCATCACCACCCACGAAAAGCCCGATGGCGACGCACTCGGGTCGAGTCTCGCACTGCATCGCGGTCTTCGGCAGCTCGGCGTCTCGAGCCACGTGCTGCTGGCCGGCCCCCTCGACCCGAACCTCCTCTCGGTCGCCGGCCCTGACGACGACGTTCGCCGCTTCGAACACGATGGCCTGCCGTCCGCCGAGGACGAGCCGGATGTCATCGCCGTCGTGGACACCGGGGCCTGGACCCAGCTGGAATCGACGCGAACGTGGCTTCGGGAGCGTGCCGACCGGGTGATCGGCGTCGATCACCACGCCGGTGGAGGATCGGTGGCGTCCCGTCGCGTGGTCGACGTGAACTGCGCCTCCGCCACGCAGGCCCTGGTCCCGGTGCTCGATGCGCTCGGCGTGGACCTCGCCCTCGACGAGGTCGCGACGCCGCTCTTCCTCGGACTCGCCACCGACACCGGGTGGTTCCGCTTCTCGAGCGCCGGTCCCGAGGTCTACCGGGTCGCGGCGCGGCTGATGGACGCCGGCGTCGACAAGGACGATCTCTTCGCGAAGATCGAGCAGAACGCCTCGCCCGCCCGGCTCGCGATGATCGCCCGGGCCCTCGGGTCGCTTCGCTACATGGGGAACGGCGCGGTGGCGGTGATGCGTCTCACCATGGAGGACTTCGCGGAGACGGGATCCTCGCTCGAAGGGCTCGCGGGAATCGTGAACACCCCCCTGGACATCGGTGCGGTCCGGGCGTCGATCCTGCTCACCGAGGCGGCGAAGGGACTGACCAAGGTGAGTTTCCGGTCGAAGCCCGCCCGCGAGGGACTCGGCATCGTCGACGTCAACCAGCTTGCGAGCCGTTTCGGCGGTGGCGGTCACGTCCATGCCGCCGGCGCCCGGATTCAATCGGATCTCGACGAGGCCGAGGCCGCGATCGAGGCGGCGGTCGACGACTTCGTCGACTGATCGCGGCGACGCTCGGAGGTCGGCGTTCAGGCGTCGGTCGGCCCGGAATCGGGTGTCGGGCCCGATTCCACGCCATCTTCGACTTCATCCGGAGTCCGCGACGTCGCATCCGGGTCCCGAACCGTGAATCCGAGCTTTGCGATCGCGGTGCGGACGGTGGGCATCGCCTCGGGGACCGCGTCCACCGTCGCGGATTCGCCCTCGAGATCGACGGTGCAGGACCGGACGCCGTCGACCTTCGCGACCTTGGCGGTGATCGCCTTCACGCAGGACTCGCAGTGCATGCCGTCGATGCCGACGGTGTAGGTCGTGACGGCCGCGTCGCTCAAGGTCGCCGCGGGCCCGTTGGAATCGTCGCACGCGGTCAGCGTGACGCCGGTGAGCAGCATGCTGACGGCGAACACGCTCGTTCCGGATCGAAGCCGTCGAAGCAGCGTTCGAGCATTGGCTCGGTCGACTTGGTCGGTCGTGGTGGTTTCGGTGGGCATGGCGGTCATGTTGGTCATGTCGCAGGGCTCCTCGCGGTGGGGGACCGGAAGCTCCGGAACCCTAGCACCTCGACCCGCCTCGGGGCCACTTGGTCAGACGCCGACGGTGGGACTTCGGCGAGCCATTCGGCCCATGACCCAGCCCGCGACCGCGGTCAGGCCGGCGAGTGGAAGCAGGAAGAGCGTTCGATTCTCGACGAAGCCGAGCCAGCCGAGGGGACTCACGGCCAGCGACACCAGCAGCGTCGACGCGATCCAGCGCGTGGGGAGGGGACGCTCGAGGCCGTTGATCACGGTGGCGATCACGTACATCGGGAACGGGACCGCGTACAGACCGAGGAAGAGCAGGTACATCCGTTCGTCGGCGATCCCCGGCAGTCCCAGCACCGAGCCCACCGCGATCGCGGCGAGCAGGGCGGCACCCCGGCCGAGCCGGCCGGAGGGAAGCACGGTCAGCTCCCGGATGTGCGCGCCGATCGTGAAGACGAGTTGGAGCGTCCATTGCGCGATGGCCAGCGGCAGGAGTGCGGGAAGGATCCGGTCCGGTTCGAGGCCGTCGTAAGTGGTCGCGGCGAACACCAGCATCATCGCGAACACCACGCCGAAGACGGCGAAGGCGTGTCGGCTCGGCGCCTGCTGTCGTGCTCGGTGGAAGGTCGCGTCGAGGGCGGGGCAGGCGAGGAAGCCCAGCAGCATCAGGGGGACGATCCCGGAGACCGGGGCGCCATCTTCGGGGGCGGCTCCGGCGGGGAGGCCTCCGGCCCGGTCGAGGGCGAGCAGGAACAGCACGCCCGAGGTCGCGGCCGCGAGGATCGCGAACCACCGCCAGAAGAGATCGCCACGGGCGGAGACCGCGGCGGCGCCGGCGGTCCAGGTGAGGATGACGCCGAGGACGGGCCAGATCAGTACGTCGCGGGCGACGCCCGCCTCGGCGGGATCGGCGGCGGTGGCGGCGTCGGGCGCGAAGATGAACATGCCCGACGTCCAGCCGATGAAGAACACCTGGAAGGCGATCGTCGCGAGGCTGAACCAACGAATGGCCAGCGGATGACTGGTGGCGAATCGGCGGCTTCGGTCGGCATCGAACACGTAGCCGAAGCCGACGCAGCCGATCAGGTTCGGAATCGCGAAGGCGAGGAAGCCCGCCCATCCGAAGCGACCCAGCAGGATCACCGGCAGGAACATGCCGATGCACCAGGTCCAGCTGCAGGCGCAGTAGACGCCCCATCCGGCGGTCGCGGCGAATCCACCGCGGGCCGGGACTGCGGGCGATCGAAGCGACGCCTCGACGCTCATTCGGCGGGGGTGCTCCGCTCGAGCCGGGCTCGACGCTTCTGCCGCAACTGCTCGGCGAGGTCCTTCGGCGTGCAGTGGAAGGTGATCGAGCAACGACCGACCTTGAGGTCGCGGGTCTTGGCGCGACGGTTCACCTGCTGGCTGATCTCGAGGTCGAGGGCGATGTTGAACTCCCCGCCTTCGTCGACCTTCTTCTTCACGTCCTCGGCGTTGGCCACGCGGTAGACGGCGGGACCGTAGCAGGGGCGGAGAAACCGGTACTCCATCCGCTTGCAGATGACCTCGTAGTCGCTTCCGCATTCGGCGAACAGGTACATCCCCGCGGCGACTTCGGAGTTGCCGAGCAGGGCGGCGCCGGCCATCGCGTTGTACCAGTTGCGATTGAAGCGTCGGTACGGGAGCACCGCGGTGAAGCTCTTCGCGTCGATCCGGCGAAGGCTGATGCCGCTCCTGAACGCGAAGGGAAGCCAGATCAGCGAGCAGACCCGGTGCCAGAAGTTGTTCCGGGTGGAGAGCTGGCTGAGATACGCGTCGATCCGCTTCCCGAGCGATTTCTTCGCAGGCAGCATCCCCGCCGGCGTCGTGGCGTCGGGATCGTCATGGGACGAGTGATTCACGGGTGCGGTGGTCACGGCGGGGGATCGAAGGCGTGGGAAGGCACCGGCGTCCGGTACCCGGATCATGGTAGGTCCGTTCGTCAAGGTCCGCCACGGTCCCGGGATTCGGACCGCGCCTGTGGTGGTCCCCAGGGCGTTTTCGGATCGCGTCCGGGTCCAATAAGAGGTTCCAGCGTCGTGTGGATCATCCCGCGCGATCGGAGCTTCATCTCGGGGCGTGGCACCCGGGTCTTCCGGGTCGACTCGAAGTGGTGGTGTTCCAACGCTTCGCGTTCAGGGGGCGTGACGGTCGTACGACGATCGCGGGACGGTAGAATCACGCGACGGACCACCTTCCATGAACGAGATGAACACCATGCTTTCGATCGATCGACTCGGCGTCTGCAGCTGGAGTCTTCGACCGAAGACCGCCGCGGACCTCGTGGCGTCGGTCGCCCGGCTCGGGCTTCCGAAGATCCAGCTCGCCCTCGGCCCCGTGCTCGAGGACCCGGCGGCCTTCGGTGACGTGATGCCCCGGCTCCGCGATTGCGGCGTGCGGATCGCGAGCGGCATGCTCGAGGCGGTCGGCGAGGACTATTCGACGCTCGAGACCATCAAGGCGACCGGCGGCGTGCGTCCCGACGAGCACTGGCCGGCGACCCTCGAGCGTGCCCGAGGTGTCGCGGCCCTCGCGGCCGCGGAAGGTCTGTCGCTGGTGACGCTCCATGCCGGTTTCATCCCGCACGAGTCGGGCGATCCCGCCCGTGGGATCGTGATCGAGCGACTTCGAACGCTCGCCGACGTGTTCGGAGGCCATGGCGTCCGCGTCGGTCTCGAGACGGGCCAGGAGACCGCGGCCACGCTGCTCGACGCCCTCGGCGAGCTCGATCATGAGAACGTCGGTGTCAATTTCGATCCCGCGAACATGATCCTCTACGGGATGGGCGATCCGGTCGAATCGCTTCGACTGCTGGCCGATCACGTGGTGCAGGTGCACGCGAAGGACGCGACGCCCACCGAGACGCCGGGGACCTGGGGGAGCGAGGTTCCGCTGGGGACCGGCGCCGTGGACTGGAGCGATTTTCTCGACGTCGTCGCGACGCTCGATCGTACGATCGACGTGGTGATCGAACGGGAGGCCGGCGACGCCCGTGAATCCGACATTCTCGCCGCACGACGACGACTGACGGGAGCCTGAACCGATGCCCACCTACGAGTACGCGATCATCAAGCCGGACGGAACGCTGGGCGAGCCTTTCGAGGTGTTCCAGGCGATGTCGGCGCCGCATCTGAAGAAGCATCCGGAGACCGGTGAACCGGTGAAGCGGCTGGTCTCCGCCCCCGGGCTCGCGCTCAACCACTCCGACGCCTCCGACAAGTCGAAGCTCAGCGACGCGAATCTCGATCGGCTCGGCTTCACGAAGTACAAGCGATCCGGCGACAACACCTGGGACAAGACCGCGGGCAAGGGCCCCGGTTCGATCAGCCGTGACTGATTCCGACCGTGACGCCGATCGGGTCGCCGCGCTTCGCGAACTGCTCGAACGTGCGAATCGGGCGTACTACGTCGACGCGGATCCGATCATGTCGGATCTCGACTTCGATGCCCGGCTCGAGGAGCTCGAAGCCCTCGAGACGGCCCGCCCCGAACTCGCCGATCCGGACAGTCCGACCCGCCGGGTGGGTGGCGAGCCGGTGTCGGGATTCGAATCGGCGACGCACGCCGTTCCGATGACCTCGATCGACAACACGTATTCGGTCGAGGACCTCGAGGCGTGGCACGAACGCGTGCTGAAGGGACTCGCCGATCTCGAGGTCGAGGCCGTCGGGCTCGTGTGCGATCCGAAGATCGACGGTGTCGCGATCTCCCTGCGGTACGAGGCGGGCCTGCTGGTCTCCGCCACCACGCGGGGTGACGGGACGACCGGCGACGTCATCACCGGCAACGTCCGCGCGATGCGATCGATCCCCATCCGGCTCGCGGTCGACGATCCGCCGGCCGTGGTGGAGATCCGGGGTGAGATCGTGATGCCCAACGATTCCTTCGAACGGGTCAATGCCGAGCGGGAGGCGGCGGGCGAGCCGCTCTTCGCCAACGCGCGAAACTCCACCGCCGGAACCCTGAAGAGCCTGGACCCGAAGGTGACGGCCAGTCGCGGCCTCCGCTTCATCGCGCACGGTCGGGGCGAGACGATCGGCCTCGAGATCGAGACCTACTCCGGGTTCCTCGAACGGATCCGGTCCTGGGGCGTTCCCGCGAATGCCCATTCGAAGGCGTTCACTTCGATCGACGAGGTCGTCGGTCGGGTCGAGGCGTTCCAGGAGGAGCGGGCCGGGCTCGCCTACGGCGTCGACGGCATGGTGATCCGGGTGGACCGCTTCGACCTGCAGGCGGAGCTCGGGGCCACCGCGAAGGCGCCGCGGTGGGCGATCGCGTTCAAGTATCCGGCGGAGCAGGCGACCACCACCCTGCTCGAGGTCGAATGGCAGGTGGGCAAGGGCGGCACCCTCACGCCTCGGGCCACGATGGAGCCGGTCCACGTGGCCGGGACCACGGTCCGTCACGCCACCCTCCACAACATCGAGGAGATCCACCGGAAGGACCTTCGCATCGGCGATCGCGTGATCATCGAGAAGGCCGGCGAGATCATCCCGCAGGTCGTCGCCGCGATCGTCGGCGAACGACGCGGCGAGGAACGGGAGATCGAGGCGCCGGTCGCTTGCCCCGCCTGTGGCGGTGGCGTGGAGCAGGAGGGCCCCAAACTCTTCTGCATCGGTCCGGAATGTTCCGCGCAGTTCCGCGAGAAGCTCAAGTGGTTCGTGGGTCGCGATCAGATGGACGTCGACGGGCTCGGGGAGAAGCTCGTCGATCAGCTCGTCGACGCCGACCTCGTGCACCACTTCGCCGATCTCTTCCGACTCGAACGCGACGATCTGCTCGGGCTCGAGCGCATGGGTGAGAAGTCGGCGGACAATCTCCTCGCGGGACTCGAGGTCGCCCGGGCCCGAGGCCTCTCCCGGGTGCTGGCCGGCATGGGGATCCGCCACATCGGCGCAAGCGCCGCCAAGGTGCTGGCCCGTGGATTCGCGGATGCCGACGCGTTGATGGAAGCGTCGATCGAGACGCTCGAGGAGCTGCCTGATTTCGGCGAGATCACGGCCCGCAGCCTCCACGAGCATCTGGCCGCCGAGTCGACGCGGGACGCGTTCCGACGGCTCTCGGACGCCGGCGTCTCGCTGGCGAGCGAGCTTCATCGCGATCCGGAGGACGACGACGCGACGGTGGTCGAGTCGCCGTTCGCGGGGAAGACCATCGTGATCACGGGAACCTTCGAGGCGTTCGGGCGCAAGGAACTCGCCGAGCGTCTGGAGGGCCTCGGCGCGACGGTGACCGGAAGCGTCTCGAAGAAGACCGACCTGGTGGTTGCGGGCGAGAAGGCGGGAAGCAAGTTGAAGAAGGCCGAGGATCTCGGGATCGAGACCTGGGACGAGGCCCGACTTCTGAGCGGGCTCCCGGCCTCCTGATCACCGATCCGGAGTCGCTGGTCGGATCCGCTCGGGACCGACGGGCACGATCGCGAGGCTGGACGGCGAGGACCGCCCGTCGCTGCAATCCACGCGGCGTCGTCGATGGGTCGGACGGCTGATCGTCTCCGGAGTCGATCGGGACTTTCGATCGGTGTCGGAAGGGACGTTCGAGATACACTCAAATCATGTCGCCGAGCGCCAATCCCATGGGTCAGGTCTATCTCGGATTCCGCAGCCTCCTCGTGAAGCTGGCGGTCTTCGTGGTGATGGCGGCGCTGCTCGCGTGGGCGATCGGCGGCACGCTCTGGCCTCGAACCGCGGTCGGCATCGTCGGTACCGCGGTCATGGTCGACGGACACTCGATCGCTCTGGTCGATCGGCTCAGATCCGACGGCTCCCGAGCCCATTTCTCGCTCGCGTTGCTCGAACAGGATGGCAGGGTCGTCGAATTCTGGCCTCCGGAGAAGTCCGGGCAGGCGACGTGGAGCGAGGCGCTTTCGCCGGTGGCGAATCCGGATGCGACCCGCGGTGCGGCGGCGTTCGGTGGCGACGGCGAATGGTCGATCGTCGAGTTCGGGACCTCGTCGACGGGCGGGCACCCGCTGCAGGACGGGAACCCCGTGATTCGAACGGTCACGGGCCGCCTCGAGGCCGCCCGCGTGCTCGAGGCGTTCGCCCGAGGCGAGTCGGCTCAGTCCAAGGGCGTCGAGACAAGTGCCACCGGCGAGGCCTCGTCCGCGGGCTGATCTGGCCCGAACTGCACGATGCCGCCGAACCAGAGGCCCGCGAGCACCGTGGCCAGGGCGATTCGATACCACCCGAACACCGCGAGTCCGTGCTTCGCGAGGTAGCCCACGAGCCACTTGACGGCGAATGCCGCCGAGACGGTCGCGACCGCGATCCCGAGAACGATCGGCACCGCGCCGAGCGAGGCGATCTCGTCGCCGCTCTTGAGCGACTTGTAGACGCACGCCCCGCCGAGGGTCGGGAGACCGAGCAGGAACGAGAACTCCGCCGCCTGCTTCGGCCGCAGGCCGATGAACATCCCGCCCACGATGGTCATCATCGACCGACTGGTGCCGGGAATCATCGCGACGCACTGCAGGAGGCCGACCACCAGGGCCTGCTTCCAGGTCAGGTCCTCGATGTCGGTGAAGGTCCGTCCACCCGTGCCGGCCTGCTCGTTCTCCGCGCTCGCGAACACGCGATCCTGCCACCGTTTCATGCCGATCAGAAGCAGGCCGCCGAGGGCGAGCGCGATGATCACGGGCCACGGTCTGAAGAGGAACGCCTCGATGAGATCGTCGAGCATGACGCCGAACACCGCGGCCGGAAGGAAGGCGACCACGAGATTCAGAAACAGCTTCCGACCGATCACGTCGCGACCCAGGAGGCCCTGGATCATCGACCAGACCCGGACTCGATAGAGTCCGATCACCGCGAGGATCGCGCCACCCTGGATCACGATGTTGAACGCATCGACGGCCGACTTCGTGGCGGCATCGCGGTCGAGCCCGAGGAGGCTCGAGGTGATGATCAGGTGACCGGTGGAGGAGACCGGGAGATACTCCGTGATGCCTTCGACCAGGCCGAGGATGATCGCGTCGAGGGGAGTCATGGGGTCCGATCGATCATGGTGGAGGCGTTGGACATGCAGACGTCATCGGTTCGAGGCAACCCCTTCCTTCGCACTCTTGGCATGTGGGCGTCGATTCACGACGCCGACGCCTCGTCCGCGAAGCGGGTCGTCCGCGGTCCGGGACCGGTGGGGCGGATTCTGCGGGTCGTGCGGGGCGATCGGGCTGGAATGGTCCGACAACCCTTCAGTCCGACCTCGTTCCGCCCGATCCCCTTGACGGAGCGCGGATCGTCCAGACGGCGAACCGGCTCCCCGGAGGTCAAGCCCATGCAGGTCGCCGAACTCGTCAAGGATCGTTCCGCTCGCACCGATCGTGATCGCCGTCGGCATCGCCGATACGCCGTCCGGCCGATGTACTCATCCATCCGGATTCGCACCGACAACGATCTGGTGCTCGACGGGCACATTCATGATCTCGCGGTCGGTGGCGTGCGATTCGAGTGCGACGAGCCGCTTCCCGAGAATGCGAAGGTTCGCTTCGAGATCGAACTTCCCGGCGGCGCCGCGACGCTTCGCGGTCGGGCGAGCATCATCCGCCTCGCGGACGAGGACGTTCGCACCGGGTCGGTGATCCTCGCGGCCTCCTTCGATCGATTCGAGACGCGGATCGACTCGGCGACCCTCACGCGATACCTCGAACAGGGTTGCCTGCTTCGCGCCGCCTGAGGGGTGCGGACGCATCTCATTCCACCTTGGATTCCCGAACGATGACTTCGGCGACCTGCTCGATCGAGCGGTCGCTGGTGTCGATCGTCGTCGTCGCGAGCCGGGCGAGCGCCGGGCCACGCGACGCTTCCATCGCCGTCATCTCGTCGAGTGGATCCAGCGTCGTGAGCGGTGGACGACCGGAATCATCCCCGATCCGGGCGACGAGACTCTCGGCCGGGGCGTGAAGGCGGACGATCCGGGCTCGACCCGCGTCTCGTTCGATCTCGAGGCGATCGACCGCGCCGGGGGCCGTCGGCGTCCCGCCGCCGAGGGCGATGACCGATGGGACCGTGGATGCCAGGGTGCGTTCCAGCGCCGTCGATTCGGCGGCTCGCCAGGCGGCCTCGCTCTTGGTTTCGAAGCAGGTCTGCGCCGTCATCCCGCAGATGGACTCGGTGACGTCGTCGAGGTCGACGAATGGGCGTGAAAGCAGACCGGCCGTCACGCGTCCGGCGGTGGTCTTGCCGGAGCCGCGAAGGCCGATCAGGATCAGGTGCATGGGACCCGGGGTGGTTGGATGGAGGTCAGATGGTGGTCAGACGCTTGCGGCCGAGGGCGCGACGACGGTTGATGATCTTCCGTCCGGCCTTCGTCGACATGCGAGCGCGGAAGCCCATCTTGCGGACCTTCTTGATGCGGCTCGTCTTACGGGGATAGTGCATCGCCATGGCGGACTCCGGAACCGTGGGGGACAAGGCGGAAGAGGCCGCCAGCCCGATTGATCTTCGAACACGCCGGGGGAGGCCCGCCGCGGGGGATCGCGGAAGGTAGCAGGAAGCGTCGGTCCGGTCGACCCTTTCGACGCCAAAATACTCCCGCGGCCTTGATTTCGACCCCGATAAGGCCGATCTGAAGGAAGTTCGGTTCGCCGACCTCGAATTCGGGGGACCCGATATAGACTTTGACGAGTGTTCTTCGTTTCGCGCGTTTTCTCCCGCAGCCGACCCGGAGGGGTTTCGGCTCCCGGAGCAACCGCTCGACTCGCCTTCGTGTGAAATGCCGAGCCCGCCCGGAGATGATCCTGGCGGGGCGGTCGACGGAATCGCCTCCCATGGAATTGATGGACAGGTTGGCCGAAGCGGAACGCCGGATCGGCTATCGCTTTCGAGATCGTGAGTTGCTCGCTCGATCGCTCCGCCACGCATCCGCGGCGGACGACCGGCTCGATTCGAACGAGCGCCTCGAGTTTCTCGGTGACGCGATCCTCGGGGTGGTGGTCTGCACGGAGCTGTTCCAGCGGTTCCCCGAACTGCTCGAGGGTGAACTGACCAAGATCAAGTCGAACGTGGTGAGTCGGCGGGTCTGCGCGGAGATCGCGGAGGAGCGAGGCCTCGGCGAACTCCTCGACCTCGGCAAGGGCATGAACGGCCGGGGCGAGATGCCGTCGTCGCTTCATGCCGCGGTGCTCGAATCGGTGATCGGCGCGATCTACCTCGACGGAGGCCCCGAGCGGGCTCGAGCGTTCGTGCTTGAATTGCTCGATCCGAGAATCGCCCATGCCGCCGAACTCGGTCACCAGCACAACTTCAAGTCGGTGCTCCAACAGGTCTTCCAGCGCAAGGGGCTCGGCGCCCCGTCGTACCTCGTGCTGGACGAGCGTGGCCCCGATCATGCCAAGTGCTTCGAGGTCTGCGTGTCCGCCGGCGACCGGAGGTTCGAAGGCTGCTGGGGGCCCAACAAGAAGCAGGCGGAGCAGCAGGCGGCGCTCGCCGCGTTGCTCCATCTGGATCTCGCGATCACGGACGGCGACGGCGACATCCGGCTCGCGGACGCCTGCTGGAACGACGATCCGGTTTCCGACGGCCCCGAGATCGACGCCACGTCGATCCAGGGCCCCGAGGGATCGGAGCCATCGACGGCGGCCGACGAGGAGTTGGCGTCCGAGACTTGAAACGCGATCGCGGCGGATTCCCCGCGAAGCCGGCGACCGGACATCCTGCGGACGCGGGGCGTCCGGGCCCTTCGACGCGATCGTCGAACCGACCTTCCGGCAGGGTCCGGTGATCAGGACGCGTTCTGCTCGCCGCTTCCGGGCTTCGGAGGCTTTCGGAAGTCGAGGTCCTCGATCCGCCCGAACACCGCGGTGGCGATGTTCGCGAGGTGGGATGCGATCCGCTTGAAGTATCGCGTCTGCATCGAACACGAGACCGCTTCCTGGGTGCTGATGGTGGAGCGATCGTCCAGCAGTTCGAGGGCCAGCTTCTCGCAGGCCGCCCGTACCGCATCCGCAGCCTTGATCGCGACCTTCGCCTGTTTCGTGTCCGACTCCCGGAATGCGGTGCGGACGAGTTCGAAGATGTTCTCGATGTCGTCCGGGATCGTCCGGATCCGGTCCTCGTAGACCGAGGGGGTCTGCCCGAGGCCGCCGTGCTCCGTCACCTCGTAGAGGTTCTTGCAGTAGTCGCCGATCCGCTCCGCATCCTTGGCGATCGACATCAGGGCGAGGCACGCGGCGATGTCCGCGTTCCGGTTCACCGAGAGATGCGTCACGATGTTGCCGCGAAGCGATCGGAGCAGGCGATTGATGTCCTGGTCCCGGGTGAACACGGCTTCGCGGACGTCGGCGGGATCCCCGCCGGCGAGCACGCCATGAACCTCGTGGAACATCCACTGGCCCGCGGTGAGCATCTCGTCGAATTCGCGGAACGCCTGATCGAGGGCGTCGCCGCCGCGAAGTGCTGCCAAGAGGGCTCCGAGCATGATGACGACTCCAGATTCGACTCAGTTGTAGATGAAGACTTCGGTGATGATCAGGCCGATCGCGGGGACCACCACGAACACCAGCGCGAGGAAGATGAACGCCCATTTCTTCGACCGACTGGCGAGTGCACTGTACGACTTCGAAATCTTGATCGGGATTTTTCGCAGTGGGTACCAGATCAGGTTGTCGGAACAGTTGAAGAGCACGTGGGCGATCGCGACGGTGATGGCGGCACTGGTGGGGTTCGCGAACGCGGCGATCAGGCCGGTCACGGTGGTGCCGATGTTGGCACCGAGCATGAACGGGAAGGCCCGCTTCAGCTTCACCGCGCCGGCGCCGACGATCGGTACCATCAGACTGGTGGTGACCGAACTCGACTGGACCGAGATCGTCGAGAAGATCCCCGAGATCCAGGCGACGAAGTCGTTCCGGAAGAAGACGGTCGAGAAGAGCCCCTCGAGCCGGCTCAGGACCGCACCCTTCAGGTTCTTCACGAGGAAGACGAGGGCCAGGAACAGCAGGAGCAGGCCGACGACCGAGAGCAGGACGGAACTCGCGATCGTCGCGCCGCCGCCAAGCCATTCGGTCACCGTCTGCAGAAAGCCGACCACCGGCTTGGTGATCAGCTTGATCGGGTTGGTCGGCTTGGTCACCTCGTCGAAGCCGAGCAGGCTCGCGATGTAGCCGGCGGTGTTGGCCAGGATCCCCTGGCCGTTCTTGAACATCGTGCTCGTGATCCACTCGACCGGGAAGAGCGCGAGCACCGTGAGGATGTTGGGGACCGCGTGGAGCAGGGCCGCCGAATACGCCCTTCGGAACTGCCGGCGGATCCGCATGGTCCCGAGGGAGACGATGAGGCCGGTGACGCTGGTGCCGATGTTCGCACCCATGACCGCGAACACCGCGGTCTCGATCGGCATCTGACCCGCCGCGACCATGGTGATGATCAGGGACGTGGTGAACGACGAACTCTGGACGATCGACGTGACCAGGACCGCGCCGAAGAGGGCGAACAGCGGATTGTCGCCCTGCGCGATGATCGTCTCGAGCCAGTCGGACTGCTTCCCGATCCCCTTGAGACCGGATCCCATCACGTTGATCGCGCAGAGGAACAGGTACAGGGCGACGATCGCGAACAACGCGTTCAGGAATGGAAACGATCTTCGAGGCGGGGCCAGGGAGGGGGTGGGCGTCATGGGTTCAAGCAGGAGGGAGGAGGCGCTGGAACTCGGCTGATCAAGTGACGTCGTCTGTCCCGGGGCCGGAAGCGTACCGACCATCGCGGCCGCCCGCCAGTCGGACCCTGCGGGAAGGAGCCCACGTCGGGCCAATGTGGAATTCCTGATGGTTCGCTCGGAATTCTCAACGGTTCGACGACCACCGCAGGGCGGTGTCGAACGGCCGGTGTCGGGTTCGATTTCTCGGGATCTCGAGCCCGCCTCCGGCGACGTCCGGGCGGGCTGGAATCCTGCGATCGCCCGGCGTGGGGATGGGAACTCGGATTTTCCGATGGCCGAGGATCTCGGCGGTTGCGTTCGCCGGCCGGTCGCGGTCAGGCGCCGCCGAGGACCCAGCGAACCGCCAGCGTGGCGATTCCGATCGCGAGGCCCGTCGCGACGCCGAAACGTATCGCATGGAAGCCGCGCCGGAGGGCGGAGGTCCGGCCGGTCGCGAGCACGTCGAGGGGGCCGGTGATGTCGTCGATGGACTCGCCTCGGCGGGCCCGGTCCTGCATCACCGCGATGACGAGATTCGCATCGAATTCGCGGAGGCCCGCGGTCCGGGCGAATCGAAGCAGTTCCTCGCGTCGCTCGGGCGGAAGCACCACGCCTTCGAGGGCGTTCGCGACCCGGCCGGCGAAGGCGAGATGAGGGGCCTTCGGATCGAGGCCGGGGGCGGTGGACGCGAGCCGGTTCTCGAGGGCGATTCGACGACGTGCCGATTCAAGCTCCCGACGCGCACGAAGC
>JAQWJM010000071.1:0-7546 GCA_029248335.1 Phycisphaerales bacterium
CGGACCGTCGGCGACGCGTGGCCGACGCTCCAGCGACCGCCGGTCGAGATCGGCGACGACGACTTGAAGGCGTTGCTGCAGGAGTTCCCCGACCACCCGGATCTGCTCGAACTCACGATTCGCCGACGGATGCGAACCGACTCGACGGTCGACGACGGCGTTCGGGCGATGCTCGAGCGCTACGCCACGGTCCGACCGGTCGATCCCTATCCGCACCGAGTGCTCGCCCGGGACCTGCTCGACGGGGAAGACCCGACCCGGGCGATCCCGCACCTGGTCGAACTCGATCTTCGGAGCGTCAAGGACAACAGTTTCGCACTGGAGATCGCCCGGCTGTCCCGGAAGACCGGGGCACGGCAGGAAGCCCACGAGGCCGCGGAACGAGGCGTTCGAATGAACCCCTATCACGCCGCGAATCGCGAACTCGCCGCGGCGTGCGCGGTCGAGGCGGGCGAACTCGCCGCGGCTCGGCGTCACATCGAGGCGCTCGTGGTGCTCGAACCCGAAGAGCCCCGCCATGCCCGTCGGATGGAGGCGATCGATCGTCTCCTCGAACGAAATCGCTGAATCGCCGGGTGGAACGAGATCGAGCGAACCATCACCGGCGTTCGTGCGAATCACAGGTTCCGGGACCTGATTCGAACGATCCCGAGGGAATCTCGGCGGACGTCGTGAAGTGACGGGTGCCTTCGGATCGACCGGACCTACACTCGATTCGTTCGCATCTTCCATTCGATCATGGAGTTCCAGACCGCGTGCCGAGACCTGCCTGTGAATCTCGAACGATCCTCGGCGCCACGATGAAGCCTCTGTTGGGGTGGGCTTCGGTGGCGGCGATGGTCGCGTCGGTCGGCATCGTCGCACCGGTCTCGGCGGACGGCCCGTTCTTCTTCGGAGCGCCGCAGGTGGTCACGATGCCCACGCCGCACTCGCCGACGATGGTGGCGATCGGGGACCTGGACGAGGACGGCGATCCGGATCTCGTGATCGCAGGCCGCAACTCGGAAGGGTTCGCGTATCTCGTCCCGAACGAGGACGGCGTCCTTGGAACGCCGGTCGAACTGGTGACCGGCGGGCAGACGGACTGGGTGGAGATCGTGGACCTCGACGGAGACGGCCACCTCGACCTCTGCTTCGCGGTCCGGTCGTTGCGGGGAAGACTGTCGCTCCTTCGCGGTTTCGGCGACGGGACCTTCGCGGAGTTCGAGGAGATCCGACTGGGTCGCGAACCGCGGGCCCTGGTGGTCGACGATCTCGACGGCGACGGCGATCCGGACATCGCGGCGATGAATCATCGTCTGCCGATCATCGAGATCCTCTTCAACGACGGCACCGCGGGATTCGAACGCGGGGCGGATGTCGTGATCGCGGAATCCGAGGTCGGCCACCCCTACCCGCAGGCGATCGACACCGTGGACATCGACCGTGACGGCGACCGCGATCTGGTGGTGGTCGCGACCGGTGCAAGCCGGGCGTGCGTGGTTCTCAATCGTGGCGACGGCACCTTCGAACCGGATGCCGGCTGGCGTCCGCCGCGCGTCGCCGGCGAGATCGGTGGCATGACCAATCTCGGGATCGGCGATGTCGACTCGGACGGTGACGAGGATCTCGTCGTGCCGCTGATCCTGCTCGACTCTTCGTCCCATCTCGGCGTCTTCGAGAACGGCGGGGCACCGGTCGGCATCGACCTGCAGCGGGAAAGGGCCTTCGCCTCGACCCAGCTCGGGTACGCCTACGCGGTCGGGCTCGGCGATCTGGACGGGGACGGTGACCTTGATGCCGTGGTGGGTCACGCCCTGCCCGGCCCGGTGATGGCGCTCGACAACCGGACGGTGCCCGTGGCCGAGGGAGGCGACGGGCGAGTGACCTTCGAACCGCCGCAGCAGATCGGATCCGACAGCTTCTTCCGGGCCGTGCTCGTCACGGATCTCGATGGTGATTGCGATCAGGACGTCCTGGCCGTCGAACTGATCTCGAACTCGGTCTGGTTCCTGCCGAATCTCACGCCGCAGGAGGATGCGGACTGCGGTGAGGGATTCGTGCCTCGCACGGGTCGAGCCACGGCGTCGCGGACGTCCTCCCCCGGCTTCGCGATCGATCGCGGCGCGATCGGGGATCTCAACGGCGACGGGGCGATCACGGGCGTTGACGTGGCGTTGTTCCTCGAGACCGTGGGTGGTGATGTCCACGCGGACTTCGATCCGGCGCCCGAATCGCCGGAGTCGTCGGAAGGAGGGATGCGCAGATGAACGGCATCCTCTCCGGAATCCTCGCGGTCGCGCTGATGTCGCTGCCGATCTCCGCGGCCCGGGCGCAGGACGACTGCGGTCCCGATCGCCCGCCTTGCGACGAGCCGCACGACGGGCCCGGTTGTCTTCAACCGCAATGTTGCGAACTGGTCTGCAAGATCGACGTCTTCTGCTGCGAGGTCGTCTGGGACGAGACCTGTGTGGAGCAGGCCGGGGAACTCTGCGGCGACGTGTACTGCCCCGATTTCGGCGGCTGTCTCGAGATTCACGACACCGGGGGCTGCCTCGACGAGACGTGTTGCGAACTGGTTCGGATGCACGATCCCTTCTGCGGATACGGCACCTGGGACGAGATCTGCGTCGCGGAGGCGGAATCATGGTGCGCCGGCACCGTCGAGTGCCCGATCGTTCCGCCACCGAACGCCCGCGAGGAAGGCGAGCCCTGTCTCGAGCGGCTCAACGACGGATGCGGCGGCGGCGCGATCGAGATCAACGCGTCGTCGATCGCCTGCGGGGACGCCATCTACGGGAAGACCACCACCAGGGTGCCACGCGACGTCGACTGGTTCCGACTTCCGGAGACCCGCGACGGGCCGCTGGTCATCCGCCTCGAGACGGAGTTCCCCGCGCGAATGCTCATCGTGACCGGATCGTGCGAAGGGCCGATCAGCGTGCTCGACCGGCGACCCGTCGATCCCTGCGGAAACGACGAGTGGGTCGTCGATCTGCCGGAGGGCGAGTACCACCTCGTCGTCGAGGCGGGTGCGGACGGCCGATCGCTGCGGTCCGGACTTCCCTGCGACGAGATCGACCCGAAGAACCCCCCGGACGACGACGAGGAACCGCTGCCGCGGACCTACGGACTCCACTATCTCCTCGAACTCGCCTGCACCGCCGCGCCATGTCCGGGTGACCTGAACGGTGACGGCATGGTCGACGGCGTCGACCTCGGCCTGCTCTTCGCGGCCTGGGGCGAGTGCACGGACGTCTGCCCGGCCGACTTCGACGGTGATGGAACGGTCGATGGTCAGGATCTGGGCGGGCTCTTCGTCGGTTGGGGCGGCTGTCCCTGAGAATGAGCGGATGATCATGGCCGCCTTCGCCTTATTCGCTGGAAACGGTCGAGAGATCGTCCACAATGAGGACGGAGATTTCGCCCCATGAACCCTGCTCGCCTCGCCCCCCGCATTCTGCTCGTCACCCTTCTTTCCAACGCCTCCGCCGCGGTCCTCGCCCAGGATCTCCTGATCGAGCCGAAGGAGAGCATGGTCGACCAGACCCTGCTCGTTTCGGTGCCGTTCGACGGCGTGCTGATCGGCGACTTCGATGCGAAGTCGAATCCCGACGGAACGCAGACGCGTCCGGGCCTCTTCGGGGGCAGCGGAAACCTCCCGGTCGGCTACAGCGCCGTCTTCGGAATCGGATCGCCGTCCCTGCAGTCGCAGCCATCCGGCTTCATCGCCGTGGATGCGGTCGACATCGGTGACGGGATCCTCGGAATCGACGGCTTCGAATTCGATGTGCTTTCGGGCGGGACCGCGTCGGTCGGCGTGGATCTGACGATCCTGCTCCAGACCTTCCGGACCTACGCCCCGTTCTCGATCTATCCCGGCGGTTTCGAGATTCCGATCCCGTTGCAGACGGGGACGATCTCGAGTTTCGTGGTCCGGTCGGAAGCGCCGGCCACGGTGCTCGTCGCCTCCGCCGGAGACGGATACGAATTCGAAGCCGTGCTTCCGGCCGTGATCTCGCTGGAGATCGATTTCGGTGCCGGCGTGCAGGTCTTCGACCTGCCGTTCGCGTTTCCATTCACGGGCGGACTCGAGATCGGCACCACCGAGACGGTTCTCACGCTCTCGAGCGCGGTGAGCGCCGCCGGCGAACAACCGGTCGACTTTCCACCGTTCGATGAGATCCCCTTCGAGCTGCCGACGTTCCCACCCGGGGACGAGACCGCCGGCGTGCTGCTGGGCGGCACGATCACCAGCGTGATCTCCGAACTGGACCTGCTGGTCGAGATCGTGGCATCGGCGCCGGTGTCGACGAACCCGGCGGACTTCAACGACGACGGTGTCGTCAACGGCGCAGACCTCGGATTCCTGATCAGTTCCTGGGGCGTCTGCATCGGCTGTCCCGAGGATCTGAACTTCGACGGCATCGTGAACGGTTCGGATCTCGGACTGTTCATCGCCGCGTGGACCGGCTGAACCGGCGGCGTCGATCCGCGTCGGGTCAGAGCAGCGTCGGGAGCACGTCGAGGTCGAGGTTTCCGCCGCAGAGGACGACACCGACCCGCTCGAATCCATGGCGACGGAATGCGTCGGTGCCGAGGGCCGCGATGCCCACCGCCGCGCTCGGTTCGATGACCAGTTTCGCGCGTTCCATCACCAGTCGCAGGGCGTCGCGGATGGCTGCTTCGGGCACCGTCACGATGTCGTCGACGAGGTCCCGGATCACCGGGAAGGTCCGTTCACCGAGCGTGGTGCGAAGCCCATCGGCGATGGTGGAGGTCGGATCGCCTCGATGCGGCTCGATGCGTCCCGACCGGCGGGACCGGGCGGCATCGTCGACCAGTTCCGGTTCGGCGGCGATCACCCGGATCCCCGGTGCGATGGCCTTCACGCAGATCGCGATGCCGGCGATCATCCCGCCGCCACCGACCGGTGCCACGATCGCATCGAGATCGGGCACCTGTCCGAGCAGCTCGAGGGCGATGGTCCCCTGTCCGGCGATGATCCGGTCATCGTCGTAGGGCGGAATGATGGTGCCGCCGGTCTCCGCCGCGACGCGTTCGCATGTCGCGAGCCGCTGCTCGAGGGTGGGCTCGCAGTCGTGGACGATCCCGCCGTAGCCGAGGACCGCGTTCTTCTTCACGGACGGCGCATTGGTCGGCATCACGATGTTGGCCGGGATGCCACGTCGCCGCGCGGCCCAGGCGAGGGCCTGGGCGTGGTTGCCGGAGGAATGAGTCACCACGCCGGACGCCGCGAGGTCGTCGGCGAGCGAGAAGACGGCGTTCGCGGCCCCGCGCGCCTTGAAGGCGCCGACCTTCTGGAGGTTCTCGCACTTGAGGTGGATCTCCGCGTCGGCGACCTCGTCGATCCTGGCGCAGGTGAGCACCGGTGTCCGGTGCACGTGCGGCTCGATTCGACGGGCGGCGGTCCGGATGTCCTCGATGGTGGGGGGGGTTGGATCACGGTCGGCCATGTCCGGATTCTAGACGGAGGCGGATCGTGGACCGGCGGTCGGAACCGGAGACGGCGTCGCGGGCGTGCTACCATTCGGCAGCCACTCGGGGCGTCGCGGGTCCATCGACCGCGTACTGAGATGCACCCGTTGAACCTGATCCGGCTGGTACCGGCGGAGGGAACGTGGCCCGTGACGTCCTTGACGCGCGGCTCTCCGTGACGGACCGGTCCCTTCGGCCACCCCAGGCCAACGGAGTCCGAGATGATCACCCCACCCACCGAAGATCCGCGCTGGCGATTCCCGATTCACGGCGCGGAGGACCCGTCCTCGACCGGCGAAGGCACGACCCCCGGGTCGTTCGCCCACCGCGCCGACATCGGCGGACCGCTCACCTTCAGTTCACCCGACACGCCCGGCATGCCCGAGCCCAGCACGTCGACGGCCTGGGACTTCCTCCCCGACGGTTGGACGATCGAAGCGACCGACGGTCCGGACTCGGGATGTGGTGGACACAATCACGCGTCGGTCGGCGACTGGATCCGCGCGGTCCCGCCCGCCGGCTTCGAGGCGATCACCCAGCTCGAACAGGCCCGACTGGGCGTGGTCACCCCGGAGATGACCCGGGTCGCCGAACGCGAGACCCATCTCACGGCCTTCCAGGTCCGAGACGAGGTCGCGTCGGGACGGATGGTCATCCCCGCGAACCGGAACCACCTCGAGTTCGAGCTCGATCCGATGGCGATCGGCCGCGCGTCCAAGACCAAGATCAACGCCAACATGGGCGCGTCTCCGGTCAGCAGTTCCACCGACGAGGAGGTCGAGAAGCTCAAGTGGGCGGAACGCTGGTCCGCGGACACCGTGATGGATCTCTCCACGGGCGGTGATCTCGACGCGACCCGCGAGGCGATCATCCGCAACTCGACGGTGCCGATCGGCACCGTGCCCATCTACTCGATGATCATCGGTCGGAAGATCGAGGATCTCGACGAGCCCATGATCATGGAGACGCTGGAGCATCAGGCGGCGCAGGGCGTCGACTACTTCACGATCCATGCCGGCGTCCGGAAGGCGCACATCCCGCTGGTGCGCGACCGGCTCATCGGGATCGTGAGTCGTGGGGGCTCGCTGCTCGCGAAGTGGATGCTCACCCACGACGCCGAGAATCCCATGTACACCGCGTGGGAACGGATCTGCGAGATCATGCGACGTCACGACGTCACGTTCTCGATCGGCGACGGCCTTCGCCCCGGCGGCCTCGCGGACGCGACCGACGCGGCCCAGCTCGGTGAGTTGGAAGCGCTCGGCGAACTCACCGAACGTGCCTGGCGCTGCGGCGTGCAGGTCATGATCGAGGGTCCGGGCCACGTCCCCTTCGATCAGATCGAATTCAACATGAAGCTGCAGCGGCGGCTCTGCCACGGCGCGCCGTTCTACGTGCTCGGGCCCCTGGTCACGGACATGTTCCCCGGCTACGACCACATCACGTCGTGCATCGGCGCGACGGCGGCGGCGTATCACGGGGCATCGATGCTCTGCTACGTCACCCCGAAGGAGCACCTCGGACTTCCCAAGCGGGACGACGTCAAGCAGGGATGCGTCGCGTACAAGATCGCGGCGCACTCCGCGGACATCGCCCTGGGCATCCCCGGAACCCGCGACAACGACGACGAGCTCACCAAGGCCCGGGCGGCACTGAACTGGCAGAAGCACTTCGACCTGTCCTTCGACCCCGACACCGCGCGGGCGTACCACGACGAGGACCTCGACGTCGACACCGACTTCTGTGCGATGTGCGGTCACGACTGGTGCAGCGTCCGCATCTCCAAGGAGATCCAGGAGTTCGCCAGCGGCAAGGCCGAGGGCTTCGATCGCGGCAAGGCGATCCGGTCCGACGCGCTCACCCCGGAACAGCAGGAGATCCTCGAAAAGCGCGGGGTTCTGAGCCCGGATGAGATCCACAAACTCGCCAGCAAGGCGAAGAAGGAACTTCCGAACGACGACGGGAAGGCGAACTGCCATTCCGACTTCGTCGACCCGGACGAGGCGAAGCGGATCCAGGGCGAGAAGCTCGTCCAGCTCAACGTGGCCCCGGCCCATAACCTGCCGAG
>JAQWJM010000079.1:0-12405 GCA_029248335.1 Phycisphaerales bacterium
GCCAGCATCAAGGGGGCGATGAAGCGTCCGGAGGTCCGGATATCAAACAGCATCATGGAACGGCTCCGTGGCCTGGAGAAGGTCGCGATCACGTCCCCGGACGATCTCGCATCGAGTTTCGGGTTCGTCATCGTACCTACCCCGCGATCCGACGCAGTTTCCAAGATTATTCCAATTGATTTAATCCATTAATCCGGATTAACGGTTTAAAGGCTATTCTACTTCTGGAACCGCGATGCTGCGTGAAAACAGCCGATCAAGACTTCGGCGAAATTTTCAATGCCGAGGAGCCCAACCCCGATGCCCCCACAAACACTCAATCAGGCACTTCAGAGCCGAGTCCTCGTTCTGGACGGGGCGATGGGAACGAGCTTGCAGTCGTGCCCGGACTGCCGGATGGACGACTGGCTCGGCCGCGAGAACTGCTCGGAGATCCTGACCAAGTCCCGTCCGGACATGATCCAGCGCATCCACGAGACGTTCCTCGAAGCAGGGGCCGATTGCATCGAGAGCAACACCTTCGGTGCGAACCTCCTCGTCGGGGCGGAATTCGACGACGAGGTCGTGGCGATGACCCGCGAGCTCAACCGGGAAGGCGTGGAGATCGCTCGCGCCGCGTGTGATCGGCACGCCACGCCGGATCGGCCGCGATTCGTCCTTGGATCCATGGGCCCGGGAACGAAGCTGGTGAGCCTCGGTCAGACCGAATGGGACCTGATGCTGCGGAGTTACGAGGAGCAGGCGGAGGGGCTGCTCGATGGCGGCGTCGACGCGTTCCTGATCGAGACCTGTCAGGACCTGCTGCAGGTCCGCTGTGCCGTCAACGCCTGCATCAAGGCGTTGGAAGCGCGAGGCCGGGATCCCTTCGACGTTCCGATCATGGTCTCGATCACCATCGAGACGACTGGGACGATGCTGCTCGGCAGCGACATCGCCTCCGCGGTGAACGCGCTTCGCATGCTGCCGATCGCGAGTCTCGGACTGAACTGCGCCACCGGCCCGGTGGAGATGACCTCGCACGTCGAGTATCTCTGCCGGCACTGGGATCGCTTCGTCTCAGTGGTGCCGAATGCGGGGCTTCCCGTCCTCGTCGACGGCGAGGCGTCCTATCCGCTCCAGCCGCGTTCCTTCGCGGAGGCGATGCGGCGATTCGTCGAGGACCGGGGCGTGAACCTGGTCGGTGGATGCTGCGGAACCACGCCCGAGCACATCGCGGCGCTCGTGGATCTGGTCGGAGACCGGCCGGCACCGAAGCGGGAGATCGTTCCGCTCGAGCCCGGCTGCTCCAGTCTCTACGGGTTCACCGAGTTCCAGCAGGACAATTCGTTCCTCATCGTCGCCGAGCGGACCAACGCGAACGGAAGCCGGAAGTTCAAGCGTCTGCTCGATGCGGAGGACTGGGACGCGCTGGTGTCGATGGGACGCGAGGAACTGCGTGGTGGCTCGCACCTGCTCGACGTGTGCGTGGACTTCGTGGGACGCGACGGTGCCCGCGACATGGCCGAGGTGGCCAGCCGATACGCGACGAGTCTCAACGCGCCGATCATGATCGATTCCACCGAGGCCCCGACCATCGAAGCGGGACTGAAGCGACTGGGCGGCAAGTGCGTCGTCAACTCCATCAACCTCGAGGACGGCGAGCGGCGGCTCGACGAGATCTGTCCGCTTCTGAAGGCCCACGGCGCAGCCTGCGTCGCCCTGACCATCGACGAGGATCCCCAGGCGGGCATGGCCAAGACCGCGGACCGCAAGCTCGAGATCGCGGCGCGGATCCATGGACTCTTCACCGAGAAATGGGGCCTCGACGAATCCGACCTTCTGTTCGATCCGCTGACCTTCACGATCGCGACCGGGGTCGAGAACGATCGCGGGCTGGGACACGAGACGCTCGAGGGCATCCGACTGATCGCGGAGCGCTTCCCGAAGTGCGGCATCCTGCTCGGTCTCTCGAACATCTCCTTCGGCCTTCGGGCTCCGGTCCGGGCGGTCCTGAATTCCGTGTTCCTCGATCACGCGCGGGCCAGGGGGCTCACCGCGGCGATCGTGCACGCGTCGAAGATCCTCCCGCGCACGAAGATCGACGAGGAGAAGTGGGCCGCCGCGGAGTGGTTGATCTTCGACCGACGCGGTGCCGACCGGCCCGAGGGCATGCCCGAGGACTTCGATCCGCTGCTGCACTTCATCGGGCTCTTTCCCGAGGACGGCGAGACCGAGGAGCGGGTCTCCATGGAGTCCCTGACCGTTCCGGAACGGCTTCAAAGGCACATCATCGACGGCGAGGACGACGGGCTCGCGGAGACGTTGGACGAGGCGCTGGTCGATCTCGCGCCGCTGGAGATCATCAACGACCACCTGCTGGCGGGGATGAAGATCGTGGGCGAGCTCTTCGGTGACGGCCGGATGCAGCTTCCCTTCGTGCTCCAGTCCGCCGAGGTGATGAAGAAGGCGGTGGCCCGCCTCGAACCGCTGATGGACAAGGTGGAAGGCGATGTCGGGCGAGGATCGATCGTGCTCGCCACGGTCTCCGGCGACGTCCACGACATCGGGAAGAACCTCGTCGACATCATCCTCACCAACAACGGCTACACCGTCCACAACATCGGGATCAAGCAGTCCGTGGAGCAGATCGTCGCCGCCTGGCGGGAGACGAAGGCGGACTCCATCGGGATGAGCGGCCTTCTGGTGAAGTCCGTCACGGTGATGGAGCGGAACCTGCGTGCCTTCAACGAACTCGGAATCTCGGTTCCGGTGATCCTCGGTGGGGCGGCGCTCACGCGGTTCCACGCGGAGAAGCGGCTGCGCGACATCTACGAGGGCCCCCTCTACTACGGCAAGGACGCGTTCGACGGTCTTCGGGTGTGTGATCGGATCTCCAACGATGCGCTCGATGAGCTCGACGGCGAGATCACCGAGCGACTCGAGAAGCGGAAGGCCGCCGAAGCCACGGTCGCCGCCGCTCGGGAGTCGACCCGGGAACGAGGCGACGCCGACACCCTCGTCGCGGCCAGGCCGCTCGCCCCCGTCGCGGAGCTTCCCGCGGCGCCGTTCTTCGGTTCCCGGCTCGTGGAAGAGGTTCCGATCGACGAGGTCTTCGCGTACGTGAACCGGACCGCCCTGTACCGGGGGCAGTGGGGACTTCGCAAGGGTTCGATGGATGCCGATGAATACGCGGCGTACGTCGCGGCACACGCCGATCCGGTCCTCGAGCGTCTGAAGGCGGAGTGTCGCGCGGAACCGATCCTCGCCCCGAAGGTGGTCTACGGATGGTGGCCCGCCAACGGCGACGGCGACGATCTGGTCGTCTTCGATGCGGAGGATCACGACCGCGAGATCGCCCGATTCTCCTTTCCCAGGCAGTCGTCGCGACAGCGCCGCTGCCTCGCCGACTACTTCCGCCCGGTCGAGTCCGGGGAGCGGGACATCGTCGGCTTCCACTGCGTGACGATGGGCGAAGAGGTCTCCCGCCGAGCCCGGATCCTCTTCGAGGCGGATCGCTACGCCGACTACCTGTATCTCCATGGCTTCGGCGTCGAGTGCGCGGAGGGCCTCGCGGAGATGTGGCACAAGCGGATGCGGGCCGAAATCGGGATCGGGCACCACGACGATCCCGACATCCGCCGACTGTTCGGTCAGAACTACCAGGGGTGTCGATACTCCTTCGGCTATCCCGCCTGCCCGGAGATGTCCGATCAGGAGACGCTCTTCAAGCTGCTCGAACCGGAGCGGATCGGCTGCCGTCTCACTGAGAACTGGCAGATCGATCCCGAGCAGTCGACCAGCGCGCTCGTGGTGCATCATCCGGATGCTGCCTACTTCAGCGCCTGACGTCGAAACGAGCCGTCGGATTCCGAAGCCTCCGGGTTCCCGCTAGAATTCTCGTACGAGGGAGTCGGCGATCGCATGAACGGCAACGTGACCAAGGTGCTGCTGGTGGACGATCAGGCGATCGTCATCGAAGGCATGCGCCGGATGCTCGCGGAACGACCCGAACTCTGCTTCGAGGCGGAGCAGGATCCCGCGGCCGCGGTCGAAGCCGCGAGGCGGTTCGAACCGGACGTCATTCTTCAGGACCTGGTGATGCCGGAGGTCGATGGATTCGACCTCCTTCGCGCCTATCGACGCACTTCCGGGCTCGCCGATGTGCCGGTGATCGTGCTCTCCAGCCGGGAGGAGGGGGCCACCAAGGCCGAGGCGTTCGAACGGGGCGCGGACGACTACCTCGTGAAGATGCCGGAGTCGGTGGAGCTCCTGGCCAGGATCCGGATTCACGTGGAACGACGGCGGGCGATGCTGGAGCAACGCCGCGCCCGGCGCAGGCTGGAGGAGGCGAATCGCGACATCGCGAGGCTCAACGAGCAGATCGAGACGGAAAAGGAATCCATCGAACTCGGGGCGCAGCGGGACCGGGAACGGCTCGCGGCGATCACCACCCTCGGGGCCGATCTCAATCGATACCAGGACTTCGAACTCCTGCTCGATCGCATCCTGCTGGAGGCGAGGACGTGCTGCGACGCGGAGGCCGGCGCGATCTACACGATCACCGGCGACCGGTTGGAGTGCAATCACATCCAGAACGAGAAGGTGGAGAACCGCGGCGACCACTTCTTCACGCATCGGATGAGTCGATCACTCAGTCTGGAGAGCGTCGCCGGCACGGTCGCCCTGACGGGGCGGGCGATCCGGGTGGAGGATGCCTATTCGATCCCGCCGGAGCTGGACTGTTCCTACGACACCGGGCGTGATCTGGCCTCGGGCTATCGCACCAAGGCGCTGTTGAGTCTCCCGCTGCGGACCCGCGACGGCAAGATTCGAGGCGTCCTGCAGCTCGCGAATCCGGGGGGCGAGGACGCAGGCCTCCCGTTCACCGACGAGGACCAGCAGATCATCGAGCACTTCGCGGGCCTCGCGACGGTGGCGATCGAACGGACCGCCATGACGCGGGCCCTGGTCATGCGGATGATCGCGATGGCCGAAGTCCGTGATCCGACCGAGACCGGAACCCACGTGCAGCGGGTCGCGGGGTATTCGACGGTCCTCTACGACGCCTGGGCGGTTCGGCACGGCGTGCCGGATGTCGAACGCGAGAAGAACCGCGACCGGCTTCGGACCGCGGCGATGCTTCACGACGTCGGAAAGG
Organism: Phycisphaerales bacterium; assembly: GCA_029248335.1. Lineage (GTDB taxonomy): Bacteria > Planctomycetota > Phycisphaerae > Phycisphaerales > SM1A02 > UBA12014. The sequence continues at coordinate 5,138 of JAQWJM010000079.1, forward strand.
TGGGCATCCCCGACGCGATCCTCAAGAAGCCCGGTCGACTGGACGACGCGGAGTTCGCGCACATGCAGCGACACGCGGTCATCGGCGCCAGGCTCTTCCGGGGGATGCGGACCGACTTCGACGACGTCGCGCGGGAGGTCGCGCTCCATCATCACGAACGATGGGATGGAACGGGATACCCGGGGCCGATCGAGCCGGATGCGGCGCTCGAACCATCGGATACCCCGACGCGAGCCGGCCTGGCGGGGGAGGAGATACCACTCTTCGCGCGGATCGTCGGGCTCGCCGACGTCTACGACGCGCTTTCGACGGCTCGGGCGTACAAGGCGTCATGGCCCGAGGACCGGGTGCTCGAGGTGATCCGTGAGGAATCCGGGAAGCACTTCGATCCCGAGCTGGTCGAGATCCTGATGGAATGCGTCGAGGACTTCCGAGAAGTCCGTGCTCGGTACGCGGACTGAAATCGGACGTTCCCGCGGGGGGGGACCGGGGGTGGGAACATGCCCCATCGACATCCGTCTCCCACCTCCTGATTCCCGGTTATTCGAACGAAAATCCGTTCGGGGCGGTTCATGACGAACTCCGGTGCGGCCTGATTCGTATCAGGTGGACACAAGGGAGGCACACTCATGAACGACGAAAACACCACACCCCGACGACCCGATTCCAGCGACGATTCCCACCGGTACGACGAGAACCGAACGTTCTCCAACGGCGCCGATCTCGCGCCGGAGCTTCCGTTCGGAATGTCGGGCATCACCGGCCTGTTGCAGCGACTCGCGACGGGCGTCGAAGAGGAACGATGGTCGCCGGACAAGCAGCGCATGGTGGCCAGGTATCTGCTCGATCTGTCCAGGGACTACTGGTTGAACGGCGACGAGGTCGCGTTCTGCCGGCAGCTCGCAGCGGCCTGAACCGCTTCACGAATTCCTGCTCCCGTCCGGTCGCTTCGACCGGACGACCACCGCCGACGTCTCCGGGCGTCGGCGGTGACGTTTTGCGGGACGCGTCGGATCGGGCGTCCGGTCAACGGTCGATGCGCGGGGGCGAGGACTTCATCGCCTCGACGCGGTCGAGGTTCTCCTTCGCCGCCGTCGCGAGGCGTCGCCATTCGGGGACGAGTTCGGACATGGGAGCGAGGGTGGCTCGGGCGACCCGGACTGCGCCGGCGTGGCGGGCGACGTCCTCGGGCACCGGCGTCATCGCCACGTAGGCGTCCAACAGGGTCCGGCCGCGCTCCTCGAGGGCGAGCAGTTCCCGCGTGGTGTTCGCCACACCGTTCCAGCGACGAATGCACTGATCGCACGCGACGGTCCAGTTCTTCAGGCCCGCCGCGGAGAGCGCCCAGCCGTCCCGACCGAGAGACATCGGATATCGGCTTCGTGCGTCGGGCCGATCAGGTGCGGCGAGTCTCGCGCGCTCGATGGTCCAGGGGAGGCTCGCGGTGAGCGAGCCGATCGCGTCGACGACCGTGAAGATCATGTCCGCCTGGCGGGCGAGTCCTCCGCGGCCGGCGAACCGGTCGTCGGCGTCGGATCCGATCAGGGCGACGCCGGTGTCCGCCTGAGGTTCGACGGCTTCGACGCCGAGCGCGATCCGCAGGGGATCGAGTCCCACCGAAAGGCCGTCGGCGAGACCGGTCGCATCGAGTTCGGCGGCACGGATCCCCGGGCCCTGCTCGCCGGTCCGGATGACCGGCGTCGCGTCCGTGGAAGTCGCGTCGGGACCGATCGTTCGAAGGACGCCGTCCGGTTCGACGCGGAGCGCGAGCGTGGGGTCGACCAGTGCGTCGAGGAGGGCGGCGCGTCCGTCCCTCGATTTCCGGGAGATCGTCGCGGGCATCGATCGGCGGCCCGCGACCCGAAGGGCGGTCAACTCCGACGCGACGGTCTCCGCGTCGCCGCCCCACGTCGGCAGGGTGCGGATCGCGGGGCGGTCGGATCCGAGGGGACGCATCACCACGATTCCCCGGTCGTCCCGTTCCTGGATCTCGATCTCGTCGAGCACCAACCATTCCTCGCAGGCGAACAGCGGGAGGATCGCCGCGCCGCCCGCGGTGCGGATCAGGGCGATCGTCCGAAGGTCGTCGGCCGCCAGCCGGATCGCGTTCGCGATCGCGAGTCCGTCGTCGAGCCGGCCGAGGGTCGAATCGAACTCGAGGAGCACGCCGTCCCATCCCTCGCTCTTCGCGAGGGCCAGGCACGTCTCGACGCCGGCGGCGGTGGCATCGACCCCGATGGTGCCGCGAATCGGCACCAGCAGGAATCGGAACGGCGCCGACGAGGTCGCGGCCGAGCGGCCCGGCAGGTCGGGTGCCGTCGGTGCGGCGGGTATCGGGTTCGCGGAGGTCGCCAGCGTGAAACCGAGCACGACCGAGGCGAGGGCCGACGCGAGCTGGAAGGGGGATCGACGGCCTTGCACGGGGTGGGGCATGGGGCCTGTCATGGGCTGTGGCATGGTGGTCTCTGTCATGGACGGTTTCGGGTGGAGCGATCTGCGACGAGGTCGGACTTCGATCCTACCCCGAGGTTCATCGCTACACTCGCCTCGACTCCCTCGGCGTCGTGTTTCGAGGAGCGATGGATCTCAAGCGTGGTGCCGGCACCGCGTCGCACGGGACGGAACCCACGAAGATGGCCAAGAACGAATCAGACGGACGGACGAGTTACCGCCGGCGGAAGCGGGCTGAAATGCACGCCGAGGCGGAGGCCCAGTCCGTCCAGCATGCGGAGATCGAGGACCATCGGCTGGTGGTGACGGGGCGACCCGAGATCATCGAGGACCAGGCATCGCTCGTGGAGCTCGCCGCGGCCATCCGGGCGAGCGGGAGTTTCGCCTACGACACCGAGTTCATCGGAGAGGAGACGTTCCTGCCGAGGATCTGTCTCGTCCAGGTCGCCTGCCTCGGCCGGCTCGCACTGATCGATCCGCTGAAGGTCGACGATCTCGCCCCGATCTTCGAGCTGGTGGCGGATCCGGAGATCGAGACCCTCGTCCACGATGGCGCCCAGGATCTCGAGCCGGCCCGCCGGGCCCTCGACGTCGAGCCGCAGGGCATCGTCGACACCCAGGTCTGCGCCGGATTCCTCGACATGCCGTGGCCGAGTTCGCTCGCCAAGGCGGTCGAGCGGTTCGCGGGCCATGCCCTGACCAAGGGGCACACGTTCACGGACTGGGACGCTCGCCCGTTGACCGACCGCCAGATCCGCTACGCGGCGGACGACGTTCGCTTCCTGCCCCTGGTCTGGGACCGGATGCGGACGCAGCTTGAATCGGACGACCGACTCGGATGGGCGATGCGGGAGTGCGAGGAGTCGCGGCGCCGCCACGTCGGCACCTTCGATCCTGAAAAGCACATGCGGAAGATCGTTCGCGGATCCCGTCTCAAGCCCAAGGCCACCACGGTGCTGCGAGCGATCGTCGAACTCCGGCACGAGCTCGCCCGGGAGCAGGACCTTCCGCACCGCGTCGCGATGAGCGACGAGGCGGTGGCGGACATCTCGAAGATCCAGCCCGTCGACCGCGAGGGGCTGCAGCGATGCCGTCACATCGGCCGCCGCAACGTGGAGGACCACGCGGATCGCATTCTCGCCGCCGTGAAACAGGGCGTGGAAGGCCCGCCGCGGCCACTGGAGAACCAGCGGTCGCGGGACGAGAACGCCGAAGAGCGGATGCGCATCGACGCGATCTGGTCGGCCCTCAGTCTTCGATGTCTCGCCGACGGCATCGCCCCCAACCTGATCACGAGCCGCGCGAACCTCTCACGTTGGTATCTGGATCGGGCGGACGGAAAATCGAGTGGGCCGCTCTTCGCGTCCGACACCTGGCGACACGATGCCGCCGGGGCCTGGCTGGAGGCGTTCCTCGCCGGTCGGGCGGGATTGGAACTCGGGTGGGCCGATGGCCGGCTGCACCGGACCGCGGACGAGGCGGGGTCGAGCGAGGCCTGAGCCTCGGGCGACACGGGATCGAGCGAGCGGATCCCGGAAATGAAACCGGAAAAACGAAGCGGGCCCGGCCACGATGATCGTGACCGGGCCCGTTCTTCAGCACGCGCGGAGGGACTCGAACCCCCAACCCTCGGCTTCGAAGGCCGATGCTCTATCCAATTGAGCTACGCGCGCTCATCGCCCGTTCCGAGGAACGGAAGGGGAGAAGTGTAGCGAAGCCGGCGCGAAGGCGGGACCACGGGGCGCGGAAACCCGTGGATGGTCCCCGGAAGCCCCCGTCGGCCGCGTTCCGGGGTACCTTGTCCCACCCGCGTCCCGGTGGCATCGAGTCGCCGACGGCGGGAGCCCCCACCGAAGCGAGGAACCGAATCATGGGATTCATGGATGGCAAGCGTGGACTGATCGTGGGCATCGCGAACGAGCGAAGCTTCGCCTACTCGATCGCCGAGAGCCTCCATCGCGAAGGCGCGGAATGTCTCTTCACCCATCTTCCGGGTGACAAGATGGAGCGTCGGGTCCGTCGTTCGATCGACGCGCTCGGCATCGAGGATCCCTGGCTCCGGCCGCTCAACGCCGCAAGCGACGAGGACATCGAATCCGTCTTCAAGGAGATCGGCGAGGAGTTCGGCAAGATCGACTTCCTGGTGCACTCGATCGCGTACGCGGACAAGGACTGGCTCCAGCCGGGCAAGTTCGCGTCGACGCCCCGCGAGGTGTTCACGCAGGCGATGGACATCTCCGCCTACACCTACGCCGCGATGGCCAATCATGCGGCGCCGCTCATGACCGAAGGCGGCTCGATGATCGCCCTCAGCTACTACGGCGCCGAGAAGGCGGTCCCGGGCTACAACGTCATGGGCGTGGCGAAGGCGGCCCTCGAGGCCACGACGAGATATCTCGCGCTCGAACTCGGCGAGAAGAACGTCCGGGTCAACTGCATCTCCGGCGGTCCGCTTCGCACCATGAGCGCGATGGCGGTCGGTGGCTTCGGCGAGATCCTCGACTGGGTCGAGCAGAAGGCGCCGCTCAAGCGGAACATCGAGGGACGCGAGGTCGGCGACTGCGCCGCGTTCCTGCTCAGCGGGCTCGCGAGCGGCATGACCGGGCAGTGCATCTACGTCGACTCCGGCTACGCCACCGTCGGGCTCTGAGTCCGACCCGACGACGTGCTCCGACTCAGGCGTCGAAGGGCCAGCGTCCTTCGAAGGCGAGGTCGTCGGCGCGGACCACGCGGTTCCGGATCGCGTGCGCGAACTCGGCGATGCCCTCGCCGGTGACGGCGCTGATCCGAAGGTCGACCACGTCGTCGGCCGCGGGAACCGCTCCGGACTCGAGCAGATCGGCCTTGCTCCGCACTCGAAGCACGCCTTCGGCGGGCGCCAGCGAAGCGGGAAGGCCCGCGTCCTCCACATCGGGCGCCACGAGGTGGATCACCAGCACCGCATGCCGGATCGCCTCCATCGCCGCGGCGATCGCCGCGTTCTCGATGGGGTCGTCCGTGTCCCGGAGCCCCGGGGTGTCGATCCACTCGACGACGACGCCGTCGAGATCGAGGGAAGCGGAGACCCGGTCCCGAGTCGTCCCCGCGAGCGAAGACACGATCGCCGCCTCGGACTTGTGAAGCGCATTCAGCAGCGAACTCTTCCCGGCATTGGGGGCGCCGATGCAGGCGATGGTGACCGGCCGCCTCAGGCGGTCCAGCCGTCGGCCGACCTCGAGCTCTCGTTCCGTGAACGGGGAGTCGTCGCGTCGACGCCGCTCGGGCTGGGCGAGCAGGAGCGGAATCGCCGCCGGACTGGCGGCGATCGCGAGGGCGTCGAGCATCGCGACTTCGACGGCATCCGCGGCTTCGGGGCGAACGTCCGCGGGAGCCGCGTCGAGCCAGGTCACGCCGAGGGTTCGCAGCGTCTCCGCGATCCGGCGGACGATCAGGGGGCCGCCGTGGGGCATCAACTGGGCGTGGGTGGCGTCGATCCGGGCGACGATGCCGTCGTCGACCCCGGCGATCCGGCGATGGGCGAGCGACGAAGGGCGGCCTGAGGCGTCCCCGGAGATCGCGGTGATCACCGCGTCGAGCGGTGCCTCCGAATCCGCGGCGAGATCGATGATCGCCACGCCGCCCCGGCCGGGCGGCGACGATCTCCACGCACGAACGCCTCGTTCCGGGCTCGCCGGATCGAGGTTCACGAGCCGGCGTCTTCGTTCGCGGTCCGGTAGGCGACCGCGCATCCCCGAAGCGCGAGATCCGGAATGAGCCGGCTCACCAGTTCATCGCCGTCGAAGATCGCCTCGGCATCGCCGCCGGTCGCGACGACCAGCGGGAAGCCGCCGTAGGAGAGTGCGTAGGTCTCGACCAGTTTCCACACGCCGCCGTGCACCGCGTTGTGCACGCCGCGGATCATCGCGTCGGTGGTGTTGCGGCCGTAGGGCTCGCCGGTCGGCTTCTCGTATTCGATCGCGGGCAGCAGGTCGGCGGATCGCGTCAGGGTGTCGAGCATCATCCGCACGCCCGGCATGATCGCGCCCCCCTGGAACACGCCTTCGCCGTCGATGAAGTCCACGGTGACCGCGGTGCCGGCATCCACCACGATGCACGCCTGCTTGAGTTCGTCCCAGGCCGCGGCGGCGGTGAGCAGACGATCGACGCCGACGATCGATTCCGGATCGAGGGCGCGGCCGATCGGCACCGGAAAGTCCTTTTCGAGTTCGATGATCTCGGCGCCGAGCTGGTCGACGACCAGGGATCGCATCGCCTGGGCGGTGTCCGTCCGAACCGACGCGAGCAGGACGACGAGGTCCTCCTTGGCGACGTCACGCGACCAGTCGGTGAGCCGTTCGAGGGCGTTCTTGGGCGTGTCGGAGGAGACGCTGGCCCACTCCTCGATCCGGCCGTCCAGAAGGCGTCCGACCTGGGTGCGGGTGTTGCCGATCGAGACGGCGAAGGCGGTGGACATCGGGCGATCCGTGGGGAGGGCGGTGCGGCGGACGCGACGAAGCGATCTCAGCGAGCGGCCGCGGTGGGCTCGCCGGCGATCGCCGACGCGATCGAGGGGACCATCCTATCGAACAGGTGGCCGAACACCGGACCACCGCGGAGGGGTCGACCGTCGATCGCGGTGATCGAGTGGATCCGCCGGGTGGAGGTGATGGCGATTTCGTCGGCCTCGTGGAGTTCAGGAACCGAAAACGGCCGACATTCGACCGGGATGCCGGCCGACCGGGCGGATTCGAGGGCGAGTGCCAGCATCGTCCCGGGAAGGATCGGGAACGGACCGTCGATCTCGGGGGAGACGACGGTTCCGTCGAGACAGGCGAGCA
>JAQWJM010000122.1:0-18429 GCA_029248335.1 Phycisphaerales bacterium
GAAGCGACCTGGGATCTCTACGACGCGTTCATCTTCAATCTCGACACCGATGCCGGCGAAAGCACCGAGGCGTCGGATGCGGTGACCCGCCCGAGCAAGCCCTACGTCCTCGCGGATCGCGGTTACGGACACGCCGGATACGGACTGCTGAGTGCGAGCCCCGCGGCCGTCGAGCGTTTCGTCGAATGGCTGTCCATCAAGACCGGACGGAAGATCCGGGTTCCGACCGAGGCGGAGATGCGTCACCTGCTCGAAACGAGCGGCATCGACGACGCCGAAGCCCGGATCGCGTCCGGCTGGTTCGAGGAGAACGCCGAGTACTCCACGCATGCGGTCGGTTCCAAACCGGTCGACGCCAACGGCCTCCACGACATCTGGGGGAACCTGAGTGAATACGCGATCGCACCGGATGGAACCTGGGTCGTGATGGGCGGTTCGTTCATCGACCCCGTCGCCGACGTCGGGCTCGACTACCGGATCCCGTTCACCACCGACTGGAACGCCGACGATCCACAGATTCCGAAGAGTCCCTGGTGGCTCGCTTCAAACGACTGGGTCGGCGTGCGGCTGGTCTGCGACCCCTGAGCGTCGCGTGAATCAACCGTTCCCCGCCCGAATCCTCGCACTCGTGTCTCGAAAACCGTCAGGAGTCCATCGATGAAGAATTCCAAGTCCGAAGCCAGTTCCAGCGACGGTGTCGATCGCCGCGCGTTCGTGAAGACCGCCGCGGCGGTCGGTGCGACCGGGCTCGCGATGCCGGTCTGGGGCTCCGCCACCGCGAGCGACCGCATCAAGGTCGGGCTCGTCGGATGTGGCGGACGCGGCACCGGCGCGGCGAATCAGGCGATCAACGCCGACCCGGGCGTGATGCTCTGGGCGATGGGTGACGTCTACGAGGACCGTCTGAAAAACAGTTTCAACGGCCTCAAGAACCAGCATGGAACCCGGGTCATGGTCGGCGACGAACGTCGATTCGTCGGCTTCGACGCCATCGACAAGGTCCTCGACAGCGGGGTCGACGTCGTGATCCTCGCGACGCCGCCGGGATTCCGGCCCGATCATCTCGAGAAGGCGGTGGGGGCCGGGAAGCACGTCTTCTGCGAGAAGCCCATGGCCACCGACATGCCCGGGCTCCGCAAGGTCATGGAGACCGCGAAGAAGGCGAAGGCCCAGGGGACCCAGTTGATGTCCGGATTCTGCTGGCGATATGCGGCACCGGAACGAGCGGTCTACGGCGAGATCAACGACGGGGCGATCGGTGAGATCGAATCCGTGCACTCGACCTATCACACCGGTCCGCTCGGAACCCGGGCCCGCACGCCCGACATGACCGACATGGACTTCCAGCTTCGCAACTGGCAGCACATGAACTGGCTCTCCGGCGACATCATCGTCGAGCAGGCGGTGCACAGCGTCGACAAGATGAACTGGGCGATGGGCAACCGTCCGCCGGCCAAGGCCACTGCGCTCGGTGGCCGCGGCCTCCGCGAAGGCGCGGAGCGCGGCGACATCTTCGATCACTTCGCGGTGGTCTACGAGTGGGACAACGGCGCCCGCGGTTTCCTCACCTGCCGGCAGGTGCCCAACTGCTCGAACGACAACACCGACTGGATCGCCGGCACCAAGGGAATCGGTTTCGTGAACGGCTGGGCGCCGCGGCAGTCGAACCTCAAGTTCGCCGACGGCTCGAAGGAGTTCCGCTACAAGGGCGGAACGCCGAACATGTACCAGACCGAGCACAACGAGCTCTTCAAGGCGATCCGCGACGGCGAGCTGCTGAACGACGGCGACTGGATGACCCAGTCGGTGGCGATGGGCATTCTCGGGCGGGAGGCCGGCTACAGCGGGCGGACGATCACCTGGGACGAGATCATGAACTCCGACAAGGCGATCGTCCCCGAAGATCCGAAGTTCGGGCCCATGCCGCCCCTCGAGATCCCGCAGCCCGGCGTCTACAAGTTCAGTTGATCGAGTCTTCACGGCCATCGCCCCGCATCGTCCCTGCATGGATGGGAGCCACATGCGTCAGTTCGCGATTCTCGTCACCGCCCTTCTCGGTTTCCTCGGCCTCCTCGGCTTCCTTCTCATGTCATCCGGGTCGGTCCATGCCGCCTCGGAACCTCCGGCGAGTCCGACCATGAAGAAGGCGGTCAAGATCGAGATGGTGAAGGAGGGTGGGACGCTCGAAGAGAAGTTCCGGCTGCTTCGATCGCTCGGTTACGACGGCGTCGAGCTGCCGAGCCCCAATGCGTGGAGCGTGGAGGAGGTCGTCGCGGCCTCGAAGGCCACCGGACTGCCGGTCCACGGCGTGGTGTGCAGCGAGCACTGGAAGAGTCCGCTCAACGATTCGAACCCCGAGGTTCGGGCGAAGTGCGTGGCGGCGATCCGCGAGGCGATCGCCGATGCGAAGGCCTACGGCGCCTCGTCCGTGCTGGTGGTGCCGGCCGTGGTCGGAAAGAATCGCTCGTACGAAGACGCCTGGCGACTGAGTCGGGCCGAACTTCTCAAGGTGATTCCGGACGCCGAGGCGGCGGGGATCGACATCGCCTTCGAGAACGTCTGGAACAACTTCCTGCTGAGTCCCCGGGAGGCCGCGGAGTACGTCGACTCGTTCGAGAGCGACCGGGTCGGGTGGTATCTCGACGTCGGGAACCTCGTCGCCTACGGCTGGCCCGAACAGTGGATCAGGGTGCTCGGGCCGCGGGTCATGAAGATCGACGTGAAGGAATACAGCCGCAGCAAGCTCGACAAGGAGGGGCGTTGGGCCGGCTTCGACGTCCTGCTGCTCGAGGGTGACTGCGACTGGCCCGCGGTGATGACCGCCTTGCGGGAGATCGAATTCGATGGATGGATGACCGCGGAGATCGGCGGCGGCGATCGGGCCTGGCTGACCGATGTCGCGACACGAATGGACCGGATCCGGGAATCCGCCGAGTAGGCGACCCGGGAAGACGACGGTGGATCCACCACCGAAAAACCAAGATCGGAGCGCCTTCGATGAATGACCGGAATCTTGCTCGACGTGACTTCGTCCGCGCCGTCGGACTCGCCGCCACCGTTCCGGCGATCGTCTCCGCCGCGCCGACGATCCTCGGGTCCAGACTCGGTCGCGAGGACGTCATCAACGTCGGTCTCATCGGATGCGGCGGGCGAGGCTCCGGGGCGGCGGTCAATGCGCTCGAAGCCGGTCCGGACGTGCGGATCCACGCGATGGGCGATCTCTTTCCCGATCGTCTCCAGAGCAGCCTCGGGAACCTGCGCAAGCGGGAGGAGGCCCGGGTGGATGTTCCCGAGTCGAGACAGTTCACGGGATTCGACGCGTTCAAGAAGGTGATCGGCACCGATTGCGACGTGGTGATTCTCGCGACGCCGCCCGGCTTCCGTCCGCAGCACTTCGCCGCGGCGGTGGAGGGCGGCAAGCACGTCTTCATGGAGAAGCCGGTGGCGGTCGACGCGACCGGGATCCGCACCGTGATGGAGGCGGCCGCGGCCGCGAAGGATCGAAATCTCTCGGTCGTCGCCGGCACGCAGCGCCGTCATGAACAGTGTTACCTCGAGGCGATGGAGCGGCTGCACCGAGGGGATCTCGGACGGCTGCTCGCGGCCCGCTGCTACTGGAACATGGGAGGCCTGTGGAACGTCGCCGCCGAACCGGATCGAAGCGAGATCGAGAACCAGATCCGGAACTGGCTCTACTACACCTGGTTGTCCGGCGACCACATCGTCGAGCAGCACGTGCACAACCTGGACGCGATCAACTGGGCGTTCCAGTCGCCACCGACCGAGGTCTTCGGCGTCGGCGGTCGGCAGTCGCGGACCTCCGACGAGTACGGTCACATCTTCGATCACTTCGGTCTGGAATATCGATACCCGGACGACCGTTTCGCGATGAGCATGTGCCGGCAGCAGGCGGGGACCACCGGCCGGGTGGAGGAGGTCATCACCGGTGCCGACGGGATGGCGACCCTCACCAGCGGACGGGCGGTCCTGACCGGACCGAACGCCTGGCGATTCAAGGGGCCGCAGCGGAATCCCTACGTCCAGGAGCACATGGATCTGCAGGCGTCGATCCGGGGGACCGGCGACTATCTCAACGAGGGGCAGCGGATCGCGGAGAGCACGCTCACCGCCATCATGGGACGCGAGGCGGCCTACACCGGCAAGGTGATCACCTTCGAGGACGCCTTGAACAGCGACCAGGATCTCATGCCGAATCCGACCGACTTCACCGACATGCCGACGCCGCCGGTGCCGGTGCCCGGTCAGACGAGAATGAATCGAAGCGACGACGCCCGCCCGACCGACGCATGAGGGCCGACCGGACCAGGGAGCGAACGACATGAGCGGAACCGAATCAGCGGGGTCTGAAGCGGGCGGGATCGAACGGCGGGCCTTTCTCGGCGCGGCGGGCGGGGCGACGGTGGCCGGACTGGCGACCGGGGTCGCGGCCGGCGATGTCGCGGTGCCACCTGCGGCGGAATTCAATCTGAAATATGCGCCGCACTTCGGCATGTTCAATGCAAGGAGCGGGAACGACCTCGTCGACCAGCTCCAGTTCGCCCACGACCACGGATTCCGGGCCTGGGAGGACAACGGAATGCCGGGGCGATCCGACGCCGAGCAGAAGCGGCTGGGAGAAGCGATGCGTCGGCTGGACATCGAGATGGGGGTGTTCGTGGCCGAGGGCGACTTCGGTGCGGAGACCTTCGTCAAGCGCGATCAGGCCATCACCGCACGGTTGGAAGCGAAGATGGCGAAGGCGGTCGAGATCGCCAGTCGGTGCGGGGCACGCTGGATGACCGTGGTTCCGGGCCGGTACGGCCTGTCCGATTCCTGGGATTTCCAGACCGCCAATGTGATCGAGAATCTCAAGCGATGTGCGGCGATTCTCGAACCGCATGATCTGGTGATGGTGCTCGAGCCGTTGAATCGTCGTGATCACTCGGGGTTGTTCCTCACCGGGATACCCCAGGCCTTCATGATCTGCGAAGCAGTGGGCAGTCCGAGCTGCAAGATCCTCGATGATCTCTACCACCAGCAGATCACCGAAGGGAATCTCATTCCCTACATGGATCAGGCGTGGAACGAGATCGCCTACTTCCAGGTCGGTGACAATCCCGGTCGTCGCGAGCCGACCACCGGAGAGATCGACTATCGCAACGTCTTCCGTCACATTCATCGGCGGGGATTCGAGGGCATCGTCGGCATGGAACACGGCCTGAGCCTGGGTGGCAAGGACGGCGTCGATCGGTTGATCAAGGCATATCGCGAATGCGACGAATTCCGAGCCTGAGCCACGGGCGTCGTCCTTCCGTGACGCGACTGCTGGCGTTGCTCGCCATGGTCGTGGCCGCGTCCGGAACGTCGGTGTCCTCCGCCGGTGATGACTTCGTCCGAGTGGTCGACCGCCGCGTGGTGATGGGAACGTCGGCGACCATCCAGGTCTACGCGCCTGACGAGGCGACGGGATACGCCGCGACGCGGGCGGCCTTCGCCCGCATGGCGAAGGTCGAGGATGCCCTGAGCGACTACCGACCGCGAAGCGAGGCGATGCGGCTCGTCGAGCGGGTCGGCGAATCGGTCGAAGTGTCTTCGGATCTGGCGACGGCGCTGCGGCGGTCCATCCACTGGCATCGACTGAGCGGGGGTGGGTTCGATCCCACGGTCGGCCCGCTCAGCCTGCTCTGGCGGACGGCGTGTCGGGAAGGCGAACCGCCGTCGAAGGCGAGCGTCGATTTCGCGAACGACGTGGTCGGCCTCGAGAAACTCGAATTCGATTCGAAGACTGGCAGGGTGCGGTGTCGGACGGCCGGGCTCCGGCTCGACTTCGGCGGCATCGGCAAGGGCATGGCTGCGGATGCCGGCCTCGCGGTGCTGCGTGCCCACGGGCTCGTTCGGGCGCTGGTCGAGGTCGGCGGCGACCTGGTGGCGGGGTTTCCGCCGCCCGAGTCGCCGGGATGGCGGGTTCGCATTCGAACCATCGACGGCGACGACGACGAGATCGTGATGCTGGAGAACGGCGCGATCGCGACCAGCGGGGATGTGGAGCAGTTTCTCGACGTGGAACGGAACGGCGGGATCGTCCGGCTGAGCCATCTTCTGGACCCCCGCACGGGACGACCGATCGAAGCGCGGCGGGAGGTGACGGTGCTCGTCCGGGGCGGCGTTTCGCCCGGCGCCGACGCTGATGCGCTTGCGAGTTGTGCGAGCGTGCTCGGCTTCAACGGATCCATGCGACTCGCGGACGGCACGACCGATGGATGGATCCGTTTCCACGAGATCCCATCCGACGGCGAACTCGGACGGACCCGACGAATTCCACTGGCCGCCGACCCGACCTGGGCGCGAGTCGGTCCGGCGGCGGTCCTCGTCGAAGGTTTCGAGTTCTCCGAGGGGCCGGTGTTTCTTTCGAATGGTGATCTGCTCGTGACGGATCAGCCCCGCGATCGAATCGTCCGCATCGATTCCACGGGTGGGGTGTCGGTGATGCCGCTGGCGGCGCGACGGGCGAACGGACTGGCGGTATCCGGCGATGGCCGGCTCCTCGGCTGCGCCGAAGCGGACAACCAGCTCGTGGCGTGGGCCGACGACGGGACCGTCGAGGTCCTCGCCGACCGCGATTCGAATCCCTTCAACGGCCCCAACGATCTCTGGGTCGGACCATCGGGACGGATCTGGTTCACGGATCCCTTCTACCGTCGGCCGTGGTTCGCGGGTGGAAGGAAGGGGCTCCGGGCGGACGTGCATCGACTCGATCCGGACGGTACCTGCACGGTCGCGGCGACTGGATTCGTGCGTCCGAACGGCATCGTCGGCCGGCCGGACGGAAGCCGTCTCTACGTCGCCGATCTCGACGGTGGGCGCACCGATTCCTTCGCGATCGATGACACCGGGGCGCTGGGTGATCGACGGGCGTTCTTCCCACTCGGATCGGACGGCATGGCGATGGCGTCCGACGGCGCGGTGGTGCTCACCGGCAAGGGCGTGCACGTGGTCTCGGCCGACGGGGCCCTCATCCGCACCCTCGTCCCGGACGAGCGATGGATCTCGAACGCGTGTTTCGATCCGGCGGGCGAGCGGCTGGTGGTGACCGCGGTCGATCGGGTGCTGGTCTTCGAGCTCGCGCCCGAGGTCATCGAAGGGCCCTGAGGCTTTTCAGGCCGTGACGGCGTTCTTCGCCGACTTGAAGGTTTCGATCGCGCGGACCCGGGCGGCCTTCAGATCGACGATCGGTTTCATCGATGCCGGACCGTCGTATTCCGGAACCCATCGCCGGATGTAGGTCCCCGCGGCGTCGAAGCGTTCCGCCTGACGATCGGGATTGAAGATTCGGAAATACGGTGCCGCGTCGGTTCCGGTCGACGCCGCCCACTGCCAGCCGCCGTTGTTGCTGGGGAAGTCGCCGTCGACGAGCTGTTTCATGAAGAATCGCTCGCCTCGGCGCCAGTCGATGAGCAGGTGTTTCGCGAGAAAGGTCGCCGTGATCATGCGGACGCGATTGTGCATCCAACCCGTCGCGGCGAGCTGCCGCATGCCCGCGTCGACGATCGCGATTCCGGTTCGGCCCTCGCACCAGGCGGCGAAGCCGGCGTCATCATCACGCCACTGAACGCGATCGGTCCAGCCGTGGAGCGGGCGGTCCATCGAGAGCTTCGGAATGCCGTCCATCACGTGGCGATAGAACTCGCGCCAGATCAGTTCGCTGAGCCACGTGGAGGGACCCTCCTGCCACGTCGCGGGGTCCTCGCCGAATCGGTCCACGAGTGTCTGGAGGATCCGACGCGGTGAGATCGAGCCGCAGGCGAGCCACGGGGAAAGCGTGCTGGTTCCATCCAGCGACGGTGGGTCGCGGTCGTCGTGATATCGCTGCACGGGACCGTCGAGGAATGTGTCGAGGCGTCGAAGCGGTTCGGCTTCGCCGGCCTCGAATGCCGATTCGGGCGCGTCTGCGAGGGCGGTCTCGAGCGTGATCTCGCCGGGGAAGGCGTCGGTCGTCTTCGGAACCACGCCGGATCCGCGCGGTGGTGAAAGCGGCGCAGGAATGCCGGTGTCCGTGAGAAGCGCGAGCCACTTCCGCTTGAACGGGGTGAACACGGTGTACGGGGTGCCGGCGCCGGAGCGGATCTCCTCGACCGGCAGGATGGTCTGGTCGTGGTGTCGTTCGAACGCGACGTTCGCGTTCGCGAGTCGGTTCGCGACCGCATCGTCGCGAAGGTTTTCATCGACGCCGAATTCCCGGTTCGCATGGACTTCGGTGGCGCCGGAGACCCGGCAGGCTTCGGTGATCACGTCCTCGGCCGAACTCGATGCGGTTGACAGGACGCGGAGATCGATTCCGGCGTCGGCGAGTCTCGGGCGCATCGCGGCGACCGCGCGAAGGGTCATGCCTCGTCTGGCCGGTCCCCAGTGGTGCTTCGACCAGAAGGCGTCGTCGAGGAGGTGCACCGCGGTGCATCCGTCCGTTCCGCGTTCGTGGGCCGCGGCCAGCGCGGGGTTGTCGTCGACCCGGAGGTCGCCGCGAAGCCATGCGATGGTCCGTCGAGTCGTGGTCATGCTCGATCTCCCGAGGGTGTTGATTCGACCAGGCGGGCCGCCGCCTCGATTCCGCTTCGAACCGCAGTGTCGATCGACGGCTCGCCGAGCCAGTCGCCGGCGATCTCGACCCCATCGGGGCTTTCTGGTGGTGTCGTCGGGGGTGGTCCGGTCGGAAGGGCTCGGCGAACCGGGGTGGTCGCGAGGTGTCGCCAGTTCGTGCTCTCCACGCCGATCATCAAGGCCGCCTCGCGTTCGATCCCTTCGAGATCGGCATCGTCGAGTTCGGTGGGCCCGTCTGGACGAAGGCTGACGGTGAGGCTGTGACGGCCCGCCGGCGCGACTCCATCGGTCACCGCGGTCGAGCTGGCGACGAGGTTCACCCGACCGGAACCGCTGCCGTTCAGGACGATGATCGGTTCGAGGATGGTGGCGGTGGGTGTCTCGAAGTGGACGGCGATCGTCGACGACCAGTGCGACTGGCCTTCTTCGTCCCGCTCGGTGACGCGGTCTCCGTGGAGGAGGCGCGTCGTGGTGTCCCGATCCGCGGCGAGAATGACACCCGCGACGCCACGGCGCGATCCGTCGTCGAGGATGACCGAGTCCGGATCGAGTCGATCGACGGTTCGGCCGAATTCGACCCGATCGAGGATCGGCGCGGCCATCGCGTCGGCGATCGCCTGCATGCCTCCACGGGGAAGTTCGGCTGAACCGTTCGAGAACCGATCGAGGGTCCTGAGAAATCGCCCGGCGGAGACGGTCAGCGACTCGTCGAGGAAGACGCCGCCGAAGAACGGGCGAAGAAAGGACTCTCGGAACCGCTCGCTGAAACCGACGTCCCGGATGAACTGGTCGGCCGAGCCGGCCGGATCGGTGCCGGAGTTCGCCCGGGCGGCGGCACGGCGGCATCTCGTCGCAGCGCGGAGATCTCGCCAGCCGGCGAGCCTTCGAAAGACGGCCTGGAAGGCCCCGAGTGGGGTTCGACGGGGGTCGGCGACCCGGATCCGCTCGGCCCCCGTCCAGACGATGGCGCCGGGAACGTAGGGGTGTCGGGGAAGGGACTTCCGGGGTACCAGCGTCTCGAGAAAGGTGTAGTTCGACATCGACACCTGGAAGCCGAGGTCGCAGACGAAACCGTCCACGTTCATCGACCCCAGCCTCCCACCAACTCGTTCCGAGCCCTCGAGGATTCGGAACGGTCGGTCTCGGCGGTGAAGTTCTCGTCCTGCGGCGAGCCCGGAGAGCCCGGCACCGATGATCAGAATGGGGTCGTCCGGGGACATGTTCGATCCAGAAAGAGGGTCGGAATCACTTGCCGACCATCATCTCCTGAATCTCGCGGCGTGTCGCGGCGTCTCGTTCCCAGCGGCCGCCCACCGAGCGGGTCTTCATGGACGCGCCGTGTGCCTTCGCCCCGCGGATCTGCATGCAGGAGTGCGTCGCTTCGAGCATGACGAGGACGCCGGACGGGTCGAGGTGCTCCTCGATCGCCTCACGCACCTGCTGGGTGAGACGCTCCTGCTGCTGGGGGCGTCGGGCGAGGATCTGAACGGTCCGGGCGAGCTTCGAAAGTCCGACCACACGTCCGTGCTGCGGCTGATAGGCGATGTGGGCGACGCCGGTGAATGGAAGGAGGTGATGCTCGCACATGCTGGTGAAGGGGATGTCGGTGACAATCACGGGGTCGCTTCCGCCCTGAGGGAACTGGCGTGCGAGGTGTGCGGCGGGAGACTGGTCGAGGCCACCGAAGATCTCACCGTAGGCCCGGGCCACGCGACTTGGCGTGTCGAGCAGTCCTTCGCGGTCGGGGTCCTCGCCGATGGCGAGCAGGATCTCCCGGACCGCGGCTTCGATCCTCGGCTGGTCGACGGAGGGGGTGCTGCGGTCATCACTGTCCGTGGTCGCTTCGATTTCGCTGCAGGTTCGGCCATCATGGATCATGTCCTGGTCTCCGTTCGAAAGCTTCGCAGCGTCGTTCGGGACGCCACCCCATCGATGGCGTCCTAACACGACGTTCGCGTCGTCGCGTCGATCGGATTCACCGATCGCGCACGAGCCGGAGTCGGATCGGGCCCCGCGCGGTATCGGGGTCGACGGCGCGGCCGTTCTGCAGGATTTCGATCCGGCCGGCGGCGACGAGTCGTCGCGCGGCGCACCGGACCGCTTCGAGTTGGTCCCGCCAGGCCGCGGGATCGATCGCTCGGGCGATTTCGGAGGGACATGCGGTGCTCCGTCGGGAACGGGCGTCGAGCCCTTCGATGATTCGTTCCTCGATCCGGCGGTCCGCCGGTCCGGTTCCCGAACGGCGGCATCGGTCGGAGCAGTACCGCACCTGTTCCCAGTCCCGTGCCCACTTTCGTCGCCATGCGAAGGTCCGTCCGCAGCATTCGCAGGTTCGACGTGGAAGCGGTGACCGGCTCACCGCGGAAGCCCCGCGAACAGACCGTCCTCGACGACGTCGGATCGTCCGGGTGTGGCGAAGGCTCGATCGCGAAGGAGCTGGCCGGCCGCGGCGACGCCGCTCTCGAAGGCATGTTCGACGCGCCCTCCGAGACACCAGTCTCCGCAGGCGATGGCGCCGCTCGACGCATCGACGTGGACCGGTCGACCCAGCGGAGTCTCGACGAGTCCGTACCGCCAGCGGTGGACGGTACCGGCGTGTTCGACCGCCGCGCCGAGCACGGCCGCGGCGGCGGTCCGGAGCCGCTGCTCGACGGCTTCGGGTGCCGCTTCGAGATTCTCACGGGACCACTCGGGGGTGGCATTGATCGTCCAGCAGCCAGCGTCGGTGCGGCCGGGACGAGAGGCCTCGCGTGCCATCCAGCGAATCTCGGGACCGGGGTCGACCGCGACGTCGAAGCCGGGGTCGTGTTCGACCCCGTCGAGCAACAGGGTCCAGGTCGCATCGAACCGGACCGCCTCGAGGGGATCGGCGTCGAGGTCCGCGGTGCGCAGCAGGGCGGCCGCCTGCGGCGCCGGTGCCGCGACGATCACCCGGTCGGCCGCACCGACCTTCGAGCCCGCCTCATCGAACGCGACCCAGCCCGAGCTGGTCTTCTCCAGCCGGGTGACCCGGCATCCGAATTCAACGGTGAGATCTCGCTGGAGGTGCCGGACCAGTTCGTTCATGCCCGGCGTTCCGACGAACCATGGATCGCGGGGACGGGGGAGCACCGAACCGTTCTGGAGGACGCGCGGGTTCCAGCGGGCGATCACGCCGTCCTCTTCCCAACTCTCGGCGGGTCTACGAAGGGCTTCACCACGCAATCGGAGGACCTGGCAGCCGTGGTCATGGCGCGTGCCGTCGCCACGGCGGCTGCTGGACCGGCCGCCGGGCCCCCGGCTCTTGTCGAGGACGGTGACCGCGTGCCCATGGTCGTGCAGGACCCGGGCCGCCTGCGATCCCGCGATGCCGGCACCGATGATGAGCACGGACTGGCGGATGATGCCCCCGTGAACAACCGATCGGTATCGATCGAGGTCGAGTCGTTTCGCGTGGTCCTTCGAACTCCGGCCGCGGATCGTTCCGGCGATCGGTCGCTCCGGCTCGAAGGCCCGGTCGAAGAGGCCGAGACACCAGAGCAGGCCACCGATCGAATTCGCGTCGGAGCCGTCGAGGGCGTATCGATCGTTGAGGTCGAGAAGGCGATCAAGCGCCTCTTCGGGCGAGGCGGTCCACTCGAGCAGCATCTTGCCCCAGGTCATCCGCACGTTGTTGTGCAGTCTGCCTCTCCGTTTCAAGGAATCCTGGGCGAGATCCCAGAGTCGGTCACCGGTTCCACCTCGTGCGAGGGTCTCCCACGTGCGGCGGTGCCTGCGTTCGTCCCGGCGATGGTGCTCCAGCGTCTTGCTCGCCCAGGTCGGCAAGGCACCAAGAGAATCGTGGCCGGGGTGATGGAGGCAGAAGTGATGCGAGAGCTCCCGCCAGACCAGAAGTTCGTCGAGGAACTTCTCGCCCCCCTCGCCGCCGGCGTGGTGGGCTTCGCGGGCGACCCGCATCGGCGAGATCATTCCGTGATGGAGGTAGGGCGAGAGCCCGCTCACGCCGTCATCGTCGACGGCGTCGTTCCTTCGTCGGTGGTAGCGGTTCAACCCGTTTTCGCGGAAGGCGTTCCATCGTGCGTCGGCGGCCGCCATCCCACCCGGCATGTCGTGGACGGGGCCGACGGCATGGTCGATGTCCCACCCTCCGACGAGGTCGCCGAGATCCACGGACGCGAGATCGATCGTGTCATCCGGAAGATCCGCGGTCCGGGCTTCCGGTGCCTCCAGAGATGCCTCCGGCCAGTCCCGGTGAAGTCGTTCCTTCCAGGCCTTCTTCGCGGCCGAACGGAATCGGAACGCTCGATCATGGGTTCCGACGATCGAGCGGGCCGGGGCGATGCAGGCGGTGTCGACCAGCGCGACTTCCCCGGGGACCGCGTTCGCGATCGCCGTCGTCCAGCGGGGCCAGGGGCGGACCGGTTGGTCCTCCGCCAGCAGGAGGCGAGCCCGGGCCGCGAGACGTCGCAACCCGGAGGAGGCGTCGTTCGAGGTCGGAGGGGTCACGGACATTCGGACCCCGTGTGAGGCAAGCGCGGCCTGCGTTTCGCGGAGCCCCTCCAGCATGAAGATCGTGTGCCGGTCGTTCGCGTGGGGGTGGCGTCCGCCGAATCCCGCGTGAACCACGAGCGGGAGACCGAGGGTTCGAGCCGCTTCCGCGGCGACCTCGAGGAGCGGATTCTCGTCGACGCGGTTGGCATGATGCATCCAGCAGACGACGAAATCACCAGCGCGGCCGTGATCCGCGAATGGGTGCACCCGCTCCCGAAGGTGCGGGGGAAGGCGATGGATGATCTCGTCGAGACTCACGATGCCGGTACTCGAAGGGCGCCGAGACCACCGTCGATTCCGATCGTCTGGCCGGTGATCCAGTCGGCGTCGGATGACAGGAGCCAGGCGATGGCGGGGGCCACGTCGTCCGCGACGCCGATCCGTCCGAGCGGATGCATCTTCCGCGAGTGTTCGAGCGCCCGCTCGCTTCCAGTGATCTTGGAGGCCAGCGGCGTGTCGACGAGGCCCGGTGCGACGACGTTGAATCGAAGGCCGCGGGCGGCGTAGGTCGCGGCGGCCGCCCGGGCGAGACCCTCCACGCCGGCGCCCGCCGCGGCGATTGCCTCATGGTTCGACAGGCCGGTCCCGGCGGCGACGGTGGAGACGAGCACGACGCTTCCGCCGGCCTTGAGATGTCGCCCGGCCGCCTTGACGCATGAGAAGGCCGTGGTGAGCTTCGTCGCGATCGTCTCGTTCCATTCGTCGGTGGAGACCATGTGTGCCGGCTTCAGCGAAATGCAGCCGGCGAGATTGACGATGCCGTGCAGTCCATCCTCCCGGTGAAGACTCCCGACCAGGGCTTCCGTCGCGTCGGGATCCCGGGCGTCGAGCTGGTGTCGGGATTCGAGCCCCTCGACCGAGCCGAGGGCGTCGACATCGCGGGCGGCGCCGACCACGGTGTTCCCCGCGGCCAGAAGACGCCCGACGAGCGCTCGACCGATGCCGCCGCCGGCGCCGACCACGAGGATGCGGCGGGTTGAGGGTGCGGATGATTCGGGAGATCGATCGATCATGGGCTCGCTCCGGTTCCGTGGTGGGTCGACGGCCTCGCCACGAGTGCGAGGACCGCTCCTGATTTCGTCGAAAACAGCGGTGGGTTTCAGAAGGAAGGGCGGGACAGGAACCGGCTGACATGGGAGCATGTGGGCATGACCGACGACCGAACCGAACGTGCGACGCTCGACGAGCAGCTTGCGGATGCCTGGCGGGGACTGGCGGAAGCCGTCGGCAACGGCCGGCACGAGTGGCACCTGCCGGTCATCGCCTCGGTCGGTGTCGATGGTCGGCCCGAGGCCCGGACGGTGGTGCTTCGAGCGGCGGACTTCGAGTCACGAACGCTCGTCTTTCACACGGATCGTCGAAGCCCGAAGATCTCGGAGATCGAGGCGTCGGGTCGACTGGCGTGGGCGTTCTATGACCGATCGAGCAAGACGCAGCTTCGCATCTCCGGCGCCACGACGGTCCATTCCACCGATGCGGTCGCGGACGCCGGCTGGGCGCGAACGGCCCTGTCCAGTCGCCGCTGTTATCTGGCACCGCATCCGCCCTCGGGGGTCCTCGAGGCGTGGCACCCGAATCTGCCCGACGGTCTGCATGCCTCCCGACCAGATGCGGAAACCAGCGAGGAGGGGCGGAGGAACTTCGCGCTGGTCAGAACCCGGGTCGATCGGCTGGAACGTCTCGAACTGCACCACGACGGGCACCTTCGAGCCGCTTGGTCGTGGGATGGATCAGGGCAGGCCGAGGGCCGCTGGCTGGCGCCGTAGTCGGTCAGCCCGAGGTTCCGCGTCGGCCGACCGCCGAGCGACGGGCGGCGACGAGGATCATCCCGAACGGCGCCCACCAGATCAGATCATTGGTCAGGATGTTCAGGCCGAAGATCCAGTCGATCCCGCCCTGGGCCGCCGTCCAGACGAAGCCGATCGGTCCGAACACCTTGCCAAGGAGGCCGACCATGACGATCGGCCAATGCCGAAGCGGATTGCTCGCGGCGGCCAGGTACCCGAGTCCGTACACCCCGATCACCATGCCGAGGCATTGCCAGATCGCCCTTCCGGGGTTCTCCAAGGGGGGCATCCCGAGGATTTCGAACGGAAGGTCGGGCGCAAGAATGATCGGGAGGCCCCAGATGAGGTTGTAAACACCTGCGGCGATCAGCCAACGTGTCATCCAACGGGGGTGATTCGGGGGGATTTCGGCCATGAATTTCTCTTCGTCGGTGCTGATTCGTGGATGCCGGCGGATCGCAGATGGGACTGGAACGGGATTTTTATTGGAAAAAGATGCACCCGTGAGTTGCGAGCCTCGAAATAAGTGGCATAGTTGTGCCAGTCAGCCGTAGGGAAGCTGACGTGACGGATAGGGATTTTTAGGAAAAGGGTTTTAAAATATGCTGTTCAAGACCGTTTCAGGCGCTGCTATCGCAGCGCTGAGCATTGGTAGCGTCGCATCCGCGGAGTTTGTCGGAATCGTCGGGGGCCAGACCAGCGTCCTCCTCGACCTCGAGCTCATCGCGTCAGTCACCGACCTCGATCTCACGGGTGTGAGTGGAGGCGTGATCACGCCGGGCAATCTCGGAGCCGACTCGGTCGCCTTCGCGATCACTTCTCCGTATGCCGGTGCTGCCGGTAGCGACTTCATGTACGACACCGACGATTTCTTCGGTTCGTTCTCCGGCACGATCGCCCATCGTGGAACGATCACGTTCAACGATTCGATCACGCTCGGCAACTTCGACATCGCCTATGACGCGGGTCTCGAAGCCTTCACCGTTTCGGACACGGTCTTCGACGGCACCGGTCTCGGTGCGTTGTTCGCCGTCGGCATCACCGATGCCTCGCCGCTCGAACAGACGTTCGACGTGATGGGAGATCTCCTGATCACCCAGAACTTCGCGACGATTCTCCTCGACCTCGGTCTGACGGACACCGACCTCACCGGTGCCGACGTTGGAGACGCGTTCGTCCAGGGCTTCAATCAGGCGATTCCCGGCCCCGGCCCGCTCGTGCTCGCGACCATCGCCGTCGTCGGCGCCCGGCGTCGTCGTCGTCGTCGCTGAAAGACATTGATTCTGAACGCTCGTCGGGAATGACGCATCGGATCCCATGAATCCGGATTCCCGCACCGAGCGATCCTGATGGGGGGAGTCGCCGTACGTTCGGCGGTTCAGCAAGCAGAAAAAGAGATCAAGAAAAGGGATTTGAAAATGCGTATGCAGATTGGTTCTCTCTGTGCGGTCATCGCCGCCTCCGGTTTCGCGGCCTCCGCCAACGCGGACATGGTCGAAGTCGTTGGTGGCCAGACGAGCGTGCTCCTCGACCTCGAGTTGATCGGCAGCGTCACCGACCTCGTCCTGACCGGTGTGAGCGACGACACGATCGTCCCCGGCAACCTCGGTCCGGACTCCGTCGCCTTCGCGATCACGTCCCCCGACGCCGCCTCGAACCCGACCACCTTCATGTACGACACCGATGACTTCTTCGGTACGTTCTCCGGCGTGATCGGCCACCGCGGCACGATCACCTTCAACGATTCGATCACGCTCGGCAACTTCGACATCGCCTACGATGCCGACCTCGAAGCCTTCACCGTGAACGACACGTTCTTCGATGGCACCGGCCTCGGCGCGCTCTTCGCCGTCGGAATCACCGATGCCGCCCCCGGCGAGTCGACCTTCGACGTGGTGGGCGATCTCCTGATCACCCAGAACTTCGCCACGATTCTTCTGGATCTCGGTCTCACCACCAGCGATCTCACCGGCGCCGACGTCGGTGACGCGTTCGTGCAGGGACTCAACGTGCCCGGCCCCGGCGGTCTCGCCCTGGCCGGCCTCGCACTGTTCGGCACCCGCCGACGTCGCGGCTGATCCCAGTTGGAAAGACAGTTCTGATCGCGGCCCGCCATCGGCGGGCCGCGATCTCTTTTTGGTCATCTCTCCATCTGTCCGTCTTGCCAACAGATGCAGCGTGATTTCCAGCTCGTGCGAGCCGAGTCGGCGGGACCGTCCGCTCGTCATCGGATCGGGCGGCCGATGACGCGTCAGGTTGCCGAGCCACCGGTGACGATGAGCTCCGTGGAGACGTCGATTTCGGATGCGAGTGCGGCCTCGCACGGACGCAACGCCGAGACGTTCCTGGATCATCGGCGAACAGCGAGCAAGATTGATGGAGCAGGGAATATCGATCCGCTGATCTCGACGGAGCGCCGGCGTCCGCATGGCGTCGACGGTATCGGGTCCGACGAACCGTCTGATGCGACCGGTGCACCTGGGGCACCAGGTGCCGCCGATGATTCGGATGAGCCCGATGATGCTGATGATGTCGTGGTGCCAGTTCCATGACGGCCATCGACGTGGTCGATCGGCGGCGTCATCAAAGGATCCTTCGCCAGGATATGAACGACACCGCGTCTCCAATCAGAGACGCGGTGCCTTCGGTTTCACGGACGGGCCCGGTGCCTGCGCGGTCGCTTCACCTCGTCTTGGCGGCATTCGTCAGAGGCTGGATGTCGGCGGCCTTGAAGGCGGCGGGCAGGTCGACGTGGCAGGACCGGCCGGTCTTCATGATGTAGTCCTGGTGATAGTCCTCGGCGGGCCAGAAGGTCTTCGCGGGTTCGACCTCGGTGACGATCTTCCGGCCACTGAAGCGGGCGGCGGTGGCGAGTTCGGCCTTCACCTTCGACGCGACCGCCTGCTGGTCGGCGCCGACGGTGTAGATGCCGGACCGGTACTGCGTGCCGAAGTCCGGGCCTTGCCGGTTCAGCTGGGTCGGGTCATGAAGGAAGAGGAAGAAGCGGACCAGTTTCTCGTAGGAGACCTTCTTGGGGTCGAAGACGACCTTCACGCTCTCGGCGTGGCCGGTATCGCCGTTGCAGATCTGCTTGTAGGTGGGATTGTCGATCCGGCCTTGCTGATAGCCGCTCTCGACCGAGATGACGCCGGGAATCTGCTGGAAGCCGTGCTCGACGCCCCAGAAGCAGCCCCCCGCGAAGTAGCCGGTCTCGGTCGCCATGGGCCGGCTTTCGATCGGGACTTCTTCGCCCTTCTCGACGAAGGCGAGGGCCTCGCTGTTGAGGCAGTATCGCTGTCCGGTCGGAGGGGGGCCGTCGGGGAAGACATGGCCGAGGTGCGAACCGCAACGGGCGCACTCGATCTCGACTCGGACCATTCCGAAGCTCTCATCGGTCGTCTCGGTCACGTGATCAGGATCGAAGGGGCTGAAGAAGCTCGGCCAGCCGGTTCCCGACGTGAACTTGTGCTCGCTCTTGAAGAGGGGCAGGCCGCACACGACGCAGACGTACATGCCT
>JAQWJM010000084.1:0-15170 GCA_029248335.1 Phycisphaerales bacterium
GCCGCTCCCATCGGTGGGGAGGCGTTCCGCGGTCGCGCCATTCTTCGGCGTCGGTGCCGGAGTCACGATGTCGGCGCCACCCACGGTGGAGATGTTGATCCAACTGCCGCCGCCGAGGATCGAGGCGGTGCGGATCGCGACCGCGTTCGACCAGAGCTGGATCGACTCGTCCACTTCGAAGGTCACCAGCGCGGTGGGCTGCTTTCCATTCTCGAATCCGACGAGTTCGATCTCGGTCACGGCGCCCCGGACCAGTCCGCCGACGCGGATCTGGGATCCCACGCTGAGACCCGACACGCCGTCGGCGAGATCGAACCGCACGACGTACCGATTGAAGCTTCCGAGGATCGACGACAGCCAGCCGCTGTTCAGGACGACCATCGTCGCGAAGAAGAGGAGGATCGCCGAGAGCGTGAACAGCCCCGCCCGGACGTTGTTTCGTCGATTGTCGCTTCCACTGGCCATGGGTGGAGTATCGCCGGATTCGGTCGCCCGTGCGCATCGGGACGCCGTCGGATCAGGCGGAAACCATCGCCTCGTTGTCCGGATATCGCTCGATCGCACGCAGAAGTTGCTCGATCTGGGCGGGAGGAGGCATCGAGGTCAGCCGGCGTCGCAGGGCGGTGCAGGTCTTCAGTTCCCGTTCGCCCATCAGGAGGTGTTCCTTCCGGGTGCCGCTCGCGGCGAGATTGATCGCCGGGAAGAGCCGACGTTCCGCGATGGCCCGATCGAGGATCAGTTCCATGTTCCCGGTGCCCTTGAACTCCTCGAAGATGACCTGGTCGGCCCGGCTCCCGGTGTCCACCAGGCAGCTGGCGATGATGGTGAGCGAGCCACCCTCCTCGACCTTCCGGGCGGCGCCGAACAACTGCTTCGGAATCTCCATGGCCCGCGAATCGAGGCCGCCCGACATCGTCCGGCCGCTCTGTCGAAAGGACCGGGAGTTGTTGAACGCCCGTCCGAGACGAGTGATCGAATCGAGCAGGACCACCACGTCGCGACCGGCTTCGAGCTTCCGCTTCGCCCGTTCGATGGCGAGCATCCCGAGGCGGCAGTGGGTGTCCACGTCCATGTCGTTGCTCGATGCGAGCACTTCGGCGGGGACGTTTCGACGGAAGTCCGTGACCTCCTCCGGCCGCTCGTCGATCAGGAGGGCGACGACGTCCACGTCCGGATGGTTCTGCTTGATCCCCATCGCGATCTGCTGCAGGAGGATCGTCTTTCCCGCCTTCGGCGGGGCGACGATCAGACCACGGGTGCCGTAGCCGATCGGACAGAAGAGATCGATGAGCCGGCACGCGGGGGGGCCGCCGCGATGCTCGAGGGCCATGCGGGGCGCCGGATCGATGGGGGTGAGTTCCTCGAACGGCTTCCGGGCCTGGTACTCGTCGAGCTCGAGGCCCTCGATTCGGAGGATTCGATCGACGGTGGGTCGCGGGGGACGTCCGCCGGATCGTCGTCTGCGGCGGGGCTTTCGCTCGACGACCTCGACCTCGAGTCGCTGGGAGGGCCGGAGTGCGAACTCCTCGAGCATCTCCGCCGGAACGAACGGATCGTCGTCGGACACGACCAGTCCGTCACCCATCTGGCGGAGGCGGGGTTCGGAGCCCTTGGGAACGTCGAGGATGCCGGTGAAACTCGTCATGGATCGTGTCGCCTGCGGATCTCTGCGGGCCGGGAATCGACGGGTTGGAGCACGTCGAGGGACGTTCCGACCGGGTGGTCGCGAACATCGTGGGCGGGTCGTTTCGGAATCGGCGAACCAGAGCGCCGTTACCGATCATGGTCGAGGGGGGCGTCGATCTGCGATCCGCCGCGACCGCCCTCGAACTCGCTGTCTGTTGCTGCATCGCCTTCTTGCCGCACCACGTTGGAGAGTGGTGCGTCGAGGGGATCCAGGCGGCGGGAGAAGGCGTCTGCCTGCCGGGTTTCTTCCGCTCGACGCGGTTCGGAGTAGAGCAGGGCGACCCCGGAGTTGTCAACCGGAACGGTCGGCCGACCAGGCGGTCGCGATCTCCCCGGCGAGCGATGCATTGGCGATGAGCAGGGCGAGGTTCGCGGAAACCGGGTCGATCTCCGCGTCGGCGATCATCGATCCGAGGAGGAACGGGGTGACGCCGGAGCCGTCGATCCCCTGGGCGGCGGCCCGTGCCAGTCCGGCGTCGACGAGGACGTCCATCCGGTGGGGATCGATCGCCTCCTCGGCAGGACAGGGATTCGCGACCAGCATGCCGGAAGACTGGTCGAACGCATCCCAGTGGCGCCGGCAGGCTTCCGCGATCGCCGACGCGGAATCGAGTCGATGGGGGACCTCGAGTTCCTCGCTGAGCCCGACGGTGAAGATCGGGAGGGCGTCGGTCCGGTAGCCCACGACCGGCACCCCGAGGGTGTCGAGCATCTCGAGCGTCGCGGGAAGGTCGAGGATCACCTTGGCCCCGGAGGCCACCACGACGACGGGTTCCGAGGCGAGGGCGCGGAGATCCGCGGAGACGTCGGGGCGTTCCGTCCAGCCACGGTGCACGCCGCCGATTCCGCCGGTCGCGAAGACGCGGATCGGCTCGGGCGCGGCGAGTCCGCACGCGTGCATCGACGCGGCGACCGTCGTTCCGGCGGAGGCGCCGGCCACCGACAGCGCGCCGAAGTCGCGGTTGCTCGCCTTTCGCGCGGTCTCGTCGAGCGCCAGCGCGGTGAGCTCATCGTCGTCGAGGCCGATCCGCAGCGTGCCGTCGATCATCGCGATGACCGCCGGCACGGCGTTCGCGTGTCGCACCGCCTGTGAGACGAGTCCGACGGCCTGCAGGTTCAGCGGCGCGTCGTCGTCCCACGCGGTCCGGCCTCCGAGCAGGCCCGCGACGGTTCCGCCGGCCCGGAGGCAGGCGGGCGCGGTGCGGCCGGTCCGGGGGAGTCCGTGGGTGAGCACCGCGGTCTCGAGTCCGACCACGGGGCGACCGTCGGCGAGTGCGTCCGCGACCTCGGGATGGGTTCGAACGAATCCGTCGGTGGAATCGCTCATCGGCGTCGGGTTCGCACCTTGCCCTGCATCCGGCGGGCCGGCATCTTGGTGGGCACGATGCCGCCGGGGAAGGCGGCGGTGTCGTCGGCCTTGACCGGCGGCGCTTCGGTCCGCTTCACGGACGCTTCACGATCCTGCACCCGCTTCTCGGCGAGTTCCTTCTCGGCCCGGACGTCCGCGGGGACGGTGCCCGGCACGAAGTCCTCGTAGACCTGCTGCGGGATCTCGATGTTCGCGAGCATCTCGCAGTTCGTGAGGAGATCACCCTGATCGGGGCTCACCAGGCTCCACGCCACGCCCTTCCGGCCCGCGCGGGCGGTCCGGCCGATCCGGTGGACGTAGACCTCGGGGTCTTCGGGAAGGTCGTAGTTGATGACGTGGCTGATGCCGTCGACGTCCAGGCCGCGGGCCGCGAGGTCGCTGGCGACCAGAACGGACAGGTTCCCGGCGCGAAGCCGTTCCATGACCTTGTTCCGCTGGCTCTGGATCAGGTCGCCGTGGATCGCGTGGGCCGCGATGTCCTTGCGATTGAGGAACTTGGTGACGTCGTCCACGGTCCGCTTGGTGCGGCAGAAGACCACGGTCAGCTCCGGTGTCTCGTGGACCAGGAGATGGTGGAGCATCTTCCGCTTGTCCCAGCGTTCGACGTTGATCCAGGACTGGGCGACCCGGGCGACGGTCAGGCTCTTCTCCTTGCTGACGATCTTGACCGGGTCCTTCATGTAGGACCGGGCGAGCCTCTCGATCTCGGGGGAGATCGTCGCGCTCACGAAGATCGTCTGCGGTCGCTGCTTCATCCCACCGAGGATCTTCCGGATGTCGTCGCGGAAACCGATGTCGAGCATGCGGTCGACCTCGTCGAGCACCGCGACGCGAACCGTGTCGTACGGAAGCATTCGACGCTCGTGGAGATCCATCACGCGGCCGGGGGTGCCGACCACGATCTCCGGTCCGCGCTCGAGCTTCGGCGCCTGCGCGGTGATCCGCTGGCCGCCGTAGACGGGGAGCACGTGCAGCGGGGTGCCGGCGCCGAGATCCTTGATCTCCTGCGCGACCTGGATCGCGAGCTCCCGGGTCGGGACGAGGATGAGCGAGGCGAAGTGATCGCCGGGCTCGATCGCCGCGAGCAGCGGGAGTCCGAACGCGGCGGTCTTGCCGGTGCCGGTCTTGGCCTGTCCGAGAACATGTCGTCCGGCGAGCGCCGCGGGGATCAGCGAGGCCTGGATCTTCGTGGGGTGCACGAATCCGCTCTTGGTGATTCCCTTCAGGACGTCGTCCGGCAGGCCGAGATCGGCGAAGGTCTTGGAAGTGTCGAACGTCTCCTCGGCCTCGTCCTTCGCCGGTGCGGCGACGGATTCGGGGGAGGGATCGTTCTCACGCGGGGGGGTCTTGTCCGTCGAAGTCGTCAAAGGTGGAACTCGCTGAGGCGTCGGGGCCGTCGCTCATTGATGAACGCCGGCTCAATCCGTCGATAGTACCCGCAGAGGGCACCCCACCGCGGCGGATCCCGGTGGTACCTTGCCCGAGTCCCCGACTTTTCGGACTCTTCATGACCACGACGAGTTCCATTCGAATCGATCTGGATGCGCTGGAGGGCAACCTCGAGGCCATCGCCCGTCTCGTCGGCGGGGGGCATCCTGCGCCCGATCGGATCTGTGCGGTCGTCAAATCGGACGCCTACGGCCTCGGAGCCGCCCGAATCGCGGGCTCGATGGCCTCGATGGGGATCCGGAATTTCGCGGCCTACCAGCCTCAGGAAGCGATCGAGGTCGCCACGGCCGCCCGTGGGGCGTCCGTGCTCGTGCTCATGCCCGTCCACCAGCTCGACCGAGCGGGGGCCGCGAGGCATCTGCTGGCCTCCGGTCGGCTGCACTACACCGCCCACACCCTCGAGCAGGTTCGTGACCTCGAGGCCGAGGCCGCCCCGCTCGGCATCGTGCTTCCGGTCCATCTCGAGCTCGACACCGGCATGGGCCGGGGCGGCTGCGAGGAGCCCGATGCCCGCCGGATCCTCGAAACCGTCGCAGGCAGTCGGCGATTGCGTCTCGCCGGTGTGATGACGCACCTCCCCGACGCCCTCGACGATCCCGACACCGCCCGCGAACGAGGCCGGCGGTTCCGCCGTTTTCTCGAGGACGCGGGCGATCTCGTCCCGGATGACGCGGTCCGCCACGTTTCGGCCACCGCCGCCCTGCAGGACGCCTCCCTTCGATTCGACATGGCGAGAATCGGCCTCGGCTGGACCGGTCATCTTCCGCGTCCGGCGTCGACCGACCGTTCCGGGCTTCGGCTTCGTCCCGCGATCTCCTGGTGGTCACGGCTCGTCCAGGTCAGGCGAATCGAGGCGGGTCGAACCATCGGCTACGGCTGCACCGAGCGGATCGAACGCGACACCATCGCGGGACTCGTCCCGGTGGGGTACGCGGACGGCCTGCCGCCGAGCCGGGTGGGCGGCCATCGAGTCGTGGTCCATGGGAAGCATGGGCCGGTCGCGGCGCCGGTACTCGGCCGGATGAACATGGATCAGTGCGTGGTGGACCTCACCGACGTCGGCCCCGTCGACGCCGACGCCTCCGTCGAAGTGGTGAGTTCGGATCCCGATTCGATGGTGTCGCTCCCCCGGGTGGCGGCCCGGGCGGACGTCATGCCCTACGAACTGCTCTGCGGACTCTCCCCGCGGATTCCCAGGGTCGTGGTCGCGGGTGGCTCGCTGGCGGAGTCGGATCGGCCCGCGTCGATCGAGTCGAAGACCGCGGTTCGCGGTCCGCGGGTCGGTTTCGGCTGAACGACGACGTGCCTTGGATCGCTTCAAGGCCACGAACGACCTAGCATGAACGCATGACCGCCTCCTCGTCCATCGACGCCCGCCTCGGGGTCGTCTCGTACCTCAACACGCTCCCCCTGATCGACGGTCTCGACCGGGCTCGGGGGGTCGAGATCGTGGCCGCGGTGCCGTCCTCGCTCGCTGGACTGCTCGCCGCCGGGGCGACCGATCTCTCGCTGTGTTCGGTGATCGACCAGCAGCGGTCCGAGGTCCCACTCGAGCTCGTTCCCGTCGGCCAGATCGGTTGTGACGGCCCGACGTGGACGGTCCGGCTCTTCTCGAACCGACCGCTCTCGGAGATCGAGACGGTCGGCTGCGACGTCGACAGTCACACGTCGATCGCCCTGCTTCGAATCCTGCTCCAGGAGCAGTACGGGCTCAAGCCTCGCTTCGAGCCCTTCGACGCCTCCGGTCCGGCCCGGGAGGACTGGCCCGACGCGGTGCTGCTCATCGGTGACAAGGTCGTCCGCTCGGGACCGGGTACCGACACTCATCCGCATCAACTCGATCTCGGCGAGGCCTGGCGCGAACTCACGGGACTGCCGTTCGTCTTCGCGTCCTGGTTCCGTCGCGCGGATGCCGCCGGCGAGGAGTTGGAGCGGGCCCGACGCCTCGCAGTCCTCGTCGACCACGCGCGGCGCCGCAACCGACATCGCATCGCGACCATCGCGAAGCGACACGCCCCGTCGCATGGATGGGAGATCGGACAGGCGATCGAATACCTCGGCACGCGTCTCTGCTACGAGTGCAACCCGCGGTCCATCGAGGCGATCCGGACCTTCCTCGAAGCGGCGTCGAAAGTGAGCGATCCGGGCGAGCGACGCCCGCCCCTTCGAATCGCGGCCGACGTGATGGCGTCGGCATGACCGAGGACCGGCGGTATCGAACCGCCGCCATGTCGCTGGTCGACCGGCAATTCACCTTCGCGAGCCCCAAGGTGCTGGGGAAGTTCCTCGACGGACTCCTCCTCGCCTATCCCGAAATCGATCCCGGTCGGAACTACCCCGTCTCCTGGTTCGTGTTTCGCGTGACGGGCGTGGTCGCCCGGGACGACGATCTCGAAGCGCAGGTGCTCTCCGGGATCGACCTGCTCGCGGATGCGGCCCTGCTGGCGAGTCGGCTCGCGTCGCGGCGAGGGCCAACCCCTCACGATCCCGGAATCGAAATCACCGCCGTCGAACTCGCGACGGCCTGGGGCGTGTCGCGTCGGACTGTGCAGCGGTGGCGGGACGACGGCCTGCCGATGATCCTCGCCCGGTTCCCGGATGGTTTCGCCCGCTCGGTGTGTCGTCGGGACATCGTCGCCGGTTTCGCATCACGACACGCGGAGCGGCTGGGGCCTGCCTCCGGGTCGACTCCGCCCGCCACGATCGAGGCGGTGGCCGCGGATCCCGACGGCGACTCGCCGGTGGACGTCGTCGCGGGGGGGCCGGATCGACAACGCCCTCGGCGGGCCGCCGGGAGCCGTCGCCGCATCGCGCGGGTGGTGGTGCGGGCGAGGTCACGCCTGATTCCCTCGACGGAGATCGCGGCGAGGATCGATCGGAGTCTCGCAGTGGTCCGCCGACAGGAGCTTTCGGGGCGTCTCGACGCGGTGGCCTCCATTCCGTCGCCGACGGTGACGCCACCGAACGTCGATCGGCCCGATGCCGCCGAGGTTTTCGGGGTGGCGGGGTCGCTGGACGACGAGGTGTCGACGTTCGGCGGCCTTCGATTCTTCGAGTGGCTGGAGGGGATCCGGGACCGCCGGACCGAGGACGAGGAGTCCGATCGAGCCCGGATCGCGGCGATGAATTTCGCGCTCGCCCGCGCGCGTCTCGGGGTCGATGCGATTCGCGACGCCGGCGGGCCGATCCGGGAACGGGACGTCGATCTCGTCGAATCGCATCTGCGGTGGTGGGGGATGCTGCTGGAGCGGGCGATGCTCGCCGGTCTCAATCCCGGTCTGCGGCGTTTCGAGCAGTCGCTCGGGCGCCGGATCGATCAGCTTCCCGCGGCTCGGGCGATGACCGCGGTGAATCTGCTGCTCGACGCGGTGTCGGAGGGGGTTCGTGGTTTCGATCCCTCCCGGCGGGCGTCCGGGCACGGACTGGCCCGATCGGTGGGGCTCGCGGTGTCGCGTCGCGTGGCCCGGGAGCCCGGCTGGACGGAGATCACGGGTGCCAGACGTCGCCCCACGCGGATGGAAGGTAGACGAATCGACCTGTTGATCGCGGTCCCCGAGCCGGCGCGGTCGTTGATGTCACCGATCCGCTGGTGGCGGTCGCTCGACGCGACGCGGCGTTCCGAATTCGCGAACACGGCCGACCTCGAGCCGTTCCTCGTTCGATTCGGTCTCGACGTTCCCGGGCGACCTCGCACGCTGCTCGAGACGGGCCGCCTGGTCGGTCGTCCGTCCACCCGGTGGTCCGGTGAGCTGGAGGCGCTGCTCCGATCGATTCGTCGAGCCGCGGTCGTCGAGGCGGCGGGCGACGAGGACGCGATCTGAAGTCCGCCGCGTTCCGGTCGGGTCGGGTACGCGAGTGCGTGGAGAAGAAAAACCGTCGCGACCCGGATGGGTCGCGACGGTTCGATGTTTCGGGAAGAGCCGCCCGCGAGGGCGGGGTCGGTCAACGCTTCGAGAACTGGAAGCGACGACGCGCACCGGGCTGGCCGTACTTCTTGCGTTCCACTTCACGGGCGTCCCGGGTGAGGAAGCCGCTCTCGCGGAGGGCGCCTTCCAGCGACGGGTCGTACTCCCGGAGGGCCCGACCGAGGCCGAGGATGATCGCACCGGCCTGGCCGGTGAAGCCGCCGCCGTCGGCGTTGACGAAGACGTCGACGCTTCCTTCGGTGCCGGTCTTCTGGAGGACGTCGCGAATCGCGTTCTGGTCGCGGATCTCGGTGAAGTAGGCGTCGAGGGCCTTCATGGCCTTGGTCTTGCCACGGATCTGGAACTCGCCGGAACCCGCCTTGATGCGGACGCGGGCCACGGCGGCCTTGCGACGACCGGTTCCACGGAACCAGCCGTGGGCGTCGGGGCCCCGACTGACGTAGACCGGTGCGACCTCGGTCGCGGTCGATTCGACGTCACCGAGGGTGATGCCCTCGACGACGGGGGTTTCGGTGGCTTCGATGTTCTCGTTGGTCTCGGTCATGGTCGGTCGTGGTCCGGGCTCGATGTCGAGTGTTGCTGCTTTGAACGGTGAGGTTCGACGTGGGGTCGGGGGGGAGGGCGGCTGGATCAGCCGATCTCGAGGACCTTCGGCTGCTGGGCCTGATGCGGGTGCTTGTCGTCCGCGTACACCTTGAGTCGCGATTCGATCTCGCGACCGAGACGTCCGCTCGGAAGCATCCGCACGATCGCCTGACGAACGAGGCGGGTGGGATCGCGATCGAGCACGCGTCGGTAGGTCTCGACCTTCTGACCGCTCGGGTAGCCGCTGTAGCGCCGAAGGGTCTTGTCGTCGAGCTTGTTGCCGGTCATGACGATCTTCGCGGCGTTCGTCACGATGACGAAGTCGCCACTGAGGACGTGCGGCGTGTACTCGGGGCGGTGCTTGCCCATGAGGATCGTGGCGGCGTGGGTCGCGAAACGACCGAGGATCCTGCCTTCGGCGTCGAGGACGTGCCAGGAAGGTTCGATCTCTCCGGGCTTCGCGTGGTAGGTCTGGCGGGGCATGTCGTGGGCCCGATCGGCGGAGGGGGAAAGCGGATGGAAGTACGATTCGTCCGAGGACGAAACGCGCCCGAGACGCGGGCGCCCGAGCGGACCCGTGAAAGGGGCCGATCGAGAATCGCCAAGAATAGCCATCCACGGTTCTCTGTCAAGGTCCCTCGGAGCCGATGACACGGGTGATATCGATTGGAAACCATGCCGAATCCTCATTCAGATCACGCTTCCAACCAGACCTCAGACCAGCCTCAGGAGGGCACGAATCCGCCCTCTGGGCCCCGGCAGGGCCGTCTCGGGCTCGGTCTCGCCTGGCTGGTGATTCTCGGTTCCACGGTTCTTTGGATGGCCAAGCCGGCGATTCTGGGGGACGAGGAGGAAATCCCGAATTCCGAGGTGTCGGCCGAGTCGATCCCGGACGGGCTCCTCTTGAGCGGCGCCCAGGACGAACTGATGGGTCGGGTGGCGTTCAGCCTGTATTCCGTGTCCGGGGATCCGTCGGCGATCTCGCAGGCGGAGGTCATTCGTGGATCCGGTCCGGCGGGTGAGGTCGCCTACGACATTCTCGTCGCGGCGATGCTCGGCGCCGATGCGGGCCTCGAGGCGCTCGACGAAAGCGAATTCGAGGACGACCCGCGATTCGAACTGCTCCGACCGGCGGCGGCGTCGGCGTTCCGGTCGCTCGCCGACGAGACGCCGATCCCCGAGTCCGATGCGGACGTGTTGCGGACGCGACTCGGCTGGTTCGGGGACCTCGCCTGCGATCTCAGTGATCCGAAGGCGATGGAGGAACAGTCCGCCGATGCGATGCAGCTCGTCATCTGGCTCGGCGTCTTCGGCGTGGTCTTCGGCCTCGCGGGTCTCACCGGCTTCGTGCTCGGCGTCGTGTTGCTGGTGATGGCGCTGCTCGGCAAGGTGCGGAGTCGCGTCGGACCGACGACGCATCACGGGGTGTACGCCGAGACGTTCGCCATCTGGATGTTGACGTTCTTCGGAATGCAACTCCTGCTGGGACCGCTCACCGGTCTCGCCGCCGACGTCGGTGTCGGCACGGTCGAGGACCTGGTGCTGCCCGCGAGCATCGTCGCGTTCTTCGCGAGCCTGATCGCGCTCGCGTGGCCGGCCGTTCGAGGCGTTCGGCTCGCCACGATGCGCCAGGACGTCGGGCTCCACTTCGGCCGGGGCGTCGTCGAGGTCTTCTACGGAATCCTCGCGTGGATGGTGGCGGTGCCGATGCTGTTCATCGGGGCGATCCTGATGGTGTTCCTGACCTGGCTCGTCCAGTCCCAGACCGGAGAGACCCCGGCACCGAGCCATCCGGTCCAGCAGGCGATCGCCGATGCGAACTTCTGGGGCCTGCTGCAGATCTACGTGCTGGCGAGCGTGGCGGCGCCGATCGTGGAGGAGACGATGTTCCGTGGCGTGTTCTACAGCCACCTTCGAGGCCTGATGCGGACCTGGGCGGTCCCGGTCGCGATGGTGCTCGCCGCGATGGTCTCGAGCCTGATCTTCGCGGCGATCCATCCGCAGGGGCTGGTCGCGATTCCACCGCTGGCGGGTCTCGCGGTCGGATTCTGCGTCGCCCGGGAGGTTCGAGGGTCGCTCGTCGCCCCGATGGTCGCCCACGGGCTCAGCAACGCCCTCGTGATGACCCTCAATGTGCTCCTCACCGGCTGAATCGATTCCGGAACGGGGATTCCGGGGTGGTATGCTGTTGTTCCGGGCCGCAACTCGCGGCGCCACGGGTCGTTCCACCGACAGGACGGGAGCCGGGCCATGTTCGAACTCCGTGCGTCAACGAATGTTCCACTCGTCTGCGTCGCCCTCGTCGTCGGCGGGCTGGTCTCGGCGAATCAGGCGGTGGCCGCCGGTGGCGCGGAGACCGGCGGCGATCGCCGGGCCCTGGAGTCGGCGTCCGACGCGCGGCGTCTGGTGGGCCGACTCGACGAACTCGGTGAACTCGATCCGATCCGGTTCTTCAAGCGACTGGTGGATCGGTATCGCTCCATCGAGGACTACGTCGAGGAGACCGAGATCGAGCGGATCACCCACGATCCGGCGACCGACGATCCGCCGATCCGGGTGCGGACGCGGGTGCGGGCCGAGGTCCGTGACGCCCGCCTGATCGTGGAACGTCCCGGTCTGCTCGATGACGTGGGCCGTTCGCTCACGTCCTCGAAGCCGGGTGCGACGGCGCAGGATCTCTGGCTGCTCCCGCATCTTCGACTTCGATTCAGCGACTCGCCGCTCGAGGAATTCCGCCCCACTGAAGAAGGCGGCTTCCGCGCCGCCGAGGCCGATCGCGTGGTCGTCGACGACCGGGAGATGGTCCGGGTCGAGCTCCGCGCTGGTGGTGAGGCCGAGTCCGGCCCGACCGACGCCCGCTTCAGCCTGTTGGTCGATCCGGAACGGATGCTGGTCGAACGGGTCGAAGGCGAGGAATGGCTGCCGGGCGGGCTTCGTCAGCAGACCACGCTTCGAATCGAATCGATTCGGATGCTGACCGACGACTGGGTGGAATCCGCGGAACCCGTGGTGGAGGAGTCCGAGCCCGTCTCCAGCGAGACCACGGAGAAGCCGTCGGGGTCGACGCCGACCATCGGCGAGGACGAGCAGCGGAACCCCGATGCGTCGTCGGTCGAGACCGGTCGAACCCACGCGGGCCTTTCCTTCATCACGCCCGCGGGCTGAACCCGACCCGGTTCCGAAGGGCGCGGGCTTCGGTCGCCGTCGCCGTGGATCCCGTGCCGCTCGAGGCCGGAATGCGAATCGCGACGCTCGTGCCGGCGTCGTGATCCCGGGCATCGATCGACCCGCCGATCTCCCGGACCCGATCGGCGATCGTGGCAAGACCGAGCACTGCCGGGTCGATCGGTGTGTCGGGGCGGCGTTCGCCGGTCAACGCGGCGATGGATCGAGCCGCACGTCGGCCTGGAATGCTGAATTCGATGTTCACCGCGGCATTCGACCGCGTCGACCAGTCCGGTCGGACGGAGACCGAGATCGTCGGGCACGGCGATCCGTGTTCCGATTCGAGATCGTGGATGAGTTCCTCGGCGATCAGATCGAGGAACGCGCCGGAGACCGGGGCCGAGAGGCCCTGGCCCACGTCGATGTGGTCGAGGTGGATCCGGCCCATCGACACGGCGCGATGCAGCCGGTCCCGCAGGTGCCCGCCGACATCGATGCACTCCGTCGAGATCGCGGCGCCGGGGATCGCGTGTCGGAGCCGGGCCGCATGGCGTGCCGCGGACTCGCAACCGGTCTCGAGCGTCACGAGCATGTGATCGAGCTCGTTCGGGGAACGGTCGTCGCGGGCCAGGGATGCCACGCCCGCCAGTGCCGTCGCGAGGTTGTTGACGTCGCTCATCACGAGGGAGGTCAGTCGATCGAGTTCCTTTCTCTCCCGCGACTCGCGGGCCCGTTCCGCATCGCGTCGCATTCGACGCCGCGTTCTTCGTTCACGCGAGTCGATGTCGATCATGGTGATGAGAACGGAGTTCGCTTCGCCCGGATCACGGACCGGACTGAAGACCGTGAGATGGCTGCGGGAGGATTCGTCGGCGACCAAAACGTCGAGTTCGCACTGGAAACGGCGGCCGTTCCCCGCCGCCCGGAGACCGCGATGCAGTCTTCGTTGGCTCTCCGGTGCGATCAACGACGGCATCAGGGTCTCGTTGCGACCTTCCGTGCGGTCGAGTGGATCGGTTCCGATCACACCGATCGCCGCTTCGTTGGCGAAGAGGATCCGGCCCTCGACGTCGGTTCGGATCAGGCCCGTCGCGGCGTCGTCAAGCAGCCCGCCCAGGCGGTCCTCGCGATCCCTGAGGACTCGATAGGCACGGTGGTGGATTTCGGTCATGCTCGCGACCACGGTCGCGATCGCGATGACCGGAAGAACGGATCCCATGCTCGCGGACACCCAGAGCCCCGTGGTGGCGATCAGGCCGGAATCCATCGGTGAAGCCTCGGTCGACGTGGAGGTGGCGACGAGTGCGGCGCCGGTGGTGAATGCGAGCAGGAACGTCCCGAAGGCGGTCGCCATCCAGCCGGAGAGGACCGCGAGGAAGATCAGCATCGACAGGGATCCGAGTGCCAGCAGGCTCTGCATGAGCACGTACTCGCCCGTCAGTGCGGGATGATGGGCGAAGCCGATGCCGGAGACGCACGTCAGGATCACGACGATCAGCCAGCGGCGTTCGCAGTTGCAGTGACAGAACCGTCGGCCCGATTCGTCACGGAGCAGCGCCATCGCGACGGGCACGGTGGCGTAGCAGCCGACCAGTCCCTGCACCGCGGCGGCGACGGCGGCGGAAAGGGGGTCGCCGTCACCGGTGGCCCGGGCGAGCAGGAGGCTGCCGACGGCCGGCGTGAGTGCGACGAAGGGGATGACGACGAAGAGGAGACGCAGCACCCCCGGCACGGAGAGGGACGCGGTCATCAGGTCCCGACGCCGGCTTCCCAGAAGCCACGGGGTCACGAGGAGCGCGAGTCCCTGCAGGATCGCGGTGGAGAGGAAGGCGAGGACGGAGATCGATCCTCCGAGGGAGCTTCCGCGTCCGAGCCACGTGGCCAAGGCGAAGACCGTCGCCACGATCGCGTAGTACGCGGCGAAGCGGCGGTCGAACCGAAGTACGAGGACCAGGGCGACGCCGAGGGAGAGCGATGCCGGAAACGGCACGTGGTCCATCATGAACGTCGGCAGGATCGACACCGCGTTCAACGTGATCATCGCGATCAGCGCCGTCGTGGTGAGTCGATCGAACTCGATATCTGGCTTCAAGGTCCGATCGATTCGCATCGGCCATGCCCCCGGTTCGGCCGGTCGGTGGATCGCTTCGACGATCCGATCCGGCCGGTGTGTGGGGGAATGTTCGCACCCCGGATGGCCCGGTGGGGGCAGGTTCGGGTCGAACGGGGTGTAAACCCCAACGCCTCCGGCGTCGGACGGCGTTCGAGGTGCCGGGAGGGCTACTGGAGTTCGACGGTCCAGTACGCCTCGTCCATGAACGCCTTCCAGGAGTCGTACTTGCCGCTGCCGAGTCGGACGGTGATGGCGGGATTCCGCTTCGGCCGGATCGGTTCGCGAACGAGTCGCATGCCGGCCTGCACGGGGGTCCGGCCACCCTTTCTCGCATTGCAGCGCACGCAGGCGCAGACCAGGTTGGTCCAGCTGTTCTCGCCGCCCTGGACCCGTGGAACCACGTGATCGAGGGTGAGTTCCCGCGTCGGAAAGGACCTGCCGCAGTACTGGCAGCGACTTCCGTCGCGGGTGTAGATGTTCCGGCGGTTCAGTTTCACGGTGCGGCGGGGACGCCGGTCGTAGTCGAAGAGCCGGATGATCTTCGGAACCGCGATCGTGATCCGCGTGGTCCGGACCCAGTCGTGGCAGTCGGGCTCGAATTCTCGTTGGAGTTCGGCGATGTCCGCCCAGGTCTCGAAGTCGTAGTTTCGATAATGGCCGTCCTCGACGGCGATCACCTCGGCGATGTTCTTGATCAGCAGGGTGAAGGCGCGACGGGCGTCGACCACGCGGATCGCGGAGTACGCCCGGTTGAGCACGAGCACCTTCGCGTCGAGTCCGCCATCGAGGGTCATCGTCATCCTGACGCGGCTCCGGTCCGCGAGGCGTCGCCGAGGTGACCAACACCGACGTCGCGTCGCGGGGGAATCGTCGGTCT
>JAQWJM010000097.1:0-5510 GCA_029248335.1 Phycisphaerales bacterium
GGCTTACGAACGACGTCGCGGGTGGGTTCCTGAAAATCACGAATGAAATTCCGATTCCGATCGACGTCCTTGTCGACGGCCGCGAGCCGTCAGGATTCGTCACGCTCGCCGTCCGCCTCCGCGGCAATCCGCCCGTTTGCATCCCTCATTACCGGTAGATCAGGAAAGCGACGAGAAGAACGCACTGCCCACCACCGAAGACCGTGCCGAGCACCAGGGCCGTGACCGCATGTCCGCCACCGACACGGGCCCTGCCAGCCGCCCGCAGACCCAACACCCCGCAGATGAAGGCCGCGATGCCGAGGGGAATTCCCAAGCCCGGAATGATGCTGAACACCCCGAAGTAGTAGCCGAGCAGCGCCGGCATGTTCTTCGTTGGAATGACATGGTCCATCGCCGTCGGGATCGGGGCTGGCGGCGTTCGAACCTCGTCCCGCGACATCGGAGGAACCCCCTGCGTTGGACCACGGCCCGACGACGGCGATGGATCGGAAGGCTGTTTCATGTCTGTTCCTCCTCGATGGACGTCCGACCGCCGTCCTCATGATATCGACGACGCGTGACCTCGCGTTGATCCCCGCGCGATCAATCGCCGTCACGATGCGCGACGTTTTCAAGCGTCCCGGCGGGTACGATGTCGATCATGCTGGTGATGAAGCGGGCCGCCGGCCGTCAGTCGTCCGAGGCTGGAGCGGCCGGAGGAAGCAGCCAGCGGTCGAACCAGGCCTTCGCGAGCGTCGAGGAGCGGGCGGCGTCCTCGCCCTCGAATCCGTGGCCCGCCCCTTCGAACCGGTGGTACTCGGACTCCAACCCCGCCTCGACGTAGGTCTCGTGCATCGCTTCACTTGCCCGGATCCTGACCACGTCGTCTTCGGTGCCGTGCATCAGCAGCACTGGTGCGTCGTTCTGGTCGACGTGTCGGATGGGCGAGACCCGCGCCGCGTCCTTCGGATCGAAGTCCATCGCGGGGTACCGCTCGTTCGGACCGACGAAGCCGACCAGTTCGACCGGCGGGAACCACGCGACCGCCGCCGCGATCGGTGCGGCGTCTTCGGGCACGCCGGCGTCTCTCCCGAGGCGGGACCGCCGGATGTCGCGAGGCGCGTCCGCGCCACCAAGCGTCGCGAGATGCAGCGAGAGATGACCACCCGCGCTCAGCCCGAAGGAGCCGATCCGCTCGGGATCGAGTCCACGGTCCGGCGCGGTCGACCGAAGATGCCGGATCGCCTTCTCGACGTGATCCGCGGCATCGGGCACCTTGTACCGCGGCGAACTGCCGTGTCGAAGAAGCACGATGTGGTACCCGTCGACCAGCAGATCGTGGACGAGGGAGATGTCGCGGATCTTCGGCAGCATCGCCATCCTCGGGTCGAACCACCGGGACTCCCATCCCCCGCTCACCATGAAGATCACGGTCGCACCGTTGGGCTCGGCCGTCGGTTTGATGATGTCGTAGGTCATGGCCAGCGCATCGACTCGGCCGTAGATCACGTCCGACTCGACGATGCCGATCGGTCCGGATCGCGTCGCACGAAGGTCACCTTCTTCGACACCGGCGGCCGCGACGACCGGGGTCGACGCCGACGCCCCCAGCAGGAGGATCGATCCGAGGCACGCGGCGAACGCCTGATTCATGAACGGTCGAGTCGTCATTCCTGCTCCTTTTCATCACCGGCGATCGCGATCGCTTCGTCGAGCACTCCTCCGTCGGCGAGAAGCACCAGGGCGACGTCGTCATCCGTCCCCTGACGAAGATCCGAACCATCGCTTCGAAGGGTGGCCAGCGGCCCGTCGGCCCCGGCCGGCGCCGAGGCGAACTCGAGCCGCATCGGACGATCCCAGGGATC
Source organism: Phycisphaerales bacterium (assembly GCA_029248335.1). Classification (GTDB taxonomy): domain Bacteria; phylum Planctomycetota; class Phycisphaerae; order Phycisphaerales; family SM1A02; genus UBA12014. The sequence continues at coordinate 1,848 of JAQWJM010000097.1, forward strand.
GATGAGCAGCGCCTGGTCGACGAGGGCCAGCAGTCCACCCGATTCGGCGAGCGGGGTCGTCGCGTCGTCGTCGACGTCCGACCACGCCGCCACCAGGACGGCCGCGATCTCCCGAGCCGCCGCCTCGATCTCCGGCCGACCGTCGCGGGCCCGGGCGGCCTGCATGGGATTCGAGCGGTCCGATCCCGGATACAGCCCGAATCGACCCGCCATCACCTCCGGCGGATACATGTTGTTGGTCCGGTCGGCGTCGGCGATCTCCCGTCGCGGATCGAGCAGCACGCGGGTGACGGCGCTGTCACCGATGAACATCTTCGTCGCGACCCCGGGATCCTGCTTCCAGATCTCGACGGGCAGGAGAACCTCCTCCATCGAGCCGTCGGCCCGGTGGATCTCCAGGGGCAGCGGCATCGGGATGCCACCGTGGTTTCGGAAGCGAACGATCGAGAAGTGAAGCGGGCGCGCCGCGACCGCATCGAAGACCGCGCGGTCGTCCTCGTCGAGGCGGGCCATGAACCGCTCGAAGCGACGTCGGTCGTCGGCGGTGACCTCCAGATCGTCGAAGCGGCTGTAGAAGTCGAGGATCTCCGGGTACCGCGCGCTGCGCTTCGGCAGGTCCGCGTTCCGTTCCCGGGAGCGCGTGGTGCGCTCCGCATCCCGCTCGGCGGCCAGCATCGGCTTCGCCACCTCGGGATCCCGTGGTTCGACCGTGAAGTCGAGCACCCTTTCGGTCGCGATGTCGACGTGCCGGGTTCCGTAGAACCAGGTCCGCCAGAACCAGTCGAGGTCGACGCCGCTCGCGTCGTCCATGGTGCGGAAGAAATCACCCGGCTCCGGACGACGGAACGCCCATCGCTCGCAGAAGGTCCGGAACGCGTGGTCGAAGAGCTCCCGGCCCATGACCGTCTCGCGGAGGATGTTCAACGCGACCGACGGCTTCGCGTAGGCGTTGTTGCCCTTCTGGATGATCGATTCGCCGTGGGCCATGATCGGCCGTTGCCGCTCGCTGACCATGTAGTCGATGATCGAAGCGGGCTCACCCCGCTTGGTGCGACCGTCGTCCTCCCAGGTCTCCATCGCGAGGAACTGGACGAAGGTGTTCATGCCCTCGTCCATCCACGTCCACTGACGTTCGTCTGAATTGATGATCATCGGGAACCAGTTGTGCCCGACTTCGTGGATGATCACCCCGATCAGGCCCCACTTCGTCCGCTCGCTGTAGGTTCCGTCCTCCTCCGGCCGCGGGCCGTTGAAGCAGATCATCGGATACTCCATGCCACCCACCGGGCCGTTCACGCTGATCGCGACCGGATAGGGGTACGGCACGCAGTGCTCGGAATACACCTCGAGGGTGTGGGCGATCGACTGGGTCGAATACCGGCTCCAGAGCGGCTCGCCCTCGTTGGGCCAGAAGCTCATCGCCATCGACACGTATCCGTCCCGGCCCGGCACCTCGACGCCCCAGGCGTCCCAGATGAAGGTGGGACTCGCGGCCCACGCGACGTCGCGAACGTCCTCGGCGCGGAATCGCCAGGTGCGTTCCGCGCGACGATCCTCGCCGTCCTCGGCGCCGGCGGTGACGCCGGAGAGCTCCTGGTCGCGGAGTTCGTTCGCGAGCGCCTCCTCCGGGTTGATCACGAACATCGGACGATCGGCGGTGCGGGCGTCCCGGAGGCGTTCCCGCTGGACCGCGGTCATGACCTCGGCCTCGTTGAGCAGCTCGCCGCTGGCGGACACCACGAAGGTCTCCGGCACGGTGATCGCGAGGTCGTAGTCGCCGAACTCCAGCGCGAACTCGCTCTCGCCCTGGAACTGCTTGTTCTGCCATCCGTCGTTGTCGGTGTAGGGCGCCATTCGCGGAAACCACTGGGCGATCTCGTAGATCGGCATGCCGTCGTCGAGGATCTCGTAACCGGATCGCGCCCGCATCGTGGTGCTGGGGACGATCGCGGCGTTCCAGTCGATGTCGAACACGACCGTCCCGCCGGACTCGAGCGGCTCGGGCAGATCGATCCGCATCATCGTGCCGTTGATCACGTGCGGAAGCGGCGCTCCGTCGCCCGTCTCGACCCGGGTGATCTCGGCACCGCCGTCGAAGTCGAGCTGTTCGAGCTGCTGTCGCATCCAACGGGTCGACTGATCACGTCGCAGATTCGGTGCGGTGTTCGAAAGTCGACCGAGCGAGTCCTTGCGAAATCGATTCTGGTCGATCTGCACCCAGAGATAGTCCAGCCGATGCGGGCTCTGGTTGTGGTAGGTGATCGTCTCGGAGCCTTCGAGTCGATGGGCGACCGGGTCGAGTCGCACCCGGATGTCGTGATCGGCCCGCTGCTGCCAGTAGTCGGGGCCCGGGGCACCGGAAGCGAGCCGGACCTCGTTGGGCGTGGGCAGCAGATCGTCGACCTGCTTGAAGGGATCGGTCTCCTGATCCCAGGTCGGCGCTTCGAGCCACATGTCCTCGTGCAGCTCCCGATTCTCGTAGTGGGACGGGAAGAGCTCGGGGGGATGGCCCGCGGCCGCGGCGATCGTGCCGAAGGCCGGCAGGGCACCGAGCAACAGGAACAGAGCGATTTCGAGCCCCCGGAGGCGGGCGACGACTTGCTGATCTCGGGGTTGAATCTTCATGCGCCGAGTGTAGGTCGGATTTTCGGGAGAAGTCGGCCATCGATGCCGCGGTCCGGCAGAGTGCGACGGGATCGTGGACACTGTCCCCATGTCCACCGCCCGGACCTCCATTCCGCGGAGCGTGAACGCCGCGATGCTCGAGATCGTCGGAGCCCCCGTCGACCACGGTGGCGCCGGGGCCGGCGCCGCCGGTGGGCCTCGCTCGCTGCGAGCGGCCGGCATCACCTCGATCGGTGGCCGAACCGTCCACGACCGCGGCGACGTCGACGTCCCCGATCTGCCGAGCGGCGTCCGGATCGTCCGGGGCCCGGATCCCGACGCCGCCCGCCCCGAGTGGCCGTCCCTCCGCACGATGTGTCGCGAACTCCATGAACGGACCCGCGAAATCGTTGCGAACGGTGGCATCCCCCTGGTCCTGGGCGGCGACCACACCCTCGCGGCCGGTTCGATGTCCGGCGTGGCCTCCGCCTGGAATGATCGTCACCTCGCGAGCGGTTTCGCCGACGCCCCCCCGCTCGGACTCCTGTGGTTCGACGCCCACGCCGACCTCAACACGCCCGACACCACGCCCAGTGGGAATCCCCACGGCATGCCCGCGGCGGCGCTGCTCGGGCATCCGGTCGCGCCATTGGTCGACATCGTCGGCCCTCGCGGCACCTTCGATCCACGTCGCGCCGTCTTTCTCGGCGGTCGCGATCTCGACCCCGGCGAACGTGCCCGGGTCTCGACCGATCCCGCTTCCGCCCTTCCGCTCCTGATCGACGGTGACACCTTCAAGTCCGAACGTCCCGGATCGATCGCGGATCGCGTGCTCGAACGGATCGCCCCCGGCGGCGACGCGTTCGCCCTGAGTTTCGATCTCGATGTGATCGATCCCAAGGAGGCGCCCGGGGTCAACCTCCCGGTCCCCGACGGCCTCCACGTCGAACAGGTCATGCAGGTCCTCGAACGCCTCGCCGACCACGGCGGCTGCATCGCGATGGACGTCGTCGAACTCGATCCCACCGCGGATGACGACGGCCGGACGGCGCGGATCGG
>JAQWJM010000120.1:0-6402 GCA_029248335.1 Phycisphaerales bacterium
TCGCGGTCGATCTCCTCGTCCCCCTTCTTGATCGCTCGCGCGGCGTCGACGTCGGCGTCGAGGATCGCGGCGGTGATGGCGTAGACCCGCTGGTCCACCTTTGCGCCGAGGGCGAGGAGTTCGCGGCGGAGACGGGTGAGGTCGGATTCGAGATCGACGGGCATGTTGGTTTCTGCAGCTCCCTTGATGAGGACCGGATCAACCGAACCGGCCCGAGACGTAGTCCTCGGTCTCGCGGTTGGTCGGATTGGTGAAGATCCGTTCGGTGCGATCGATCTCGACGAGCTTTCCGTTGTAGAAGAAGGCCGTCCGGTCCGAGACCCGGGCCGCCTGCTGCATGTTGTGCGTGACGATGACGATCGTGTACTGGTCGCGCAGGTGGCGGATCAGGTCTTCGATGGCGGACGTCGAGCGGGGATCCAACGCGGAGCACGGCTCGTCCATCAGCAGCACCTCCGGGCCGATCGCGATCGCGCGGGCGATGCAGAGTCGCTGTTGCTGTCCACCCGAGAGCCCGAGCGCGCTCTGACCGAGTCGGTCCTTGACCTCGTCCCAGATCGCGGCCCGCTGCAGGCTCTGTTCGACCAGCGCCTCGAGGTCGCCGCGGCTGTAGCGTCGATGGAGTCGGGGTCCGAACGCCACGTTGTCGAAGATCGATTTGGGAAACGGGTTGGGTTTCTGGAACACCATGCCCACCCGCCGGCGAAGATCGACCACGTCGCACTTCGGATCGAGCAGGTCGCGTCCGTGGAGCTGGAGTTCACCGGTCGCCCGGGCGCTCGGGATGGTGTCGTTCATCCGGTTGAACCAGCGGAGGAGCGTGCTCTTGCCGCATCCGGAGGGGCCGATGAAGGCGGTGACGCGGTTCTCGGGAATGTCGAGATCGACGCCGTGCAACGCCTGGAAGTCGCCGTACCAGCCGTCGAGACCGCGACAGCGGATGCAGGTGTCGGTGGCCGCATCGACGTCCGCGTGCGCGCGGACCTCGTCCGGGGACTCCTGGTTCGTGGTCGGGACGGCGGGATCCGGGGTTGACGAGGACGACATGGGGACCCTTCGACCGACGGTGGGGGAGGTGGTCATTGCTGTGGCCTCGAAAACTTCTGCCGGATCGTGACCGCGACCGCGTTGAAGGCGAGGAGCACGAACAGCAGGATGATGATTCCCGAAGCCGCGAGGGCTCGGAATTCGGGCTGGAAGCGGGCGGACCAATTGTATATCTGCATCGGCAGGACCGTGAACGGATCCATCAGGGTCTGTGGGACGTCGGTGATGAACAACGCCACGCCGAGGACGAGGATCGGCGCCGCCTCGCCGATGGCGCGGCTCATCGCGAGGATCGCGCCGGTCATGATCATGGGGATCGAGGCCGGCAGGGTCACCCGGGTGACGGTCTGCAGTTTCGTCGCGCCCATCGCATAGGACCCGGATCGAAGCGAGCCCGGCACCGACCGGATCGCCTCCTGCGAACTGATGATGACGATGGGCAGCACCACCAGCATGAGCGTGAGTCCGCCCGCGAGTACCGTCTGGCCGAAGGGGAACTGCACGTAGTACCACGGCTTGTCGATCTCGTAGTCGACGGGAAGACCCGCTTCCGACGCGGGAATGACGCCGCTGACCATCGGGGCATCCGGCGCGTCCGCGACGATGGTGAGCGGGATCGGCTCCCATTCGTCGGTGAAGATCAACTCGCCGTCCGGTCCGTCGAGGACCCGCTGCAGGTACGCGATCGTCCCGGTCTCGAGCTTCGGCGTCACCGAACGGTCCTCGACCGGCACGCGGAGTGGTTCACCGGTGACGTCGTAGTACATCGCGAAGGTCTCGCCACCGATCTCGAACGCCGGATCCTGCGCCGTGCCGGCGATCCCGAACATCCGGACGAAGAGGGTGAGACCGAGGATGCCGTAGACGATCGACGGAACCCCGGCGAGATTGGAGATGTTCAGTCGAAGCAGGTCCGTGAACCGGTTCCGGGCTGCGAACTCCTCGAGGTAGAGGGCGGTGGCGACGCCGACCGGAAGAGCGACGACGGCGCAGATCGCGCTGATCCAGATCGAGCCGGCCAGGGGGGCGAGGATGCCGGCCTTGCCCGGGTCGCGGGAGGTGTAGTTCGTGATGAACGACCAGCTCAGGCCGGGAACCCCGTTGACCAGGATGCTTCCGAGCAGGGCGAGCAGCGCGATGACCGCGATCATCGTGATCGCGAGGCACATCACGGAGAAGCTCCGGTCGATGCCGACCCGCCTCGAGATCTTCCGGGGTTCACCCCGTTCGACGAGTTCCCGAAAATCGACTTGACGATCGGAAGACCGACTCATTCGTATTCCTCCCGGAATCGAGCGAGGATGCGGTAGCCCGCGAAGGTGAGCAGGAAGGTCATGAGGAAGAGCACGCCGGCCACGGCGAAGCTCGACTTGAACTCCACGCCGGTCGCGGGTGCGTCGCCGAGGAAGATCTGGACCATGTACGCGGTCATCGTCTGGACCTGTTCCCAGGGCAGGACGGTGAGCTGGGCGAGACCGCCCGCCGCGAGGGCCACGATCATCGTCTCGCCGACGGCGCGGGTGATCGCGAGCAGGTACGAAGCCATGATGCCGCTCAACGCGGCGGGAACCACGACCTTCGCCGAGGCGTCGAAACGAGTCGAGCCGAGTGCGTACGCGCCGTCCCGAAGGCCCCTGGGGACGGCGCGGATCGCGTCCTCGGAGAGGCTGGTGACGATGGGGAGGATCATGATGCCCACCGCGATCCCGGCCGCCGCGGCGCTGTAGGGACCGAAGACCGCTTCGCCGGAGACGAGGCGTCCGAGCCACTGGAGCGAGGGCGTGATCACGATCACCGCGAAGAAGCCGTAGACGACGGTCGGAATCCCCGCCAACACCTCGAGCACCGGCTTGAGGACGCTTCGGAGACGGGCCGGCGCGTATTCACTCAGGAAGATCGCGGTGACCAGTCCGATCGGGAGGGCGAAGATCGCGGCGACGAGGGTGACCAGCAGCGTTCCGGCGATCAGGGGCCAGATCCCGAAGTGCTTCTCCTCGCCGAGCAGCGGATTCCATTCGAGCCCGGTGAGGAAGTCGACGATCGAGACCTCGCCGAAGAATCGCGCGGTCTCGTAGGCGAGGATCCCGATGATCATCGCGGTGATCAGGATGGAGAAGCACGCGCATCCCAGAAGGGCGGCGCGGGCGAGTACGTCCCAGGAGCCCTGCATCAGGCGACTCCTGGGTCTTCCGCGTTCGCGGACGTCGTTCAAGTCGGTTGTCGCGTCTGGTTCGGCGTCTGCCATCGATGTCCGTTCGATTCCGTCGTGACCGTGAGGAGCGGGCCCGGCGGAGCGCCGGGCCCGCCGGGGTTCACCGGTAGATCTCGGTCACGGGGCCGGTCTTCTTCTCGCCGTGCTCGTCGAGGAAGAAGCTTCCGGTGCGACGTGTCTCGAACGTCTCGCGGGCGCGACCGTAGATGACCTCGGGAAGGCCGACGTAGCCGACTTCGCTCGCGGACTTCGCGGCGTTCCGGAGGTAGAAGTCGACGAAGGCCCGCACGAACGGTTTTCGGGCGGCACTCGCCTTGACGTAGATGAAGAGCGGACGGCTGAACGGGTTGTAGGTTCCGTTCTCGATCGTCTTGGGGGTGGGGCCCACCGCCTTGCCCGCCTTGTTGATGATCGGCATCGCCCGCAGACTGTCCTTGTTCTCGAGGTAGTAGGCGACGCCGAAGAAGCCGATGCCACCCTCGTCCCCGGAGACGCCTCGGACCAGGACGTTGTCATCCTCGGAGACGCTCATGTCGCTTCGAATGGACCCCTTCTTGCCCGCGACGACCTCCTTGAAGTAGTCGAAGGTGCCGGAGTCGGTGCCGGGGCAGTAGATGTTGATCGGCCGGTCGGGCCATTCAGGCCGGACGTCCTGCCAGGTCCTGGCGGCACCACTGGCGAGGAAGACCTTCTTGAGATCGTCGACCGTCATCGACTCGGCCCAGTAGTTCCCCTTGTTCACGACGATCGTGAGGCCGTCGTACGCCACCGGGATCTCGATGAAGTCGACGCCGGCGTCCGTGCACATCCCGGCCTCCGCGGCCTTGATCGGCCGCGACGCGTTGGAGATGTCGGTCTCGTTGGCGGCGAACCGCTTGAATCCGCCTCCGGTGCCGGAGACGCCGACGGTCACCTTGACGTTCGGTGCCGCCGTCTTGAACGACTCGGCGATCGCTTCGGTGATCGGATACACGGTGGACGAACCATCGATGGTGATCGATCCGCGAAGACGTCGAAGATCCTGCCCGGTACCCGCGCCGAGCAGGGCGGCGGTGGCGAGGGTCAGGCTCGTGATCAGGGCGATTCGGTGTCCGGACTTCATCCGTTGGTTTCCTTTTGAATGCGGGAGGACGCTCGGTGTCGACCGCCTCGCGATCGACGCCGGAAAGGGTCGCTCCCCCGCATTAAGAGGATGTGAAGGCCCGGTTAGGCGTTGACGCATTCTTCGGAAGTCCGGGCAGCGTGATCGTGAAGGTCGATCCGGCGCCGACCCGGGACCGGGCCGCGATCCGGCCGCCGAGCGTCGTCGTGACGTGCTTCGCGATGGCGAGCCCGAGTCCCGTCCCCCCGAGTTCCCGGCTGCGGCTTTGATCCACTCGATAGAACCGCTCGAAGATCCGATCGAGGTGTTCGCTGGGGATGCCGTCGCCGAAATCCGTGACCTCGATGATCACCTCGTCGCCCTTCATCCCGGCCCGGACCTCGACCGGCCGGTCGGTTCCCCCGTACTTGACCGCGTTGGTGACGAGGTTGCCCACCGCCTGCTCCAGCAGAGGCCGGGTCCCCCGGACCTTCGGATCGCCGTCGACCCGGACGGTGATGGGGGCGTTCGCCCGCGGCCCGTCTTCGCTGGGATCGCCGATTCCGATCGCCGCCTCGACCACCGCGTCGATGACGGTGGCGATGGGCACGTCCTCGAGTTCCAGCATGGAGCGTCGTTGCGGATCCTCGATCCGCGCGAGGGTGAGGAGGTCCTCGATGATCGCGGAGAGTCGCTGGCCGTTGCGGGTGATCACGTCCCCGCACTTCCTGATCAGCGATGGATCCTCGGTCTCCTGAAGCAGTTCCGCGTAACCGTTGATGGAGGTGATGGGGGTTCGAAGCTCGTGCGAGACGTTCGCGGCGAAGTCGACGCGAATGCGTTCCAGCCGGCGGAGTCTCGTGACCTCCTCGAGCAGGATGATGGTGCCGATCGCGACGCCATGGCCGTCGGTGAGCGGTTCCGCCACCAGTTCCGCGATCCGCGTCGATCGCGAGAACGGAATCTCCGCGACGAGGCGGACGCCGGACCGGAGTGATTCGGTCACGGCCTCCTGAAGGGCCGGTTCCCGGACAACCTCCTGAAGGAGACGGCCGCGGACGTCGGTGTCGGTGAGGCCGAACATCTCCAGGGCGGCCGCGTTGAGGCGGATGATCCGTTGCGCTCGATCGAGGGCGATCACGCCGTTCGACATCGATTGCAGGATCGAGAGCATCTCGGAGGTCTGGACGTGAAGCGCCTCGATGCTGGAGTCGAGCTCCTCGGCCATCTCGTTCAGGGCGATGGCGAGGCCGGCGAATTCGGTCGGCCCGTCCTGGCGAAGGCGTCCGGTGAGATCGCCGGCGGCGAACCGGCGGGCCGCCTCGGTCGCGCGGGCGGTCTGGTGTCGGACCGCTCGAAAGAGGATCGCGAGCATGATGAACGTGCCCGCGATCGTGGCGAGGCTCGCGGCGACGAGGAACTTCGCGGCACCGGGCTCACCAACCGCGGCGGCGATCGCGATGGCGATCAGAAACGCGACGGTCTGCACCCCGAGGAGGGTGGCGGCGCTGTTCCGGAGAAGACTTCTTCCAGACTTGATCGTCAGTCTCTCATGGTGGTGGAGAATCGGTATCCGACGCCGCGGACCGTCTCGATGCAGGTCCCGAAGGATCCCATTTTTCGTCGCAGGGCGGTGACGTGCACGTCGACGGTCCGCGTGGACAGGACCATGGATCGGCCGTGGACGGTCGCAATGATCTGATCGCGGGAGCGAACGAATCCCGGACGGGCGACGAGGTATCGAAGGATGCCGAATTCGGTCTGCGTGAGGGCGACTTCCTCACCGTCGATCCGCACCTGATGTCGGGCGGTGTCGACGACGAGGCGATCGTCGAGGACCGCGATCCGGTCGCCCGTGGACTCTTCGTCTTCCGCGAGAAAGGCGCTCCGACGCCGGAGGATGCTGGTGCACCGGGCGACCAGGACCTTCGGACTGAAGGGCTTCACCACGTAGTCCTCCGCGCCGACCTCGATGCCGGACACGATGTCCGCGTCCTCGGCCTTCGCGGTCACCATGATGATGGGGATGTCCCGCGTCGCGGCGTCCGACTTGAGCTTTCGG
>JAQWJM010000121.1:0-57267 GCA_029248335.1 Phycisphaerales bacterium
CCGACGACCGTCGCGAAGGCCACGCCGGACCCGATGCCGAAGACCGCGATGGCGACCGCGATCGCCAGTTCGAAGTTGTTGCCCGAAGCGGTGAACGCGAGCGTGGCCGCCCGCTCGTAGTCCGCCCCGACCTTCCGGGCCATCAGGAAGCTGACCAGGAACATCACCACGAAGTAGATGGCGAGCGGCACCGCGATCAGCAGGATGTCGAGGGGAAGCGCGATGATGCGATCGCCCTTGAGACTGAACATCACCAGGATCGTGAAGAGCAGCGCGAGCAGCGTGATCGGCCCGATCCTCGGAAGGAACGTCTCCGTGTACCACTGGTCGCCCTTCAGCGGTCGAAGCACGAAACGGGTCGCCATGCCGGCAAGGAACGGAATGCCGAGGTAGATCAGGACGCTCTGGAAGACCTGCCCGATCGAGATCGCCACCTCCGCCCCTTCGAGGCCGAGCATCGGGGGCAGCCAGGTGATGAAGAACCAGGCGTAGATGCCGAAGAACAGCACCTGAAAGATGCTGTTGAACGCCACGAGTCCGGCGGCGTAGTCGCTGCTGCCCCGAGCGAGATCGTTCCAGACCAGGACCATCGCGATGCATCGGGCGAGCCCCACCATGATGAGCCCGATCATGTAGTCGGGATGTCCCTGCAGGAACACCACCGCCAGCCCGAACATCAGGACCGGCCCCACCACCCAGTTCTGCACGAGCGACAACACCAGGATCTTCCAGTCGCGGAAGACCTCGGGCAACTTCTCGTAGCGGACCTTGGCGAGCGGCGGATACATCATCAGGATCAGGCCGATCGCGATCGGGATGTTCGTGGTGCCGACCGAGACCCGGTCGAGGGCCGCCCCGATCCCCGGCACGAACCGCCCGAGCAGCACGCCGAACGCCATCGCGAGGAAGATCCAGAGCGTCAGGAACCGATCGAGGAAACCGAGTCGACTCGATTCGGCGGCGTCGCCGGAGGTCGACTTGCACGCGGACGGGGGTTTCGGGGGTGTCGCATTCATCACGCGGTGGTCCTTTGGTGAACGATGACCTCGGCGAGTCGCGGACACCGCTCGGCGATGAACTCCCAGGTCGGTTCCCGCAACCGCCGGCGGATGCCCATCGTCGCACACCGTGACCAGCAGGTCGAGCATCTCGAGCGAGCACGCCTCCACCGCCCTGCCGTCGTGGGCCGCGAGGTCGCTCCCGACCGCCCCATCACCCGACCCGCGAGCGACGTTCCCAGACCGACCAGCGAAGCAGCTTCGTCGAGATCTCGAAGGTCGGCGGCCCGAGGGACGTGTCGGGGACGATCGCGTCCGGGGGCCGCTTCAGGACGATTCGACCGGCGTCCACGCGTTGGGCGGCGACGAGCAGGTCGTGAACCTCGGCGTCGACGTCGATTTCCGCGTCGTGCAGGAGCGTGCGAAGCCGCTGCATCGGCTTGGGCGGCAACGCCGATGACTTCCGCCGAGGTGGAAACATGGGATCGATCATGACGAGCGCCGGTGGCACGTGCTCCTGTCGAAGCCGGCGGACGGCGTCACCGTGATGCACGTCGATTCGCGATGCCGGCTCGAGGCCGCCCGCGACCGCCCGGAGACGACCGTCCTCGAGGAGCGTCGCCACCACGGGATGTCGCTCGCAGGTCACGACACGCCTGGACGAGGTCGAGGCCGCGGCGATCGCGGTGTCCGCGCCGAGACCTCCGGTCAGATCCACGACCGGTCCGGGCGTCTCCCCGAGACCGTGGACGATCCGGCGGAGCGGGTGCCCGGCTTCGAGGCGACGCCGGAGCGCGGATTCGATCTCGCCCCGGACCCCGGTCCCCGCTCGATCCTCGGGGGTCCGAAGCTCCAGCGCACCATCCGCCATCTCGAGCACCATCCCGGCCGAGGCTGCGGACGCGACCGCCACCTCGAACTCGACGAGTCGGTCCCGCTCCGGCGGGGGATCCGGCTGGGACCGGGGATGGGATGCGGGGTCGGGATCGGACATGGGATCGGTTCCGCGAGCGACGTGAGACGGAACGGGCTCTCGCCTCATCGGTATCGGGTCCGCCCCGACTTCCCCGGTACCATACGGGGTCGCCCAATCAACCCGCGCATCCACGCCGCCGACCGCCGGATCGTGGACGCCGGACCCCGGAGATCCGTCGTGTCCGAATCCCCCGCCACCGCTTTCGCCCCCGTCTTCGGGAACGTCCTCGAGATGATCGGGAACACCCCGATGCTCGAGTTGAAGCGGCTCGACACCGGCCCCTGCCGACTCTTCGTGAAGATGGAGTCGATGAACCCCGGGAATTCGATCAAGGACCGCATCGCGGTCTACATGATCGACCAGGCGGAGAAGTCCGGTCGACTGAAGCCGGGGGGTCGGATCGTCGAGGCGACCGCGGGCAACACCGGTCTCGCCCTCGCCCTGATCGCCGCCCAGAAGGGCTACGACCTCACCGTGGTGGTCCCGGACAAGATGAGCGACGAGAAGATCTCGCACCTGCGGGCCATGGGCGCCGAAGTCCATCTCGCACGCAGCGACGTCGAGAAGGGTCACCCCGAGTACTACCAGGAGGTCGCGGCGGCGATCGCCGACGCGGATCCGAACGCCTTCTTCATCAACCAGTTCGCCAACGAGGCGAATCCGCAGGCGCACTACGAGACCACCGGTCCCGAGATCTGGGCCCAGATGGACGGCGACGTCGACGCCTTCGTCGCGGGCGTGGGTTCCGGCGGCACGGTGAGCGGCGTCGGTCGCTACCTCAAGGAACGAAATCCCGACGTGCAGGTGGTGCTCGCGGATCCCGACGGATCGATCCTCGCCCCCAAGGTCAACGACGGCCTCGAAGTGAAGCCCGGCTCGTGGCTGGTCGAGGGGATCGGCGAGGACTTCGTCCCCGACATCCTCGACCTCTCGCTGGTGGACACCGCGATCACCGTCGACGACGGCGACGCCTTCCACACCGCCCGTGAACTCCTCCGCACCGAAGGCGTGCTCGCGGGGTCGAGCGTCGGCACCCTGCTGGAGGCGGCCCTCCGCTACTGCCGCGCCCAGACCGAGCCGAAGCGGGTCGTCACCTTCATCTGCGACAACGGGGCGAAGTACCTTTCGAAGATGTTCAACGACCACTGGATGACCGACCAGGGGTTCATCGAGCGTGATCGGCACGACGACCTCCGCGACCTCATCGGCCGGCGGCACCTCGAGAAGGAGGACTACTGCCTCACCCCGGACCTTCCGCTGCATCTCGCGATCAAGCGGATGCGGATGTACGACGTCAGCCAGATGGTGGTGCTCGACGCGCACGAGAAGCCGCTCGGGATCCTCGACGAGTCGGACGTCCTCCTCGCCATGGTCCACGACCAGGACAACGCGAAACTCCCGGTCAGCGACTTCATGACGCGACGCCTCGAGATCGTCGCGCCGTCGGCCAGCATGAACGACCTCGTGCCGATCTTCCGGGCCGACCGCGTCGCGATCGTCGCCGACGACGACCATTACTATGGCCTGATCACCCGGATGGACCTGATCAACTTCCTGCGACAACGCGTCGGCTGAACCCGACGACCGCTTCGCTCCCGACCCCTCCCCCATCTCATCACGACCCTCAAGACCATGACCAATCACGACGACACCGGACTTCACTTCGACTCCCGATGCATCCACGGCGGCCAGGCCAACTGTGCCGTGACCGGCGCGGTGATGCCGCCCATCTACACGTCGAGCACCTACGCCCAGGAATCGCCCGGCGTCCACAAGGGCTTCGAGTACTCCCGAAGTCACAACCTCACCCGCTACGGCTTCGAGCGGGCGCTCGCCTCGCTCGAAGGCAGCGGGCTGACCGAAGCGGATGACGCCTCGCACGGCGGCTTCGCCTTCGCGTCCGGACTCGCGGCCGCGGGGACCTGCCTCGAACTCCTCGACGCGGGCGGCACCGTGATCGCCGGCGACGACCTGTACGGCGGGACCTACCGACTGCTCTCCGGCGTGCGGGCCCGGACCATGGGACTCGACATCAAGTACGTGGACACCACCGACCCGGCGAACGTCGAGGCGGCGCTGGCCGAACTCGGTCCCGACGCCGGACCCGCGATGGTCTGGCTCGAGACCCCGACCAACCCGACCCTCAAGGTCTCGGACATCGCCGCGATCTCGAAGATCGCCACCCGGCACGGCGCCCTGACCGTGGTCGACAACACCTTCGCGACGCCCGCGCTCCAGCGTCCGCTCGAACTCGGTGCGGACATCGTCCTCCACTCGGTCACCAAGTATCTCGGCGGCCACTCCGACGTGGTCGGCGGCGCCCTGGTGGTCGGCACGTCCGAACTGGCCGAGCGCGTCCGGTACCTGCAGAACTCGGTCGGCTCGATCATGGGCCCGTTCGACTCATATCTCGCCCTGCGCGGCGTGAAGACCCTGGCGATTCGGATGGCTCGGCACTGCGAAACCGGCATGCGGATCGCCACCTGGCTCGAGGCCCATCCCAAGGTCGACCGCGTCGTCTACCCGGGACTTCCCTCGCACCCGCATCACGACGTCGCGGCCCGGCAGATGGCCCTGCACGGAACCCCGGCGTTCGGCGGGATGATCACGATCTTCCTGAAGGGCGGCATCGATGAGAGTCGTCGGTTCCTCGAAACGGTCCATCTCTTCGCCCTCGCCGAAAGCCTCGGCGGTGTCGAGAGCCTCATCGAACACCCCGCGATCATGACCCATGCATCGGTTCCCGCCGACCAGCGGGCGGCGCTCGGAATCAGCGACAGCCTGGTCCGACTGTCCGTCGGCATCGAGAACGCGGACGACCTGATCGCGGATCTCGAACGCGGCCTCGACCGGGTCTGACGATCACCTTCCGGAATCACGCCATGGGCGGATCCAAGAAACGCGGCCCGACCGTCGACCGTGCCCGGGTGTTCGCCCAGGCACGGGGACTGATCGACGCCGGCCGAACGGCCGAGGCCGAGACCCTGCTTCGCCGCGGACTCCCCTCGCCCTCGAAGGATGCGGAAGGTCTCCGGCTCCGGGCTCGGATCGCGGAGCTGGAAGGCCGGCCCGCATCGATGAAGTCGCTCGCGGAGAAGTCGCTCCGGATCCGGTCGCATCCGGACGGCCACCTGATCCTCGCCCAGTTCCACCTTCGACACGGAGACGTCGAACCCGCCGCGGTCGAGGCCGCCCGCGCGGTCGAGGTCGATCCCGCGGATGCGAACGCGCGGCTCATGCACGCCGCGATCCTTCTCGAGGCGGGTCGCATCGACGACGCCGACGCGACGATCGCGCCCCTGCGGGACACGCCCCCCGCGGTCGCCGGACTGGAGCGTCGCCTCGGCTACACGATCGCCGCGATCCACACCCGGCGTGGCGAGCACCAGGCCGCCCTCGACCATCTCGACGCGAACGCCCTCGCCCCGGGCGCATCACCGCCCGAACGGAAGGCGATGCTCGCGCTCCGCGCGAAGATCCTCGATCATCTGGGGCGGTACGACGAGGCATTCGCCGACGCCGAGGCGTTCAACGCCCTCGAACGCGTGGAGTTCAGTCCCGGCCGGTACGCCCTCGAGATCGACCGGATGATCGAGCGGACCGGCCGCGATCGACTCGAGCGGTTTCCCATCGGATTCGAGAGCGACGTGCCGGTGCTGGTGAGCGGCATGCCGAGGAGCGGCACCAGCCTCGTCGACCGGATCATCGACGCCCATCCCGACGCCGCCGGAGCCGGTGAATTCACCGGTCTCGAGCGATTCGCGGCGAAACTGCAGCAGGTCACCGACCCCTCGAAGCCGCCGCCGGAGTGCTTCGGGGATCTGCAGTCCCCGCAGTGGCGCGACGAGGGCGAACGCTACGTCCGTGGACTCCGCGCGATGCATCCCGATGCGCGGCGGATCGTCGACAAATCGCTTTCGAACGTCAATCTTCTCGGGCTCGCGTCGCGACTGCTGCCGGGCTGTCGCGTCATCCACGTGGTTCGAGATCCCCGTGACGTCGCGATCTCGTGCGTGATGGGCGAGTTCCGACCCGCGGTCATGCCGTGGACGACGCGACTGGAATGGGTCGCGACCGCCTGGTCCGCGATGGAAAGACTGATGCGACACTGGCACGCCGTGCTCGACGTGCCGATCCTCGAAGTCCGGTACGAACGACTCGTCGCCGACCCGGACACGGAGTTCCGTCGGATCATCGACTTCATCGGCCTGCCCTGGGACGACGCATGCCTCGACTTCCATGCGACGGGCCGGCCGCTTCGGACGCTCAGCAACGATCAGGTCTGCCGACCGCTCTACACCAGCAGCATCGCGCGACATCGCCACTACGAGGCGGCGATCTCGGCCATCGAGTGGCCCGACCACGAGGCCTGACTTCCATCATTCCCCCGGCGTCGCGACCCATCGACCGTTCCGCCGGTACGGCAGGAGCTCCCCGTCGAGGATCATCTCGTCGATGTTCTCGACCGGTATCTCCAGCAAGGGTTCGTCGCCGTCGAGATCCAGCACGCTGGACCAGGTCGGGGCCTGCGCCTGAAGCAGACCGACTTCGACCCGGAGCATCGCAAGCACTTCGGACTCGCTGAGATCGGGACGGCTCCGCGCCGATCGTCGCGACCGTTCCGTGAGCCAGGCGACGCCGCCCGGCAGGGTCTCGTCCCACCGCTCGAGCAGCCGAAGCCCCTCGGGATCCTCGAGCAGCACGCGGAGTTTCGAGGTCCGACCTGTTCTGAACCCCCCGAACGCCTCGCTGACCCCAATCGCGGTGGTCGCGTCGACCCGTGGCCGTTCCGGCAGCGCGCCGACCGATCCACGGCGACCGTCCTGCATCGCGGCCACGGCCCGGAGCCGCGCCGCGGTCCGGCGATCGGGCGCGAGCGCCGCGAGGGCCAGCGCCGCCGACGCCCCGAGCCCTTCTCGGTCGATCCGGCCCGCGATGCCGAAGAGTCGACGCGCGAGTTCACGAGACTCGGGCGACGTCGCGGCGTCCGCGATCTCCTCGCCGAGTTCGAAGTAGGCGATCGGTCGACGCGGGTCGAGCCCCTCGAGCCGCGGCTCCCAGTCGACCTCGACCGGCATCGCCGCGGCCAGAAGCACCGACGTCGCGAGCGCGAGCAGGATCCCGAGTGGAACGCGATGCATCATCCGGATTCTCCCAGAGGATCGGTGTCACGAGCGATGAAACGCAATCGGTCCATGCCGGCGATCGCGATCGCCTCCGACGCCGCCTGCTCGAGAACGCTCGGGGTGAGGCTGCGAGCGAGGGCCGCGGACGCGAGCACGGCCGCGACCTCCGCCCGTTTCGAGGGCACCTCGGCCTCGACCACGAAGCCGAGGAATTCGAGTTCGGCGACGTGTTCGGCGACCAGTCCCTGGATCTCGTTGCGCACCAGTCCTCGACGCGCGATGCGACGGCGATCGATCTCCTCGATCCGAACGGTGGGCGATGCAGCGAGGAAGAGGCCGCTGGCGATCGTGCGGGCGGCGTCGGCGGTCACCGCGGCCGGCGGCCCGTTCACGGGTGCCTCGGCATCGCCGCTTCTGATCCTGGCACGCTCCGCGATCGACTTCAGCACGACGTCGGTCAGCCGGTCGATCGGCTCGCGATCGGGGTCGAGCAGGGCGATCGCATGCGTGGCGAGCGCCGATCGGATCCTCGATTCGGCCTCCGCCATCCCCCGGCCGGGAAGCGAGACGCCGGTGTAGGCCTCGATGAAGGCGAGCGTCGCTTCGTTGCGGGAGGCGCGGTCCGAGGTGTCGAGCAGTTCGACGGCGACCACCGGCCCACGATTGAAGAGTTCGATCGCCGCGGCCTGAGCCGCCTCGCGGATCGCGAGCGGGCCGCGCCACACCGCTTCGACGAACACCGCGGCGTCCTCGGGACCGAGGTCCCCGGCCACGACGTTTCTTCGAAGGGCCGCGATCAGGTCGCGCCGCGCCTGCTGATCGGAACCGGCGCGTCGCCAGGCGTCCGCCCACTCCCCGTCGTTCCCCATTCGTCGTGGACGCGGGATCGGATCGAGATCGACACCGGGCTCGTCGGAACCCATTCGTCCGAGCAGCGCCCGCGCCTCTTCCGGTCGTTCAGCCGCGAGCAGCGCCCCGACCATCGCCAGTCGCTCCGCCGCGACCAGGGCGAGCAGGCGTTCGACGGGCGACGTCGCCCGTTCGATCATCGATTCCACCTCGACGAAGGCGAGGTCGTACGACGCGAGCAGCCCGGGGTCGATCAACAGCAGGTTGCCGCGTGGCGACGATCCGGTCGCGTCCGGCCAGACGTCGTCGGCCAGCATCCGGACCCGTCGTCGATCCGGCATTCCACGTTCGGGGTCGGGAACGAACTCGGGCCGGAACCAACCGGCGCGACCGGCGCCTTCGAGCAGGCTGCCCAACACCCAGAGATTGCCCGCGGAAATCGAAGGATCGAGCATCCATCTTCCGTAGGCGTCCCGGACGCCCTCCGGATCGGGCCCCGCCGCGGTCCAGTCGAGTTCGAGGAGCAGTCGCCCCAGAAGATCCGAGGACATGCCCTGTTCCGCGAGCCCCGTGCTCCGCCGGAGCACGGTCTCGACCGCGAGCAGGATTCCCGCCTGACGTCGCGCGTCGTTTCGAATCGCGTCGATCGCGTCGAACCAGCGTTCCCAGGCGTCGCGGACCACCTCGTCGTCGACGGTGCCGATCATCCCGGCGAGGGGGACCGTCGTTCGATCGAGCGCCCGGCCGGCGAGCGCGGCGAACGGACCGCCGCGGACGTTCCGCCCCGTCGATCCGGCGAGAATCGCATCGAGCCGCGCCCGGGCCGGGTCACGGATCGTCTCGGGCAGACTCGGATTCGAGGCGGCCAGTCCGAGCAGGCCGGCGTGGAACCCGCGGGGCCACACGTCGATCGAGTCGTCGATGCCCGCGTCGGGGTCGACCGCGAACGACGACGACAGCCGGTCCGCCACCGTCGAATCGACGGCCTGTTCGAGGACGTCGAGAATCGCGGTCAGGTAGACGCGACGATCGTCGGGCCTCATGAGCGGCCAGGTCCCCGCCGCGGTGGCGATGACGTCGTCCCAGGCGGATGCCCGTCGCGCGGAGAGCGTGGATGGATCGAGTTCGAGCTGGCGGGCGAGCTGCGACGCCTCTTCCAGCATCACCGGAACACGTTCGAGCTGGAACACCGCGGCGTCGGGCCGACGCTCCCCTCGGAACATCGGCGGCCGGGCGAACCGGGCGGGGCGGACCACGCCCTCCCGGACGCTGGGGATCACCCGATGCTCGGGATCCAGCTCGGCCGCGGCGTCCGCCGCTTCACGCTCCGCGATCGCCTGCTCCGCGGCGAGTCGCCGCTGTTCGATGTCGCGGATCCCCGGCGAGGGCGCGGTCAGGACGATGACCAGAACCGCGCCGAAGAACGCCGCGAGTCCACCGAAGATGAAGGCCAGACGGATGCGTGATCCCGCGGACTCCCCCCGGAACTCCCGGGTGATCCCGTCGCTGACCCGCACCATCGCGGCCTCCACGCGGCCGGGCGCGGCGGGCCTGGGGGTCGCCACCATCGCCGTCTCCCCGATCGTGTCGGCGGAACCGTGATCCCGCATGAAACCCGCAAGCCCTTCGACCACCCGACCGAGCTTGTCCGCATCGAGTCCGACCTGTGCCGCCAGTCCCGCGATGATGGTTCGGGTTCGCGCGTTCCATCCACCGCCCGCCACCAGGACCGAGAGGACGAGCCGATCGAACGATGTGAGATTCGCTTCCGAGATCCGGGCGGTCGGCTTCACCGGCATCCGCCGCCGGGCGTTGGACGCCCCGTTCCCCTCGGTTCCCTTCGGTCGGGTCGCGATCGGTCCGTCCGGCTTCGACGCCGGTGCGACCGGCGCCTCGGACCGGACCGGTGGCAGCTTCGCGTCCGCGTCGCCGACCTCCCGCAGCGCCGCCGCCGCGAAATCCAGGGCTTGACACGCCTCCTCGACCGCCTTCGCGGGAAATCGATCGGCCTTTCCGCGGACCACTCGCTTGCGGGTTCGCAACGCCGCCTCCAGAACGTCGGCATCGATCGAACCCGACCCCAGACCGAGCAGGCTCCGCGGGCCGGCGGCTCGACTCGCGCCCAGCAGTTCGGCGACCGGATCCGATCCGGGACGTCTCGGGTGGATCGGGGTCAAGGCGTCGCCTCCCCTTCGGTGTCCTCGTCTTCGACCTCGGCGTCGGCTTCGGCGTCGGACGCATCGCCATCGAGTCGGATGGCGATGTCCACGTCGAGCGCCTGGAGCCGCGATCGCCATGGCTCCGGGCCGAGGTCGGGATGCAGGACACGGACCTGCTCCAGCACCCGGGCCGCCCGGTCGGGATCGGTTTCGGCGAGCATGCCGATCAATCCGCATCGCGCCCGCCACCAGATCTCCGATCCCTTCGGTGCGGCGCTCCCCAGTCGTCTCCAGCACGACAACGCGAATTCGGCGTCACCGAGACTCGTCGCCAGTTCCGCGGAAGCCTCGAGGATCGATCCGTCGCGGGGACGCTTCTCGAGGATCGCTCGATACAGTTCGAACGCCTCGCGGCCGACGGCCTCGTCGTCGTCGGCGCGATAGATCGCCTGTCGTCCCGCCGCCACGCTGGCCGCGACCGGAAGCAGCGTCGGGATCTCGAGCGCTTCGGCGATCGGGGTGTCCGCGCCGGCGACGATCTCGATGAAGCGATCGCCCGCCATGACCGCCGCGCGGACCACCTGCATCGAAGCCTCGCCGCTTCGCATCTCCTGGAACGCCGCCCGGTGAAGCCGCTGCGCCGACAGTCTCGACCATCGGGTCGCTTCCGGTGCGTCCGGCACCACCGGCACGTCCTGAAGGATCATCGCGGCGCCGAGGAAGTCGCCGTCGGCGATCGACATGCCCATCCGTCGGTAGGCCAGTTCGTTCGGAAGATCGGGGTGGTCCTCGAATCCGCCGCGCTCCATCGCGAGTTCGATCCTCGAGATGTAGCCGGCGGCGCGGGTGCGGTCACCGACCGCCTCGTGCGACGCGACTTCGGCGGCCTGCCGCAACAACACCCCGTCCGCCCCCCGGAGATCGACGAACACGCCGTCGGCCTCACGGTCCCGAAGCAGCAGTTCGTCGGCGACGTCGAGAAAACGGCTTCCGAATCCACCACGCTGCGCCGCCTCCGCCTCGCGGAAGCCGCGGTAGATCGCCTGGGCCGCCCGTCGCCGCGCGATCTCCCAGGTCGGATGACCGAGCGGGATCGCGAGCAGGGTGTCGATGTCGCCGGCGGAGGGATCCGCTTCGCCGGTGATGCGGCGGACCACCAGCGAGGGCGCGCGGTCGTCCGCGGGATAGGTGTCGAGGAATCGTTCGATGATCGCGTCCCGACGGGTCTGCGCATCCGCCGCCTCCGCACCCCCCGACGCGACGAGCCGGTCGAGGGACACGATCGCGCCCCACATCGCGTCCGCCCGTCGTCCACCGCCGATCCCGTCCGCGGCGGCCTCGAAGGCGTCCGCGGCATCCGCGGCGCGGTCCAGTTCGAGCAGGCTCCAACCGGTCAGGGTGAGACAGGCGGCCCGCGCCTCGGGGAATCGAATCGCGTCGTCCTCCCCGCCGGCGGCGGTGAGTTCGGTGACCGCGAGCGCGAATTCGGCCGCGGCCTCCCCGGCCCGCCCCGCGCTCTTCGCGTCGACCGCGGTTCGATAGTGCCCGACCCCCCGCACGTAGCGGAAGGCGAATCCGTCCCGGCCCACCGCGTCGAGTCCGTACCGTTCCACCAGGTCGACCACCTGCGCCAGTTCGCTCCGCGACGCCAGCGTGGCCAACGCGAGTTCCGCGAGCCGACCGGCCTGCGGCCCGAGCCCCGGCGCGGTGAGTTCCGCGCCCCGCAGTCCCCCCACCGCGGCCAACCGAAGCCACGCGGTGGGCAGGGCTTCGGGATTCGATCCGCCGTCGGCCGCCTCGATCATGGATCGGAGGAGGGTCTCGGCGACGTCGAACGCGCCCGCGTCGATCGCCGACGCGAGTCGCCACCCGGGCGTCGCCTGCAGGATCCCCGGATGGGTCTGCGACATCTCCAGTCGCTGGAACCACGGCCCCGCACCGAGGTGCGACACCAGTTCCGCGCTGCTCATCGCCATGCCGAGCATCGCGCTGGCGAAGTACTCGAATTCCTGCCGGTCGAGGGAGACGTCCTCCGGACCGGGCACCACCTCGTCGCCGTCGAGCACCCGTCCGAAGGCGAGCTGGGCACGTCCGAGGCGACTTTCGTCGTCGAGGGCCCGGCCCGCGTAGTAGAGCGACCAACCTTCGAGCAGCGACGCGGCCACCAGCATCCGCCGGGCCGAGGTGATCTCCTCGTCGAGGCGTATCACCCGCATCCCACGGGCCCGGTCGAGCCCTCGGTCACGACGCTTGATCGTGTCCTCCAGCGACTCCCGAAGCCCGACGAGATCCCGAGCGAGGTCGTCGAGTTCACGTTCCGCGGCGACCACCTCCGGTGACTCCGCGAGATCCACGCGACCACGCTCGATCGTGCCGGAGGCCGCCTGATACCGGGTGCGAAGGAGCGCGAGACGAAGGGCGTCGGCATCCTCGATCGCATCGTCGGCGAGCAGCCGCCGGGCCTTGGCGACCAGCACCGCACGATCCTCGTCGTCGTCGCTTCGTTCGATCAGCGAGGCGTAGACGCCCGCGAGTCGGGACGCCATGCGGGCCCGTCGGGCGGGATCGTCGGCGGCCGCCGCGCGGGCCTGCTCCAGATGGACCTGCAGGAGTTCGTACATCCCGCGGGCTTCGAGCCACGAGGCGGCGCGATCCTGCCCCTGCGCCATCCGGTCGAAGGACGGCAGGAGGAATCCGATCACCAGCACCGCGAGGATCGGTTCAATCCGCGGCCGGGACATAGGTCACCTCCTCGAAACCGGCGTCGCGGCCGCACTGGATCGCCATCGCCGCATCCCCGACCGACGGACCGTCGGTCACCCGGATGAAGAGCCCCGGATCCTTCGGAAGCTCCTCGAGCGCCGCGATCAACGCGGCGCGTTCCGTGAAATCGCGACCACCGATGCGGAAGACCACGCTCGAATCGATCACCAGCACCTCGACCACCTGGGGCTCGAAGTCCTGGGTCTCTCCACCACTCGCGTCACGCTCGAGCTGGAGATTCGGGGTCAGTCGGTCCTCGCGCTGGGTCACCACCGTCGTGATCAGGAAGTAGGCCAGCAGCAGGAACACCACGTCGATCATCGACGACAGCGAGAGGGCCATGCGTCGGTCGGACTGATGATGTCGAGGAACGATCCGCACGATTCAGCCTCCGGGCGCCGTGGCGATTCGAACCGCGGGAACGCCCGCGGCCTGCAGCATCTCGAGCACGCGATTCAACCGCGCCGCCGGCGCGTTCCGATCCGCCCGGACCAGCGGCCGGAGCCGGGTCAGGTCGTCGTCCCGATGATCGATCACCAGTTCCTCGGCGAGCACCGCGAAGGACGCGTCGTCGAGGATCTCGCCGGCGACTTCGATCGATCCGTCGACGAGCACGTTCACGATGATCCCCGCCTCTTCGGCGGTCTCGACCTGCTCACCCGCCTCCTCCGGAAGATCCATCTCGGCGCGGGAGAACTGTGCCAGCTGCGCCGTGGTCAGGAAGAAGATCAGCAACTGGAAGACGATGTCGATCATCGGCGTCATGTCGACGGGGAGCAGTCTCGATTTCCGGCGGCGGGCGTCGAACCTCATGCGCCGCCTCCGGTTCCACCCATCGGCCGCGCCATCCCGCCGGCCGGTCCACCCGCCCCGGAGGACTCGAGCAGCAGCACCATGCGATCGAGTTCCTGGCCCGCCTCGGCCCCGATGGCGTCGATCCGGTTCCGGAACACGGTGAAGAGCGTCACGCTGGGGATCGCGACGATGAGCCCCTGCATGGTGGTGATCAGGGCGAGGGAGATGTTGCCGGCGAGGGCTTCGTAGTAGTTCGCGTCCGCGACCGCGCTGGCGGCCACGCTGTCGAACGCGCCGATCATGCCCTGCACGGTGCCGAGCAGGCCGAGCAGCGGCGCGACGGTGCCGATGATGCCGAGACCGTCGGTCGCCCGGTAGAGCCGCGCCGCCTGTTCGGCGCCCGCCTCCTCGATCGCCTGCTTGATCTCGAACGCGCCGAACGGCGATCGCAGGTACCGGGTGAGCCCGGGCGCGAGGATCCGCGTGAGAAAGGAGTCGTTGTCGGCGAGCGAGCAGTATTCGAGCGCGTCGTCGGCGCGACCCGCGGCGAGCAGGTCCCGGATCGAGGCGACCTGCACCGCGGGAAGCAGCGTGGTGCGACGGATCTGGACGGCGTGGATCACGACCAGCGTCAGAGCGACCACGCTGAGGGCGACGATGATCCAGCCGATGAAGCCACCGCCGGAGATGTAGGTGAGCAGACTCGGACCGAGGCCGCCCCCTTCGGAGCCGGGCGCCTGGGCGAACATGCGAAGGGTGGAATTCACGGGAGGTTCTCCGGGAGCGCGTCATCGGCACGCTCGGCGATCAGGATCGATTCGAGGACGGCGGCCGATTCCGATCGGCCGAGGTCCCGGAGCGTCTCCACCGCGAGTCGGAGCGACGCGCGACGAAGGACCGGGGGTGCGGAGGACTCGAGGGCGATCACGTGGATCAGGTCGAGCACACCGCGCATGCGAAGTTCGGGGTCGGTCTCGCGGGCGAGCGTCCCGCGGCCCGCGAAGAAGCGGATCCAGGCGTTCCTCCAGACCGGGGCGTCGGCCGCGGCGGCGAGCAGGGCCCGGCGCGTCCGTTCCCGACGGGCGGGATCTTCCGCATCCAGCTCGGTGAGTCGGAACAGGAATCGTTCCCCGTCGGCGAGGTTCGCACCCGACTCCTCGGGTGGTCCCGATCCATCGACGAGTCGTGCGAAGAGGCTTCGACGAAGCGACGCCCTCGCGTCGGGCGCCGGCACCCGTCGGAACCACTCGAGCATCCGGGAGCGATCGCCGTCCTCCGCCACCGGTGGCACGGAGATCACCAGTCCGGTCACGGGATCGACGAGCCGTTCACCGCGGGGAAACCGCGACGGCTCGACGACGCCGGCGGGGAACTCCGAGACCAGCATCGCCTCCCCGAGGACTCGCGAACCGTCCCCGGCCGCGATCGCGGCTCGAACCAGGCCCTCGATCGCGATCGAACCGAGTTCGGACCCCGGCTGGATCCCGGCCTCGAACGCCGAATCGAAGGCGGATTGCGCGAGCACGGCGTCACCGCGATTCATCCGGGACCGCCCACGCCAGACGAGCGTCCCCTTCTCGATCCCGCGTTCGATCCCGACTTCCAGTCGACCGGCCTCGTCGGGATCGATCGATGCGACGCGATCCCAGGGCACGACTTGTTCGAATCGAAGACCGTCGGAGACCACCGTGGCCCGGACGCCTTCGCCGGCGGCCGTCACCCGTTCGACGACCAGCGGCGCTGCGCCGTCGCGGCGATGCAGCTCCCGGTCGGCGGTGGCGGCCGTCGCGAAGGACGCGATCGACGCGATCGACGCGGCGACCACGATCGGAGCCGTCGTCGGAATGATGGACGGGCGACGCTTCATGGACGCATCCCCGTGGGCACGAAACGAAAGACGCCGTCGGATTCCGAGGCGATCCGCCGGAGCGGTTCGTGGCCGGCATCGGTGCCGAAGGCGATGCTGTTGATGACCGCGGCGCCGGCTCGCCTTCCATTTCGATTCTGGACCTCGGCGGGAATGCTGCCGGGAATCAGTCCGTCGGTGAGGAAGAAGATGACGTCGGGCCGGACGTCGAGTTCGAACACGATCTCGAAGGCGGGCATCGGCTCGGTGCCGCCGCCGGGCTGGAGTCCGTCGATCCACGCCTTGATCCGGGAGAGGTTCCCGCGGCTCGCCCGGAGCCAGCCGTCCTGGAACGGGGGAACCACCGGATTGCTCGAATACAGGACCACCATGAAGGCCGCGTAGTCGGGCAGTCGCTGGAGGGACCGCTTCAACTCGGCCATCGCCGCCGCCATCTTGCCGTCCTGTCCCATCGAGCCCGAGATGTCCACGATGTAGGCGAAGCGGTTGCCCGTCGACTGGATGCCGAAGAAGCTCGCCCCCGCCCCCGCCCCGGCGCCGAGCCCCGCCCCGAGTCCCTCGCCGGCGCTCCCGACCACCGTCGTCAATCCACCGCCGGTCGCTTCGAGCTCGAAATCGGGGACCTCGGCGGTCAGCTCGGTCTCGAGATTCATCGTCTCCTCGCCCGCGTCGGTCGCGAGTTCGGGACTGAGCAGGTCCTCGCTCTCCGGCGCGTCGAGCATGTCCTGCAACGTCTCGTCGGGAAGGATCGAGAGGTCGAGGACGACCGACGCGGGCACCGCCGCGGGCGGAAGTTCCCGATGGGTCGACCAGAGCCAGACCATGATCGCGAGATGGATCGGGAGGGAGACCGCGAGGCCGAGCAGCAGCAGATGCACCCGTCGCTGCCGGAGCAGCCGACGTCGCTCCTCGACCAGATCACGGATCCGCTCGGCGAGGTGCGCAGCGTCGAGATTCGGATCGGGGTTCGAACCGGCCGGTGACGCGGGGTTGGGGTCGTGTTCTGCCATCCGTGGTCGCACTCGTCGATCGATCGTCATTATGGGCGGATTCCGCGTCGACCGTACGATCGATTCGGGAAACCGGGATCGATCGAGTCGATTCCCTCCTCCATCGATACGCGGAAGGATCATCGATTCGATCCACCAAACCGGAAAGTCGGCGGGTCCGTTCGGTTGACCCCGACCGTCGTTCGAGGGGACAATCCCGGCTCCCGTCCCACCCGCACCCGCCGGAGCGTTCCCCATGTCCTCCACCCCGAGCCGCGTCATCCTCAAGATCAGCGGCGAGAGCTTCGCCGAAGCCGGCCAGCTCGGCATCGGATCCGACCAGCTGACCCACATCGCGACCGAGATCGCCGCCGCCAGCCGGCTCGGCGTCCAGATCGCGGTGGTCTGCGGCGGCGGCAACATCATCCGAGGCGCGACCCTCGCGAAGGACGGCACGATCGACCAGTCGACCGCCGACTACATGGGGATGCTGGGGACGGTCATCAACGGCGTGGCCCTCAAGGAGGCCCTCGAGCGACAGGGCGTCCCCGCCCGGGCGATGTCCGCCATCAACCTGACCGCGGTCGCCGAGCCGTTCATCCGCCTCCGCGCGATCCGGCATCTCGAGAAGGGCCGCGTGGTGATCCTCACCGCCGGGACCGGCAACCCGTTCTTCACCACCGACACCTGCGCCTCCCTCCGGGGGATCGAACTCGGGGCGGACCGCCTCCTCAAGGCCACGAAGGTCGATGGAATCTACGACGCGGACCCCAAGAAGAACCCCGATGCGGTTCGATACGACCGCCTCACCTTCGCGACCGCCATCGAGAGCCAGCTCGGGGTCATGGACCTCACCGCGCTGACCATGTGCATGGAGCACGAACTTCCCATCCAGGTCTTCGACTACCAGGTGGCCGGGAACATCGCCCGGGCGGTCGGCGGCGAGACCGTCGGAACCCTGGTCACCGCGAGCTGATCGGCAGCGACCCGGACGACGATCGGCCTTCGTCCTACAATCGGAGTTCCGCGAGACTTCCCGCGAGACCTCCCACGAAACCTCCCGCGTCACCCCGCGGATCAAACCGACCGCCCCCACGGGCGATGGAGACCAAGGCATGGACATCGACGAAATCCTTCTCGAATGCAGCGATCGGATGGACAAGACCGTCGACTACCTGCACCGCGAACTCCGAGGCATCCGCACCGGGCGTGCGAACACCGCACTGCTCGAGTACGTGAAGGTCGACTACTACGGATCGCACACCGATCTCCGGGAAATCGCCGGCATCTCGGTGGCCGAGAGCCAGCAGCTGCTCATCAAGCCGTTCGATCCCGCCTCCAAGAACGACATCATCAAGGCGATCGAATCGTCCGGACTCGGGCTCAACCCGCAGGCCGAAGGCCCCGCGATCCGCGTGAGCGTGCCCGCGCCCTCCGCCGACCGTCGCAAGCAGCTGGTCGGCCAGGTCAAGAAGATGGGTGAGGACGCGAAGGTCGCCTGCCGGAACGAACGGCGGGACGCCATCAAGGGGATCGAACAGACCGGCTCCGAGCAGAAGCTCTCCGACGACGACGTCAACGGCTCCAAGGAGGAGGTCGACACGGAGACCAAGAAGCACACCGCCCGGATCGAGGACCTGGTGGCCAGGAAGATCACCGACATCGAGGACGTGTGACCCTCGGCGTACGCCTCCGTGACCCGAACGCCGCCCCGACGTCGCCTCCACGGCACGACCCGGGGCGTCCCGAGACCGACTGGAGCGAACCGTGCATTGTCCGTTCTGCGAATCGACGAGCACCCGGGTCTGCGACTCCCGTCCGGTGGAGGGCGGTTCGTCGATCCGTCGTCGCCGCGAGTGCGAGACGTGCGAGCGACGGTTCACCACCTTCGAACGGCTGGAGAAGACCCGGCGTCTGATGGTGGTGAAGCGGGACGACTCCCGCGTGCCCTTCGACGCCGAACGCGTGCTTCGCGGCATCCAGGCGGCCTGCGGCAAGCGCCCGGTGGCCGAAGACGTCAAGATCGAACTGGTGACCCGACTCGAGGACGAACTCCACCGCGAGTTCGACCGCGAGGTGCCGAGCGAGGAGATCGGTCGCCGCGTCGCCACCGCGTTGCGGGGGATCGACCAGATCGCCTACATCCGCTACGCCAGCGAATACGAGCAGTTCCGGAGCGTGGAGGACATCGCGGACATCGTCGATGAACTGCGTCAACGTCCGCCCGAACTGCCCAACCAGAAGCCGCTCTTCGACGAATGATCGCCGGCGGAATCCCGCCTCAGTCGTCGAGATCGAGGTCGTCGAACAGGCTTCTGAGCCACGGAAACTGCGCGGGAGGCAGTTCGCCTTCGCCGGGGAGGACGATCACCGCGGCGGTCTCACCCATGCGAATGGGAACCTCGGGGCCATCCTCGAGGATGATCCGCACCGGGAATCGCCGCGCCAGCCGGACCCAGTCGAGCGTCGGATCGACCCGCGGCAGATCCGTCCGGGGAATGTCGCGACCATCCGCGAGATCGATCGCCCAGCCCACGCCCTGCACCACGCCCCGCCAACGCTCGGACGGCCGCGCCATGAGGTAGACCTCGACCTCGTCGCCGACGTCGATGAAGGAGAGGAAGGTCTCCTTGAAATTGGCCATGACGTACCACACCGATCCATCGACCAGTGCGAAGACCTGACGGCCTTCGTTGGCGTACTCCCCCACCGCGATGTTCAGATTGGTGACGTATCCGTCGAGCGGACTTCGGACGGTGCAGTAGTCGAGATAGAGCTCCGCCTTCGCGACCGCCGCGGCCGCCGCGACCCGCCGGACGTTGAGCGTCGCGGGATCGACGTCGGACGGCCGGTCACCGACCGCTTCGGCGTCACCGCCGCGAGCCTCCACCATGTCCACGTCGCGGGCCGTCGCTTCCTCGGTCGGGATCGCGTCGGGGAGTTCGTCGAGGTCGCCGAGCGAGGCGACCGCCACCGCGAGATCCGCCTCGCGGGCGGCGATCCGCGCCCGCGCCGTGGTCACCGCCGCGTCCAGCGCGTCGGCCTCGGTCGCCGCCTTGTCGACCTGGTCCGGTGTGACGAATCGCTCGGAGAGCAGCGGGCGGACCCGGTCGAGGTAGAGCCGGGCGTAGACCGCCTCGGCTTCGGCCTCCACGAGCAGGGCGTTCGCCTCCTCCACCGCCCGCGCCGCGGCCACGACCCCGGCCCGCAGTGCGGCGATCTCCATGTCGATCAGGGCCAGCGCCGCCTCCGCGTCCGCGAGATCCGCGGCGTAGGGCCGGGGATCCACCACGAAGAGCACTTCGCCCTTCACGACCGGCTGATTGTCGACGACCCGCAGGTCGACGATCGGCCCGCTCACGTGCGGGGCGATCCCGATGGTGTTCGCGCGGACCGCCGCATCGAGCGTCCGGGGTCGGACGTCGAGGGAGACCGCGACGAACAGCAGGGATGCCAGACCGGAAAGCACCATCAACGGACCGAGGACGACGCCCGCCACCCGACGCCAGCCGCCGGAGGGCCTTCGAACCGAGCGGAAGGCGGGAACCACACCGGGATGCGGCGCCCGCTCGACGTCCGAGGCCGGGGCCGGCGTCTTCGACGGTGCGTCCGCTGGGGTTTTCTCCGGTGTCTCGGCCATGGTTGCTCGTCTTCGATTCAGGTCAGGAAGAACGCGTACCAGAGAAGCACGGTGATCGCGACGAAGAGGCCGAGGTAGGCGAAGCCACGGAACAGGAGATGCTGCTCGATGCCGGTCCAGTGCAGGACCTGCCTCACCACGAGCATCCCCGCCAGTCCCCCGAGCGCCGCGAAGATCCAGCCCGGGAAGAACGCCCCGCCGATGTCGATGATCGGATCACAGCCACCGAGCAGCATGATCGATGCGATCGCCGCCGGCATCGCGAGCCGGAGATCGTGGCGCTCTTCTCGTTGCGTGGGACGCAGGATCACGCGGCGATGATACCGTGGGCCGCAGCCGACGCCGGAACGAACCCGGTCTCGCACGGAGAACGAGGATCCGTCCGATCACCGCTCACAACCTCGATCGCGGCCGCGACGACGCCCCCCGGCGTCGACGCGTGTTTCGCATCGCCGCGACGGGCATCGTGTCCGCCCTGCTCGCGACGGGATGCGCTTCGGAACGCCCCTACGCGGACGTCGATCTCGACGACCTCGTCTCCGAGCGGCAGGATCGCCCCTGGCGTCCGACGACGGGCGAAACCGATCCCACCGGGGCGGCGACGGATTCGGAACGGCCCGACGCCGCCGAGGAAGGCGTCCGATTCGATGGCGGGCCGACGTCGCTGCTCCGTCTGATCGACTTCGCGCTCGATCGTCGTCCCGAGACCCGCGCCGCCTGGGAACGGGCCCGGGTGGCCGCCGCCGAACTCGGCATCGCCCGCGGCGCCTGGTATCCGGTGCTCGGTCTCGAGGCGGACTTCTACTACACGCGGGAGATCTTCCCGGCGAACGGCTTCGCCCTGGAGTCGGATCAGGTCGCCCTCGTCCCGCAGATCGCGTTGAACTATCTGCTCCTCGACTTCGGTCGTCGCGAAGCGAACGACGACGCCGCCCGGGCGAGGCTCTTCGCCGCGAACCTCGACTTCAACCGCGCCCTGCAACGCACGGTGCGGCAGGTCCAGGTCGGCTACTTCACGCTGGATGCGGCCCTCGGTCGCAACGAAGCCGCCCTCCGCAATCGGGAACTGGCGGAGACCGTCCTCGAGATGGTCGAGCGCCAGGTGACGATGGGACTGGCGACCGCTCCGGACCTCCTGCTCGCCCGCCAGGAACTCGCCCGCGCGAGGTTCGATCTCGAAGCGACGGTCGCCGAGATCCTCGCGGCGCGGGGCGACCTGCTCACCGCGTGCGGCGTGCCCGCCAACGTCCCGATCGAGATCGTCCGGATCACGGACCGGGATCTTCCCGAAGCGATGGAACGGCGGGTCGAGGACGTGATCGACGTCGCGCTCCGCGGCCGCCCCGATCTCGGTGCGGCGATCGAGACGGTGCGGGCCGCCGCCGCCGAAGTCCGACGGGCCGAAGCGGCGTTCATGCCCCAGGTCGGCTTCGAGGGTTCCGTGGGTTACACCTGGACCGAGTTCGACACCGGCACCGACATTCCGGTACCGGGGTCGAACACCACCGTCTATCCCTCCGATCGGACGTCTACGCCGATCTGGACCGTCGGCGTCTCGGGCAGCTGGATCATCTTCGAGGGGTACATCCGCGAGAACGCGGTGCGGGCGGCCCGATCCGCCCAGCGAGCCGCCGAAGCGGATCTCGAGGCGGCCCGGCTCGACGCGATCGGGGAGACCTGGGACGCGTACTTCCGGGTGCAGGCCTACCGACGCCAGTACGAGTTCGGGATCGCGCTGGTGCGGAGCAGCGAGGAGGCCTTCGAGGCGGTGTCCTCCGCGTATCGCGAAGGACTCGCCACGATCACCACGCTGGTGCAGGCCGAACGCGATCTCCAGGGATCCAACGCCACGTTCATCGACGCCCGCGCCGAGCTCCTGGTCGCGGCCGCCGATCTCGCCTTCGCCGCGGGCAGTGAATTCGGCCGAAGCACGGCGCCCGACGGACCCCCGCGGTGATCCGGTCGAAACCGACCGCCGCCCCGCCGCGACGATCACCGCCGGTGGGATCGTTCTCATGGGCGGTGGACGCCTGCGGCGAGGCCTTCGTCGACTGGCGATCCGGACTTCGGCCGCTCTCGGTGTTTCTCGCCTCGGCGGTCTGCCTGATCGTCGCCCTCAACGTTCTGCAGCTTCCCGGGGGGACCATTCCGGCGCTTCCGGTGCTGCTGGTCACCGTCGTCCACCACTCCGTCGGGCTGCTGCTCCGGCGGATCGCGATCGTGATCGTGGTGATCGCGGGGAGCCACGGCGTGCTCGCCGTGTTCACCGAACAGCCCTGGTTGCTGGTCGCGTTCGCGACGGGCATCGCCTTCGTCGGGTTCTACCTGCTCGGCCGGGGGCTCGACCTCCTTTCCTACCTGCTCGCGATCCTGCTGCCGGTGCTGTTCGCGTGGAAGTCGGCCAACGGGATCGTCGACGCCCACGCGGCCTGGATCCAGTTCCAGCAACTGATCGTCGGCCTGCTGGTCTCGGGCACGCTCGGCATCCTGTTCCTCGGCGACCGGTTCGAACGCGGGCTCCGCGATCGCCTCTCCAGCGATCTCGCTTCGATCGGCGAAGGACTCCTGAAGCCGCTCGACGACGAATACGGCGACGGCTATCTCACCTGGGACGCACGTCGGTCCGCGTCGCTGGAGACGATGCTGCACGGTCTTCGACACGTCCGGGGCCGGACCGTGGTGTCCGCGAACCTCGTCCTCGCCGGCGACTGCACCCGCTATCTGCTGGGCATCAATCGGATGCGACTCGCCTTGCTGGAGCACGGGCGACCGGACTTCTTCCTCGAGGGGGTCTCGGAATCGCTTCCGGCCTTCCGCGTTCGACTGGGACACCAGCTGCTGGAGATCTCGGCGGCGTTCCGGGAGGGCCGGCCGGCCGTCCCGACCCCCGGCCTCGGCGCGGCGACCCGGCGATTCCGCGCCGACTGCCGGCAGATGGTCCGCGCCGCGCCGGAGGGCACCCCGACGATGGAGATCTCCTTCATCGCCGCCGCGTCGCGGGGCCTCACCGACATGCAGCGGATCGCCCGCACGCTCGTCGCGACCACCGGGCGCACCCGGGCGACGCCGGCGAGCCGCCTGCGAATGCCGGGGTGGGACCAGCGTTCGGACTGGAGCCTTCAGGTGGTGCTCCACGAGCTCGTCACCACGCCCGATCCCGCGGCGATCACCTTCGCCATCAAGGGCACGCTGACCATGGCCGTCGCGTTCGCGATCGCCTCGGTGTACGACACCTGGGCCGGTGCCGCGGTGTTCCTGCTCATGGCCATGTTCCTGAGCACGGTGTTCCAGGGATCGCTGCGAGCCTCGATGATGCTTCGCGCCGTCGGCCTCCTCCTGTCCACGATCGTCAGCGTGTTCACGCTCACCACCGTCTTTCCGAATCTCGGCTCGGTCGGGGGCTACGCGATCTTCATCGGGCTCGTGATGCTGCCGGGCGGCTTGATGATCGTCCGACCACGATCCGCCGCCGCCGGCCTGAACTACGCGATGAGCCTCTTCTACGTCTTCACGACGAATCCCCGGCTCGAGATCGGCCTCGGCCTCATCGACGATCGTTTCATCGCGGTCGCCGGCGCCTCCCTGCTTCCGTGGCTCATCTTCAGCCTGGTCCGCCCGACCTACGCGCGAGACCGCGTCGAGGCCTGCCTCGCGACCGCGATCGCCTCGATTCGACGATCGATCGAGCTGCCGCTCCTGCCCGGAACGAAGGATGATTCGGAGGAGATCCAGTCCCTCGGGGCCAGCCTGACGGCGCTCACCACGGTGCGGACGATGACCGACAACGCGGCGCTGGAGCTGGTCGATGATCCGGAACGCCAGCGGATCAACCTTCGGCTCGTCGACCGCATCGACCAGGTCTTCGTCCTTTCCCGCTTCTTCGTCCGCACCGCGTTCCTCGGCGAGGGGATCCGGGTCTCGCAGGCGGAGGCCGACGTCATCGCCGGTCTGTCCGACATGCTTTCCGCCACCCACCGGCGGCTCACCGGCCGACGGCCCCATCCCGAGGACGCGTCGGCGACGGATCGAGCCCTCGACGCGGTGACCGCCCTCGACGCGTCGCTCGAGGCTCGGCTCGCCGACCCCCGATTCGACGAGGCGCTCCGGCTCACGCTCATCCATCAGGTGATGCTCCACGATCTCTTCGCGGGCCTCCGCGATCTCGACCGACTGCTCGACGAACGGAAGCGACTCCTCGAGACCCGGTCGCTGATCCGCCTCGGTGACGGCTGATCCCATCGCCCGTTCCCGACTCGTCGCCCCCGCGGCCGCACCGCCGACCGGTACACTCCGGGTCTCGATCGATCACACCCCCTTCGCGAGCAGGAGTCCACCATGCCCCGCATCACGCTTCCCGACGGGAGCGAACGCCAGTTCGACGGTCCCACCACGCCGGCCCAGGTCGCGGCCGACATCGGCCCCGGTCTCGCGAAATCGGCGCTCGGCGCGATCATCGACGGAACGCTCGCGGACCTCGACACGTCGATCGATGCGGATTGCGAACTCGCCCTGGTCACCGCGAAGACCCGCGAGGGCGACGTGGATGCGAACGGCCTGTTCCTGCTTCGCCATTCCGCCGCCCACGTGATGGCGGAGGCGATCACCAACCTGTTCCCGGGCGTCCAACTGGTCTACGGTCCGCCGGTCGAGCAGGGCTTCTACTACGACATGGCGTTTCCCGACGGGTCCTCGGTCTCCAGCGAGGACTTCGAGCGGATCGAAGCGGAGATGAAGCGGATCGTGAAGGAGGATCGCCCCTTCACCCGCTACGAGATGCCCGCCGGCCCGGGCCTCGACAAGCTCCGCGAAGAAGGATCGAAGTACAAGCTCGACAACGCGGAGCGGGCGATCGAGGCCGGCTCGAGCGAACTCTCCTGGTACGCCACCGGAACCCCGGGCACCGACTGGGAGGATCTCTGCAGAGGCCCCCACGTTCCGTCCACCGGGCGGATCGGCGCGTTCAAGGTCATGAACCTCGCGTCGAGCTACTGGCACGGCGACGAGAAGAGCGATCGACTGACCCGTGTCTACGGCATCGCCTTCGCCGACAAGAAGCAGCTGAAGAAGCATCTGCAACTGCTCGAAGAGGCGAAGAAGCGGGACCATCGGATCCTCGGCAAGCAGCTCCGCCTGTTCCACATCGACGAACAGGTCGGCCAGGGCCTCGTGCTCTGGACCCCGAACGGCGCCGTCGTCCGCCAGCAGCTCCAGGACTTCATCGGCGAGGAACTGCGGAAGCAGGGATACGACCAGGTCTTCACGCCGCACATCGGCAAGCTCGATCTCTACCGGACCAGCGGCCACTTCCCCTACTACCAGGAGAGTCAGTACACCCCGGTGATCGACCGGGCCCAGCTGCACGAGTTCGCGGTCGAGGGCTGTTCCTGCAGCGACCTCGCCAACCGGATGGAC
Organism: Phycisphaerales bacterium; assembly: GCA_029248335.1. Classification (GTDB taxonomy): domain Bacteria; phylum Planctomycetota; class Phycisphaerae; order Phycisphaerales; family SM1A02; genus UBA12014. Next base: position 25,575 of record JAQWJM010000121.1, read on the forward strand.
GAAGGCGAGATCGAGGGCTACTTGCTGAAGCCCATGAACTGCCCGCACCACATCCGGATCTACGCGAGCGAGCAGCGAAGCTACCGCGACCTTCCGGTGCGGCTCGCGGAGTTCGGCACCGTGTACCGCTGGGAGCAGTCCGGCGAGATCGGCGGACTCACCCGCGTCCGCGGCTTCACCCAGGACGACGCCCACCTCTTCTGCCGGGAGGATCAGATCGCGGACGAGGTCCGAGGCTGCCTCTCGATCGTGAAGTTGATCTTCAACACCCTCGGCATGACCGACTACCGCGTCCGCGTCGGCACCAGGGATCCGGACTCCACCAAGTACGTCGGCGATCCCGCCAACTGGGACAAGGCCGAAGAGGCCTGTCGCAACGCGGCGAAGGAACTCGGTGCGCCGTTCAGCGAGGAGCCGGGTGAAGCCGCGTTCTACGGCCCGAAGATCGACTTCGTGGTCAAGGACGTGATCGGCCGCGAGTGGCAGCTCGGCACGGTTCAGGTCGACTACAACCTGCCCGAACGGTTCGACCTCGAGTACGTCGGCGCAGACAACGCCCGGCATCGACCGGTCATGATCCACCGCGCCCCCTTCGGATCGATGGAACGTTTCGTGGGCGTGCTCATCGAGCACTTCGCCGGGGCCTTCCCGTGCTGGCTCGCCCCCGAGCAGGTCCGCGTGCTGCCGATCAGCGACAAGAGCGCCGATTACGCCACCGAGGTGCTGACGAGCCTGAAGGCGCTCGGGATCCGAGCGACCATGGACGACGGCTCGGAGCGGATCCAGGCCAAGGTGAAGGTCGCCGCGGACATGAAGGTCCCCTACCTCGCGGTGGTCGGGCCGCGGGACGCGGAGAACCGGGAGGTCTCGATCCGGGCGTTCGGCGTCGATCGAAACCTCGGATCGATGGGCCTCGACGAGTTCCTCGAGACCGTCGCCACCGAGAATCGGACCCGGGGCGAGACCCGACTGATCGATTGCTTCCAGACGGCCGAACCGACGACGGCGGACTGATCATCCCCCGCTGGTCGATGGGGCCCCGGATCGTCTCGACCGGAACGCCCGGCGAGAACGGGTCCGGGCGAAATCCGGTCAGATCGTCGATCCAGCCTCGTACGAGGGTCGGAACCTCCTCCAGGACGTTGTTGGAACGGGTTTCGTCTTGATCCCCGGATTCGGTCGATGTAACGTCCACGTTCTGGAGTTCGATCGTTCGAACTCCGTCTCGCGATGACGGGCCGCCCGCGGCCCTCCCCGGAACCGCTGCTCCATGCACGAATCCGTCCGGCCGATCTCATGACCACGCCCCGCGTGTCCGTGGCCCCGGCTTTCATCGCGTGTGACGTCTTCCTGATTCACCTGCGCCCCCGAACGTGCGAACCGTTCGATGGGTGTCTCTCGCTTCAGTTCGCTTGAAGGGATTTCCACCATCGCCATCCGACGCAGAGGATTCCGCCGCGAAGACATGCGGCCCACCGGGCCCCGCATGAACGAGCGGATCCGCATCTCGCCGGTCCAGCTGATCGACGAGAACAATGAGAACGCAGGGGTCGTCGAGACCCACGAGGCGCTTCGTCGCGCCCGTGACCTCGGCCTCGATCTCGTGGAGATGAACGCCGACGCCCGTCCGCCGGTCTGCCGAATCATCGACTACGGTCGATTCAAGTACGAGCAGGCGAAGAAGGACAAGGAGCGGAAGGCGAAGACGAAGGTCTCCGAACTCAAGGAGGTCCGTCTCGGTCGATCGATGAAGATCGATCCGCACGACATCGGCATCCGCATGAAGCAGGCGAAGAAGTTCCTGCTCGAAGGACACAAGGTCCAGATCGTGCAGCAGTTCCGCGGCCGCGAAATGGCCCATCGAGAACGCGGCTACGACCGGATGCGCAACATCATCGAGGACCTCGAGGAACTCGGAAAGCTCGAGACCGAGCCGCGGATGGCCGGTCGGAGGATGTCCGTGATCCTCGGCCCCGACAAGCGGAAGATCGAGGCCTACCGTCGCAAGATGGAGAAGGAAGGTCGCAAGACCGAAGAAAAGGACGAGGAGCTCGCGAAGCAGATGGCCGCGATCAACGAGGCCGATGCGAAGGCCGAAGCGGCCGCCCCCGAGCCCGAGACCGAAGCCACGACGGAAGTGTCGGCCGAGGAATCGAAGGACTGATCCCCGGTTCGCCGCGACTTGTCGTGGAAGATCCTTGAAATACGGTCGCCGCACGTTCTCCGCCGGAGAACGTGCGGCGATTTTTCATCGCTGCGACCTTCCTTGCTTCAAGCGTCCTCGCTTCAGGCGTCATCGCTTCGATCGCCCAGACCACGTCGACCCTTCCGACCGACCAGGGCGGCCCCGTCGCAGCCCCGGAACCCGGCATCGATCCACGGGCATGGGCGGCCGTCTCCGCTCGATTCATCGTGCGACGCCACGGGATTGGATGCGGTGCGTCACGACGTCGACGCGGTCGGCACGACGGATGGGACCGAGGCTGAAGGAGATGCTCCAAAAAAGAGACCGTGCCCACCTTGCGGTGGACACGGTCCCGAGTTCTTCGAACGCCGTGGGCGTTCCCGATCGGTTCAGCCGCGACGACGTCGCGAGGCGAGGCCCGCGACACCGAGCAGTGCGATCGCGCCGGGCGCCGGCACCACACCCGCGAGGGTGATCATCGCACCATCGTTGTTGGTGGAGACCGTGAGGTCGTCACCGAGCACGATGTTGTTCGATCCGTAGCTGTACATCCGGGCCTCGATCACGAGGGCGGTCTGGCCCTCGGCGATGGTCCAGGTGTGGGAAGCCTGCGTCCAGATGCCGCCTTCGCCCGCGTAGTCGGGGGAACCGGAGGCCGAGCCGAGGTAGGTGGTGATGTCCTCGTTGTCGCTGTAGTGGCCCCAGAGTCGTCCCTTGCCGTCGTTGTCGACGCCGTTGGAAGCACCCTTCATCCACATGGTCGCGGTGACGGTGTCACCTTCGGACAGGCCGGTCACCCAGGCGACGTAACCCTGCGGCGTGCCGCTGACGGGATCTTCGATCATGAAGAGGCTCGAGCCGCCCGCGTACGGATCGGCGGTCTCGTAGCCGTAGTCGAAGAGGTTGCCGAAGGAGCCGAGGATGGCCGGGGCGGAGGTGTCCTCCCAACCAGACGAGGCTTCGATGTCGGCCATGGCCGACCCAGTGAACGCGGCCGCAACGGCAGCAGTGACAATCAGATTCTTCATGATGATCTCTTCTTCCTTCTTCGACGTTCGGGAACACGGAAAACGGGAACTCACGGGGGCTCCGAGGGCTCGGAGACCGCCTTGAGTGTACCGGTGCACCTCCGTGTCTCAAACCACCACTTCGCAAAACAACGAAGAACCTTGCGCAAATTAAATCCGAACGCGAGTTCATTGTTTTATCGGACTATTCCCTGCTCTCACACATTTTATTCACATCAACGCTTGAATAAGCGGAAACATCCGCTTTTTTTGACATAACTATCCAATTTGTGCATAATGATTCCATGCGCAAGAACCAACGCCACACGCTCATCGCTGAACTGCTCCAGGAAAAATCGATTCGCACCCAGCAGGCCCTGGCCGACCAACTCGCCGAGGCCGGGGTTTCCGCGACGCAGACGACGCTGTCCCGCGATCTGACCGCCCTCGGGGTCGTCAAGACCGCGTCCGGATATCGCCTGCCGGGCCGCGGCCAGGTCCCGGTTCCACCCGCCGCCACCCAGCTGTTCCGCGACCTGGTCCGGGGCGTCGAGGTCGGCGGCACCATGCTGGTCCTCCACACCCCGCCCGCCCACGCCGATGCGGTCGCCCTGCAGCTCGACGAGCTCAGTGATCCGGATCTCCTCGGCACCATCGCCGGCGACGACACCGTGTTCGTCGCCACCAGATCGACCGACTCGGCGGCCCGTCTCGCCCGCACGTTGTTCGGTCATGAAACGGCGGATCGAGCCTGAACCATGTTGAACACCATCGTGATCGGCGCGACCGGCTACGCCGGCGCAGAACTCGTCTCGCTTCTCCTTCGTCACCCGTCGACGACGCCCTCCGCGCTCATGGGCTCGTCCCGCGCCGCGGATGAGGATCGCGATCTCGCGGACCTGCATCCACGCTTTCGCGGCGGCCCCCCGCTTCCGGTGCTGCCGCTCGATCTCGAAGCCGTGCTCGCCCTCGAACCCGATGCGGTGTTTCTCGCGACGCCGCACGAGGCGAGCGTCGAGCACGGTGGTTGGCTCCACGATCGGGGCGTCCGGGTGTTCGATCTCTCCGCCGCGTTCCGGCTCGAGTCGACCGCGGCGTACCGGCGACACTACGGCTTCGACCACACCCGGCCCGACCTGCTGGAGACCGCGGTGTACGGACTCGCGGACCTGAACGCGTCGATGATCCGCGACGCGTCGCTCGTCGCGGTGCCCGGTTGCTACCCGACGTCGATGCTTCTCCCGGTCCGGCCGCTGGTCGATGCGGGCCTGGTCGACACCTCCGATCCGGTCCTCGTCGACAGCACCAGTGGCGTGAGCGGTGCCGGACGATCCGCCCGCCCGCACACCTCCTTCTGCGAGGTGAGCCTGCAGGCCTACGGCGCGTTCGATCATCGCCACCAGCCGGAGATGGCCCGACACGGCGCCGTCGACGTCCTCTTCACGCCGCATCTCGGCGCCTACGACCGGGGGATCCTCTCGACCATCCATCTCCGACTCGCCGAAGGCACGTGCGAAGCCGACGTCCGTACCGTGCTCTCGACCGTCTACGCCGATCGTCCCGGCGTGAACCTCCTTCCCGCAGGGACGTGGCCGTCGGTCGCGGCGGTCCGAGGCACGAATCGATGCGACCTCGGACTCGTCGTCGACGCGACGCACGGTCGCCTGATGATCTCGAGCGCCATCGACAACCTGGTGAAGGGCGCCGCCGGCCAGGCGGTGCAGTGCCTGAACCTCGCCTGCGGGCTTCCGGTCGATCTCGGACTCACCACCGCCTCGAGCCCGATGGCGGTGGCCCCATGAGCAGGAACGACGGCGACCTCGAACCGAACGGCCCCGTGGCGCCGATCGTCGTCAAGGTGGGCGGTGCGCTCCTCGACCACCCCGCGTCGAGATCCGATTTCCTCGATCGTTTCGCCGACGCCGCCCGGCTCGGCACCCCGTTCGCCCTCGTCCATGGGGGCGGCGCCGCGGTCGATCGGCATCTCGACCGGCTCGGAATCCAGACCGAACGTCGCGATGGAATCCGCATCACGCCGGCCGCGGTCATGCCGGAGATCACCGCCGTGCTCGCCGGCCGGGTCTCGACGAGCCTGCTCGCCGATCTGCGACGACGCGGCGTCACGGCGACCGCCCTCCGCCTCGCGGACGACGAAGGCATCGCGGTCGAACGCCTGAAGTGCGGATTCGATCCCGGTGCGGTCGGCACCGTCACGGGCGGGAGTTCCGCGCTGTTCGGCGACCTCGTCGCCACCGGTCGGGTTCCCGTGGTCGCGTCGATCGGAATGCTCGCCGACGGCACGCCCGTGAACGTCAACGCCGACGATGCCGCGAGCGGACTCGCCCGGGTGCTCGGAGCGCGAGCGTTGCTGCTGCTCACCGACGTCCCGGGCGTCCTCGACGAGCACCGAAACGTCATCCGACGGCTCGAACCCGCGACCGCCGACCACCTGATCGAGGAAGGCGTCATCGCGGGCGGGATGATTCCCAAGGTCCGCGGCGCCGTCGACGCGGCGGCTCGATCGGGCTGCCCGGTGGTCATCGGCGGCTGGTCCGACCCCGCGGTGCTCGCCGACCCGCTCGCCGACACCACCGTCGCCACCATCGTTCTTCCACCCATCGGATCACCCGTCGGATCACCCGTCGTCGAGACCTGCTCGACGGCGTTCCACGCCCCCCGTCAGAAATCCCCATGAGCCTCTCCACCTCCACACCGACCAGCCCCGGATCCCCGGGATCCACCGGGACCTCCCTTCCGACCGTTCCCGACGACCTTCTGTCGATCGGCGATCTCGACGGCCCGACGATCCGCGGCATCCTCGATCTCGCGATCGAATTGAAGCGGGATCCGGCCGGTCACTCGACGGCCCTCGCCGGCCGGAGCGTCGCCCTGATCTTCGAGAAGCCGTCGCTTCGGACCCGGGCCAGCCTCGAGGTCGGACTGCATCGCCTCGGCGCCCAGTCCGTGGTGTTCGACCAGCGGGATTCACCGCTCGGCGAGCGGGAGAGCGTGCACGACCTCGGTCGCAATCTCGAACGCTGGTTCGACGCGGTCGCGGCGCGGGTGAACCGGCACGCCGTGATCACCGAGCTGGCGGACTGCTGCGACGTCCCGGTGGTCAACACGTTGAGCGACCTCCACCACCCCTGCCAGGCGCTGGCCGATCTCCTCACGCTGCACGAGCGGGGAATCCCGCTGGAACGGGCGCACGTCGCCTTCATCGGCGACGGCAACAACGTCTGCCACTCGCTGACCGAAGCCGTCGTCGCGACCGGCGGACGCATCACCGTGATCGCCCCGCCGCGACACGGGCCGTCGGCCGACGTCGTCTCCGCCGGGGAACGACTCGGCGCGATCACCGGTGGACGCGTCGAGGTGACCGACGATCCCGAGGCGGTCCGCGGGGTCGACGCGATCTACACCGACGCCTGGGTCTCGATGGGCGAGACCGAGGACCCCGCCAAGCTCGAGGAACTGACCCGGTTCCGCGTCGACGAGTCGCTCATGAACCTCGCCGGCCCCGAGGCCGTCTTCATGCACTGCCTGCCCGCGCACCGCGGCGAGGAGGTCGTCGATCGCGTCATCGACGGTCCGCGTTCAGTCGTCTTCGACCAGGCCGAGAACCGCCTCCACGCCCAGAACGCCTGGTTCGTCGCCCGACTCGCCTGATCGATTCCGACCGCGACCACGCCCTCCCCCGAACCCGCTCTCCCGAAGGACCCTGATGACCCACGCTCCCAAGAAGATCGCCCTCGCCTACTCCGGCGGACTCGACACCAGCGTCATGATCCCCTGGCTCCTCGAACACCATCCCGGCTGCGAAGTCCACGCGATCGTCGGCGACGTCGGGCAGGATCCCGCCGAACTCGTCGGCATCGAGGAGAAGGCGATCGCCAGCGGCGCCGTGCACTGCGAGGTCGCCGACCTGACCCGGACCTTCCTCGAGGAATACGCCTTCCCGATGGCGATCAGCGGCGCGGTGTACGAGGGGCGGTACCTGCTCGGCACCTCCATCGCCCGACCGATCATCGCGAAGGCGCAGGTCGACTACGCCCGTCGGATGGGCTGCGACGCGGTGTGCCACGGCTGCACCGGAAAGGGAAACGACCAGGTCCGGTTCGAGAGCACGTTCGCGGCCCTCGCCCCCGAGCTCGAGATCATCGCGCCGTGGCGGCACTGGGAGATTCGAAGTCGCGAAGAGGCCCTCCAGTACCTCGCGGCCCGTGGGATCGCCTGCAGCGCGAGTCTGGAGAAGATCTACTCGCGGGACGACAACATCTGGCACATCAGCCACGAAGGCGGCGAGCTCGAGGATCCGTGGAACCCGCCGCCCGACGACATGTGGACCCGGACCGTCGATCCGCTTCATGCGCCCGACGCGCCGGGGGTCGTGACGATCCGATTCGAGGCCGGCCGTCCGGTCACCCTCGACGGCGAGCCGCTCGGCGCGGTCGAACTGCTCACCGAACTCAACCGACGCGGCGGCGAGCACGGGGTCGGCCGGATCGACATCGTCGAGAATCGCCTGGTGGGCATGAAGAGCCGCGGCTGCTACGAGACTCCGGGTGGCACGATCCTGATGGAGGCCCTGCGCGGGCTCGAGGAACTGGTCCTCGATCGACGCACCCTGCGACTCCGGGAGCGGCTCGCCCACGACTTCAGCGATCTCGTCTACGACGGCCAGTGGTGGACGCCCGCCCGCGAGGCGATGATGGCGTCCTTCGCGTCGATCGCCGGGCGACTCGACGGCGAGGTCGAGGTCCGGCTGTCGAAGGGGACCGCGGTCACCACCCGACGACGGAGTCCGAACTCGCTCTATTCCGAGTCGTTCGCGACCTTCGGCGCCGACGAGGTCTACGACCAGTCGCATGCGGAAGGGTTCATCCGACTCTTCTCGCTCCCCAGCCGGATCGCGGCGATGCAGTCCGCGAGCGGGGCGGAGACCGCGGAGGCGGCCACCGAGGGTGCCGGATCATGAGCGCCTCCACCGACGAGGCCGTCGTGCCGGACGCGGTCTGGAGCGGACGATTCAGTGGACGGGTGCACGACCTGTTCAAGCGGTTCAACGACTCGCTGCCCTTCGATCGCCGGCTCTTTCCAGAGGAAATCGCGGGATCCGCCGCCTGGGCCAGGGCGTTGGAACGCGCGGGCGTCGTCGACGCGGACGAACTTCGTCGCCTCGAATCCGCCCTCGAGTCGTTGCACCAGGCCGTCGCGACCGATCCCGCGATCCTCCGCGACGCGGACGACGAGGACGTCCACTCATTCGTCGAACGGAACCTCGTCGAACGGATCGGCGACCTCGGAAAGAAACTGCACACCGGCCGAAGCCGGAACGACCAGGTGGCGACCGATCTCCGACTCTGGACGATGACCGCGCTCGATGCGCGGATCGGCGAGATCCAGGCGGTGATCACCGGTCTCGTCGACCTCGCCCATCGCGAACGCGAGACGGTCTTCCCCGGATACACCCATCTCCAGCGGGCCCAGCCCGTGCTCTTCGCCCACTGGTGCCTCGCCTACGTCGAGATGCTGCGGCGGGACCTCGGCCGACTCGCGGACGCCCGGATCCGGGCCGCGGTCTGCCCGCTGGGCTGCGCGGCACTCGCGGGCACCGCCTACACCATCGATCGCGAGGCGCTCGCGGTCGACCTCGGCTTCCGATCCGCCTCCGGCAACAGCCTCGACGCGGTCAGCGACCGCGACTTCGTCATGGAGTCCCTTTCCGCGATCGCCCAGACGTCGATCCATCTCTCCCGATTCGCCGAGGACCTCGTCTTCTACAGCTCGGGCGAAGCGCGACTGATCGAACTTCCCGACGGGCTCTGCTCGGGTTCCTCGATCATGCCGCAGAAGAAGAACCCCGACGCGCTCGAACTCGTCCGGGGGAAGTGCGGCATGCAGGTCGGCCGGCTGGTGGGCGTGATGACCACCATGAAGGCGCTGCCGCTGGCGTACAACAAGGACATGCAGGAGGACAAGGTCCCGCTGTTCGACGCGATGGACGAACTCTCCATCTGCCTCCGCGTGCTGCCGCCCCTGCTCGAGGGGATCGTGGTCCGACGCGTCGAGGCGCGGGCCGCCGCGATCGGCGACTTCGCCAACGCGACCGAGCTCGCCGACCACCTCGTCGCCCGGGGCGTTCCCTTCCGGGACGCCCATCATCAGGTGGGCCGACTGGTCGCCGAGGCGATCGAACGCGGACTGCCGCTCGAGGATCTGTCCATCGCGGAGATCCGGAACCACGCCCCCGCCGCCGACGAGACGGTCTTCGTCGACCTCACCGTCGACGCCGCGATCGCCAAACGGAACGCGGTGGGCGGCACCGCGTTCGAGCAGATCACGACTCGACTCGCGCGATTGAAGACGCCCGACGCACGGGAACGTCCGCTCGGTGAGATCGACGTCCGGAAGGCCACGGTCGCGGACCTCGCGGAGATCAAGCGACTCGTCGATCTCTGGGCGGACGCCGGCGAGAACCTCCCGCGAAGCGAAGAGGAGATCCTGCAGTCGATCGGGGAGTTCGCGGTCGCGACCGAGGACGACCGGGTGGTGGGATGCGGTGCGCTCTGGCTCTACACCCCCACCCTCGCCGAGATCCGGTCGGTCGGCGTGGATCCGTCCTGCCACGGTGGCGGCGTGGGCAGTCGACTGATCGAGCATCTCGCGAAGATCGCGGAGGATCTCCGGATCGAACGGGTCTTCGTGCTGACGCGGGTCCCGCGGTTCTTCGAACGCCTGAAGTTCCGCACGGTCAGCGTCAACGGCCTGCCCGAGAAGATCCTGAAGGATTGCGCCCGCTGTCCGAAGAAGCACGACTGCGACGAGATCGCCATGGTGCGCACCACCTGGCCCGAAGCATCCTGAACGGAGGTCACCATGCCGACCCCTCACCGGCGCGCCGACATCACGCTGCCGTCCCGTCTGCCGACCGGGTTCTCCGCGGCGACCGCGAAGGTCGGGATCCGGACCGGCGCGGGCGACGACCTGCTGCTGCTGCTGGCGGACCGACCCTGCGCCGCCGCGGGCGTCCTCACCCGCAATCGATTCGCCGCGGCCCCCGTCACCCGAACCCGCCGACACCTCGCGGCGAGCGGTGGCGTGGCCCGGGCCGTGCTGCTCAACGCCGGCTGTGCGAACGCCGCGACGGGCGAGCGTGGTGACCTCGACGCGGCGACGAGCGTGCGTTGCGTGGCGGCCGCCATCGAATGCCCGGTCGAACAGGTGCTCGTGAACTCCACGGGCGTCATCGGCCGACCACTGCCCATCGAGTCGATGGTCGCCGCGATCCCACGCCTCGCGGAGGAGACGCGATCCGATCGCGTCGAGGCGACGGCCCGCGCGATCATGACCACCGACTCCGCGCCGAAGGCGGTCGAACGAACCGTGGCCGCGGCGAACGGCGGGGTCATCCGGATCGTCGGCGTCGCGAAGGGCTCGGGAATGATCCATCCCGACATGGCGACCATGATCGGACTGGTGCTGACCGATGCCGAGATCGAGCCGGCGGTCCTTGCGACGCTGCTTCGAGAATCGGCCGACCGGTCCTTCAATCGGGTGAGCGTCGACGGCGACACCTCGACCAACGATTCGGTGTTCGCGCTCGCGAGTGGCGCCGCCGGCGTCGCGGCGGAGCCGACCGATCTCGTCGAAGCGGTCCACGCCGTCTGCCTCGACCTCGCACGCATGATCGTCGCCGACGGCGAAGGCGCGAGCCGGGTGCTCGAAGTCGAAGTCACGTCCGCGGCGACCGCGGCGCAAGCACGGGAAGTCGCCCGCACCGTGGGAAGCAGTCTTCTGGTTCGCACCGCGGTGGCCGGCGGCGATCCCAACTGGGGCCGGATCATCGCCGCGATCGGGCGCACCACGGCGGAGTTCAAACCGGAGGAGATCCGGGTGGAGGCGAACCTGGTACCGCTCTTCGCCGGCGGCGGCCCGGTGGAGGATCATGAAGATGCCGCCGCGAGGGCCTTCAGCGCCGAACGCGTCCACATCCGCATCGATCTCAACGCCGGCGACGCTCGGGAAAACCACCTGACCTGCGACCTCACCGCCGACTACGTGCGAATCAACGCCGATTACACGACCTGAGGTGGACCCCCGCCCTCGGGGGAGGTAGGCTTCTGTTATGACGATAAAGTTATCGTCATTCTGCCCTGCCTCGACCGCACTGAGAATGAGACTCAGGATCGTGCTACGATCCGTGAGGAAGAACTCCCTTGATCACAGCAACCCCCACCGCCGCCGATTCGTCCCGGACACCGCTCACCCGCTGCCCGAGCGGATGCCGCGCCACGATCCACATCGATGAACTCGATGCCGGTGACCGGTCGATGCTGGAGGCCATGGGCGTCGATCACGGCTGCGAGGTCGAGATCTGCAAGGTGGGCTCGCCCTGCATCCTGAGAACCGGTTCCACCCGCCTCGGGGTGGGACGCGAAGTCGCCGCCCGGATCACGGCGACCGTCACCGTCTCCGCATAGCACGAATCGCCGTCCCGGCGTCCTGCCGACCACCTCGGTGGTTCGTCGCCGATCCCGACCATCCGCCCTCCCCAACCTCGACCCCATGTCCGAATCCGATCAAGATCAGCACGCATCGGAGGACGCCGCGGCCCCGCAACCGAGACAGGTCGCGCTGGTCGGTAATCCCAACACCGGCAAGACCACCCTCTTCAACCGGCTCTGCGGCCTCCGGGCCCAGACCGCGAACTACCCGGGCTCGACCGCGGAGATCCGTATCGGGCGATGCGGTCGAAGCACCCCGCCCCTCGAGATCGTGGACCTCCCGGGGATCTACGGGATGGACCTCGATCTCCCGGAAAGCCGGATGTGCCGGGACTGTCTCGACGGCCGGCTCGACCAGACGCCGGACGCGATCCTCATCGTGATCGACGCGACGGCGCCGGCCCGCGGCCTCGCCCTCGCGATCGCGGCGATCGGCCGAAGGCTTCCCACCGTCATCGCCCTGAACTTCGCCGACGTCGCGGCCCGACGCGGAATCTCCTTCGACGCGAAGAAACTCGCGGAGAAGATGGGCGTCCCCGTCGTCGCAGTGAGCGGCCGGACCGGACGCGGCATCGACGACCTGGTCACCGCCCTCCGGGAGGCGACCCCGGGACGGGCCGCGCTACCCCGGCCCGACCTCTCCAACGCGGAACGCAAGGCGTGGATCGACGAAGCGATCGCGGAGAGCATGGGTGGCCGCGATGCGGTCGGGTCCTCGCGAGACAGCGTCTACGATCGCCTCGACAAGGCCTTCACGCACCCGATCATCGGACTCGCGGTCTTCGTCGCGGTGATGGGCGGGCTCTTCTGGACCATCTTCTCGCTCGCCGGCATTCCGATGGACCTCATCGACGTGCTCTTCGAGAAGTTCGGCGGACTCGCCGCCGCGGTCATCCCCGAAGGCGCGATTCGTGACCTGGTGGTCGACGGGATCATCGGCGGCGTCGCCGGCACCGTCGTCTTCCTGCCGCAGATCCTGATCCTCTTCTTCCTGCTCGCCCTGCTCGAGGACACCGGCTATCTGGCTCGGGCCGCGTTCGTGATGGACCGCGTGATGTGCCGGTTCGGCCTTCCGGGCCAGGCGTTCGTCCCGATGCTGTCGAGCCACGCCTGCGCCCTCCCCGGAATCATGTCCGCCCGGCTGGTGCCCGATCGGGACGACCGACTCGCGACGATCCTGGTCGCCCCCTTCATGAGCTGCACGGCCCGGCTCCCGGTCTACGTGCTGCTGATCGGACTGCTCTTCGACGGTTCGCCGTGGCTCGCGGGCTTCGCGTTCGCCGGCTGCTATCTGCTCGGTGCCGCGGCCGCGCTGCTTTCCGCGCTCCTCGCCCGCCGGACGATCCTTCCCGGACGCTCGCGACCGATGGTCCTCGAACTCCCGGAGTATCGACGACCGAGCATCATCGCGGCCCTCCTGGTCAGCTGGGACCGCGGACTGGTGTTCATCAAGAACGCGGGCACCGTGATCCTCGGCATCGTGATCGTGATGTGGTGGCTCAGCGCCTATCCCAAGGCCGACACCCCCGACGCCGCGATCGCGCTGCGGACCCAGGCCGTGGAGATCGCCGACGTCGCACCGGCGGATGCGGAGAATCTCGAAGCACAGGCCGACTCGCTCGAGCTCGAGGCCCAGCAGGCCGGCTCCTTCGCGGGACGGATCGGCGACTTCGCCCAACCGCTGTTCGCCCCCCTCGGCGCCGACCGCACGCTGACGGTCGGCATCCTCACGAGTTTCCTCGCCCGCGAGGTGTTCGTGTCGAGCCTGGCCGTGCTGCAGGGTGGTGGCGACGACGTCGACGACGAGGAGAGCGTCCTCCAGCTGGTGCGGGACGCCCGCCGCCCCGACGGAAGCGTGCTCTTCAACACCGCGACCGCCGCGTCGATGCTCGTCTTCTTCGTGCTGGCGATGCAGTGCCTGCCGACCCTCGCGGTCACCCGTCGGGAGACGGGCAGCTGGAAGTGGCCGGCCCTTCAATTCGCCTGGATGACCGGGCTGGCATGGATCGTCGCCGCCGTGGTCTTCGCGACGGTGAACGCGATGAGTGGAAGCGCCTGACCGGGAGTCCATCGATGCCCATCGACGACTGGCAATTCTGGATCGTGACCATCCTCGCCCTCACCGCGGTGGTGCTGGTGATCCGGCCGTTGATCCCCTACAAGTCGGCTGCGCCGCGCTGCGGTTCCTGCCCGATCGCCGATCCGGACGCGTCGCCGACCCGGACCCGGGCGACGCTCACCGTCGAAGGCCGACGCCCGGACTGAGCCGGGGTATTCAGAACCGCTTGTGGGCGGGCCGGGAGGTCGACGATCCCGCCCCCGCGATGGCTCGAGCGACGACCAGATCCTCGGCGGTCGTGACCTTGAGATTGCGTTCGCTGCCCTCGACGATCATCACCGGTTCCCCGAGTCGCTCGACCAGCATCGCGTCGTCGGTCGCGCCTTCGAGGTCCGCCTGCGCGTAGGCGCGTCGGATCAGATCGACCGTGAACACCTGCGGCGTCTGCATCCGCCACAGATCGGTGCGATCCACGGTGCCGACGATCCTTCGCGCGGCGATCTGATGATCGAGGTCGGGCGACGCCTCGTCTTCGCCGATCCCGAGGATCGAATCGACCGTCGCGTCCCGCGCCGCGCCTTCGACCACCTCGTGATCACCGCGTTTGAGCGTGTCGCGGACCGGCACCCCGGGGACCACCGCGTCGAAACACGTCGCGGCCTCGAACACCCGACCGATGAGCGCCTCGTCGACCAGCGGCCGGGCCGCGTCGTGGATCGCCACGTGGGTGCACCCTTCGGGAACGGCTTCAAGCGCATTCCGCACCGTCTCCCACCGTTCGAGACGCCCCCCCGCGACCACCGTGCCGCCGAGAAAACCGAGCTGCGATCCGTACCGGTCCCGGAACGCGTCGAGATCCTCGGGCGGACCCGCGACGATCACCGCGTCGACGTCGTCCCGCTTGGTGAACGGTTCGATCGATCGGAGGAGCAACGGTCGGCCACCGAAGTCCTGGCCGAGCTTGTCCCCTTCGCCGAATCGGCGACTCGCGCCGGCCGCGGGAATGATGAGTGCGCATCGCATGGGTTCGACTCCTCGGGGACCGGACGTCATCGTCCTTCGTTCGCGGGCGCCGCCTTCGTACCCTCGTCGACCGCCTCGACGACTGCCGGCGGCGGTACCACGGCCCGCGGCCGCGCCGCGTACGCGGGCTCGGTGAAGGCCAGCACGGTCACCGCCGTGCCGTAGGCCGCGCTTCTCGGAAAGACCCGGTCGTTCCAGGTGCCGTCATCGTCCCGGACCGACATCAGCAGGCGGTGCAGCCGATCCCGCCAAGCGGCGCGTTCCGCCACGGGCAGCCGCTCGATCGCTTCCGCCGCGTATCCGTGGGCGTAGAAGAAGTAGTACGGGGCGACGCCGTAGGGCGCGACGTGGGTTCCGGTCTTCTGCTTCCGCTTGAGGAGTTCGTCCCAGTGCGTGACGAACGCCGCGAGCGCCTTGCGGATCGACTCCTCGTTCTCGACGCCCGCGTCGTGACGAACCGTCTCGACCGCGAGCATCCGCCCCATCGCGCCCGGAATCATCTCCGGCGACTCACGCGTCTTCCGCTGCGCCGAATAGGCGACGACGCCGTCCTCGCCGATGGTGAGGTCGATCGCCTTCATCGCCCGATCCCGCATGCCCGCCTTCACCGGAAAACCCTGGCGTTCCGCTTCGACCAGGACCTGGATGCCCGGCGGCGTCATGAAGGGACTGGTGCCGCTCGGTGCCGCCAGCGGGCCGCGTCGAGCGTAGTTCCAGCCGCCGACCTTCGGGATCTCGATCGCCGCGAGTCCGTCGAGGTAGAAGCGGATCGCGGCGTCGTGATCCGCGGCGGCGTCCTCGGGAACGAAGCCGCGTTCCCGCATCGAGAGCAGGAAGTCGCCGCCGTAGATGTAGCCCCAGCCGCGAACGTCGTAGCCACCGCCGTAGTCCGGATTCATGTTCGGATGTCCGGTCGAATCGACCACGAACCGACGGGCGCGTTCGAGGGCTTCGCGGCGATCCGCATCCTCGTCGCATCCCGGGACCCGCAGCAGGGCGTCTCCCACGATGGAGGTTCCACCCACTCGGTAACCGATGGGAATCACGCTTCGCCGCCGTCCCCGTCCCTCGATCAGCGAGTCGGGATCGTCGTCGGTCGCCGCGACCCGGTAGACGCCCTGATACGGCCACTCCGCCTTGGTCGGTCCTTCCTGTCGCTCCAGCAGGAAGGCGACGGACGCGAGGACCGCGGCGTCGACGTCCGCGGATTCGACCGCAGGCGCATCGATTTCGGGGGGAGGCGTCGGCCCCGTCGTTTCAGCCCCGATCGCCGAGGGCATCCGGGTTTCGCGGGACGTCTCGTCGGACTGGCCGGAGGCGGCCGAGGCGAGGAGGGACATCAGGAGGCCGGTGGCGATGGGGTTGCTCATGCCTCGGACCCTACCGGATTTCCCGCGCCTCGGACCGACGATCACCCCAGCCCCCAGGCCGAGCGATCGACGCTTCAGGCGTCCGCGGCGTCATCGTCGCGCGTCGGCGCGAAGAGATGGACGTACATGTCCTCGGCGTAGGGGTGCGTCTCGGGACCATCGAAGCCGGGGACGCCGGGGAAGTCCGCTGGAACGTCGGTGGGCGTCCGCAGCACGAGGAACGACGCGTCCTTCATGTTGGCCCGGCAACGGGCGACCAGGTCGAGCAGGCGTTCCCTCGAGGCCTCCTCGTCCCAAAGGGCGTACGGCGGATCGAGGAAGACGAGGTCGCAGTCGCGCGGCGCCTGGGCCAGCGCCGCCGGCCCGAGCGCGTCCGCCCGCACCACGGTGGCCCGGTCGCGGCATCCGAGCTCGCCGACGTTGAACTCGAGGATCGACGCGATCCGCGTGTTCAATTCGACCAGCACGACCTCGCGGGCGCCGCGACTGACCGCTTCGAGTCCGATCGCGCCGACCCCCGCGAAGAGATCGAGCACGACCGCATCGTCGCACCACCCCCGAAGGAGATTGAACACCGCTTCCTTGACCCGGGCGGTGATGGGTCGGGTCGTCGACGCATCAGGCGGGCCTTCGAGGATGCGGGACCGGTATTCGCCGCCGATGATCTTGATCATTCGAACAGTATCCCGTGAATCCGCCTCGACCACCAGTGGGGTCGATCCGAAGCGACTAGGCTCTCCCGCCATGCCCGATCTCGATGCACGACTTCCGAGCAGCCTCCAGGCCATCTCCGAGACCCGTCGGCTGGGCGCGGACGTCCCCAGCCTCGTGGTCCGACCCGAATCCGCCCCCCTCGGTGGTGGCGACCGCATTCCCTTCCTGCTCTGGATGCACGGCCGGACGGCGACCAAGGAGCTCGACCCCGGCCGGTACCTGCGACTCGCGCGGGCCGGCATCGGCGCCTGCGCGATCGACCTCCCCGGCCATGGAGAACGTGGCACCCCCGAGGACCAGGAACCCGAGCGGATCCTCGATCACATCGAACAGGCGATCGACGAGATCGACGAGATCCTCCGGAGTCTCGGCGGCCTCGGCTTCGACCTCGATCGAGCCGCGATCGGCGGGATGTCCATGGGCGGCATGGTGGCGATCGCACGCCTGTGCCGGCCCCACCGGTTTCGGGCGGCGGTGCTCGAGGCGACGAGCGGCGACTGGTCGGCCCAGCACCAGCGACAGTTCTTCGATCACGAAGCGACGGCGAGACTGGATCCGATGACCCACCTCGACCGCTGGCGGGAGATTCCGGTGCTCGCGGTCCATTCCAAGGCCGATGCCTGGGTCCGATTCGATGGTCAGGCCCGTTTCCTCGAAGCCCTGCGGGACCGGGCCGACCGGCCCGAGTCGGTCGAACTGCTGGCCTTCGAAACGACCGGCGCTCCGCACGAACATCTCGGCTTCGGCCGATGCACGAACGAGGCGAAATCACGCGAGACCGATTTCCTGGTTCGACACCTCGGACCGGCCGCGTCACTCGATGGGTGAGCGTCCCTGCCAGATCCGCGTGCCGTTGCCGGACGCGACGACGCGATCGATGAAGGCTTCGTAACCGGCCTTGAATCCCGCGTAGTCCTCGTCGAAGTAGGTCGCGATGATGTCGCGTCCGGTGTTCGGTCCGAGGGTTCGACCGAGGATTCCGGCCCGGCGATCCGCGTCGTAGATCGACGAGGTGATGTGCCCGTCCACCGCATCGCCGACGAGCTTCACCAGTCCGTCCCGGTAGCGGCCTTCGCGTCCTTCGACCAGATAGTGCACGAGCGCCCAGAGCTGCGCGTAGTAGGTCAGGAGGCCGCGCTCGCTTCCCGCCACGAAGTACTGGGGCGGTCGGGCGATGAGGTCGTCGAGATCGATGAGCCGGTTCCGATACCGCGCCGAACGAAGCTGGCCGTACCGCTCGAGATTCCGCCACGGCATGAAGACCGGCGCGGTGTCGCTGCGGCGGAACCGGTGCCCCTCCGCGTAGGCGGCGAGGCCTTCCTCGAGGAACGCCGGCAACGGATGCCGGAAGACGCTCTGGGTGTACTGATGCCAGCCCTCGTGGGCGAGCATGCAGAGCGTGTCGTACCGACCGATGTCCCAGATCACGCTTTCGGCGTCGATCGTGTAGCCACCGCGCTCGATGCCCAGATAGAGACTGGCGCCACGGCGAAGCCGCCACTTGGTCCAGGCCGCCCATTCGGGGCGGGTCCCGAACACGAAGGTGCTCATCCGCTCCGTCGGGGCGTCGAGCGGTTCGGCGTCGGCGTCGGCCGACAACATCGTCCGGTAGTGGAGCAACGCGGTTCCGGTGAAGACCGGCATCGCCGTGCGAAGGCGTCCTTCGGGGAGCGTGAGATGCAGCAGATGGGTCGGGGTGGTGACCAGTTCGCCCTCATAACCGCCGAACGACCACGGCTCGGCGGTCGAGGTCGCTTCGAAGGTCGAAGGATCGGCTTCCGGAACCGGCGGGTTCGAGCCGGGGCTCGGCTGATCCGCGTCGATCCCGGCCCTGGCCGCGGGCCGAGGGACCGCGTCAGGATCCGCGTCACACGCGGTGAATCCCACGCTCATCAACACCATCACGAGCACGCCCGACCAGACCGGCGCCGCGGGGGCGGACCGACGCTTTCGGGTGTCGCATCTCTGGTCGGTGTCGCAAATCATCAAGACGAAGTCTAGCCGCTGGGGGCCCTGCCGGGAACGATTCGATCGGGACGAGGTCTCGATCGCGCCCCTCCCGCCCCGACGACGGCCCGCCTGATCCGGCCGTACAGGCGGGCTCAGGTCGACTCAGGTCGATGCGAGCGCCGCCATCCCCGCCTCGGCGGCGGCGAGATCCGCCTCCGCCTCGACCAGCTTGCGACGGGTCTCTTCGACCATCTCCGGCTTGGCGTTGTTCACGTAACCCTCGTTGCCGAGCTTGCCCTTGAAACCGGCGACCTGCTTTCGCTTGCCGTCGATGGTCTTCTGGAGTCGCTTCCGCTCGCCTTCGACGTCCACCGCGTCGAGCAGGTCGGAGATCAACAGTTGGTCGCCTTCGAAGGGAAGCGGGATCGCACCATCCGGCGCCGCCTCGCGAGGCCCGACTTCGGCGAGCCCGGCGAGCGTCTCGACCACGCCCCCCGCCTCCTCGATCAGGGCCAGCACGGAAGCCGACGCATGGAGCGTGATTCTTCGCTTCGGCTTCACCTGACGCTCGCCGCGGAGGTTCCGGATCGCCGAGACCAGCGCCTGCACCCGCTCGAACGCCGCCTCCGCGTCCGGATCGTGGACGGATTCCGCGATCTCGGGCCACGCCGCGATGGCGCACCGATCCGCGGCCGGCAACGAAAGTCCGTCGATGCCGGTCGAACCGTCGTCGCCCCGGATCCCCTCGAGGCGATGGAGATGAGGCCAGAGCGTCTCGGTGAGGAACGGGCAGACCGGCTGGAGCATGCGGAGAATCGAGTCGAGCACCGCGTGCAGATGTCGCTGCTGTCCGAGATCACCTCGCACCGTCGGCTTCACCGCCTCCAGATACCAGTCGCAGAAGTCCCGCCAGACGAGGTCGTACATCGCCTCGACGTACGGATTGAACTGGTAGCCGTCGATCGACTCCGCGACCAGGCGTTCGGTCCGGTGCACCCGCGAGACGATCCAGCGATCGACCAGCGACGGCGCCGCGTCGCCACCGGCTTCCGCCGGCGTCTCGAGATTGGAGAGTCCGAACCGGACCGCGTTCCACAGCTTGTTGCAGAAGTTCCGCCCGGCGTCGAATCGACTGGAGGTGTTCCGCGCGAGCGGACGGTCGTCGCCGGGTTCGACCTCGCCGGTGGCCACGCCGTAGGAGGTGACCATCTCCAGCGACGGATCCTTCGGCGACTTCTGGACCGGCGCGGAGACCTGGTAGCCGGCCGCGTTCCGCACGAACGCGGGGGTGAAGGTCTCGCCGGTGTGCGGGCAGACCATGTCGACCGGCATCCGGACGTCCTGACTGCCGGTCGAGAGCTGGGCGAGCGTGAACCGCATCGCGTCGGCTCCGTGGCTCTCGATGATGTCGCGCGGATCCACCCCGTTGCCGAGGCTCTTGGACATCTTCTGTCCGTGACCGTCCTGGATCATCGCGTGGATGAAGACGTGACGGAACGGGAGTTCCGCCTCGAAGTAGCGGTTGAACATCACCATCCGGCTGACCCAAAGCGTGATGATCTCCCGCGCGGTGCAGAGCACCGAACTGGGATTGAAGGTCTCGAGCAGACGGTCGCCTTCGGGGATCGCGTCCGCGTGCGCCGCGGGCTCGGGCCAGCCCAGCGTGGACAGGGGCCAGAGGGCGCTCGAGAACCAGGTGTCGAGCACGTCCGGATCCTGTTCGAATCCGTCCGCCTCGAGCGCGTTCACCACGGCGTCCGCGTGGCCATCGAGCGTCGCGGGTCGAGGCACGCAGACCGTCTCCTCGATGGTGCCGTCGCCGAGCATCCGCACCCGGTGGGCGCATCCCCGCGCGGTCCAGTCGCTTTCGGTCGCGAGCATCTCGTCACCCGCGTCACGGGCGGCCTCCAGGATCGCGGCGTCGGCCTCCTCGGCGGCGACCACCCGGGACCAGACCGGGATCCGATGTCCCCACCAGAGCTGCCGGGAGATGCACCAGTCCCGGATGTTCTCGTGCCAGTTGCGGAAGGTCTTCGCGTAGCGATCGGGGAAGAAACGGAGTCCGCCGTCACCGGACATCGCCGGCGCGTCGGCGGTCGCGCCCGCGTCCTCGTCCCCGCGCTGGTCGGGATCCATCGAGCGCAGCGCGCTCCCCGCGAGCCGGTCGTCGGTCACCCGGACGTACCACTGGTCCGAGAGGTAGGGCTCGATCGGAACGTGGCTTCGATAACTGTGACCGACCGCGTGATCGTGATCGCGGACCGACTCGAGCAGGCCGCGTGCCTCGAACCAGGCGACGATCGCGGTGCGGGCGTCCTCGCGGCTCATCCCGACGAAGCCGCGGGCCTCCTCGGTCACCCCGTCGGACCAGCCGTGCTCCGTGGAGATCGAACCGTCCGGAGCCATGACGTTGACCACCGGAAGCTCGTGCCGGAGGCCGATCTCCCAGTCGTTGGGATCGTGCGCGGGCGTCACCTTCAGGAAGCCGGTCGCGAGCGCCGCCTTGGGGTCGTTGATCGCCTCGGGGCCGAGACCGAGCTCCTCCGCGACCGCGGTGGGAAGGACCACGTAGTCGTCCTCCACGATCGGAACCAGTCGATCCGTGATCGGCACCCGGACCGAACGTCCGCGGAGTCCGGCGGCGCGGGGATCCCGCGGATTGATCGCGATCGCGGTGTCGCCCAGCATGGTCTCGGGGCGCGTGGTCGCGACGGTGACGAAGCCGTCGCCATCGGCGAGCGGATACCGCAGGTACCACATGTGACCGGGCACGTCGCGCATCTCGACCTCGTCGTCGGCCAGCGCCGTCCGGGTCGCGGGATCCCAGTTGACCAGTCGCTTGCCGCGATAGACGAGGCCGTCGTCGAAGAGCCTGAAGAACGCCTCCCGCACCGCATCCGCACAGACCGGATCCATGGTGAACCGGGTGCGATCGAAATCGCACGAGCAACCCATCTCCGACAGCTGGCCGAGAATCGTGGTCTCGTACTCGTCCTTCCACGCCTGGACCTGTTCGATGAACGCCGAGCGACTGAAGTCGGTTCGACGCTTCCCCTGCCGGAGCAGTCGCTTCTCGACCACGGTCTGGGTGGCGATGCCGGCGTGATCGGTGCCGGGCATCCAGAGCGTCCGGTCGCCCTTCATCCGGTGGTAGCGGACCAGCACGTCCTGAAGCGTGTTGTTGAACGCATGTCCGAGGTGGAGCGCCGCGGTCACGTTCGGCGGCGGGATGAGCACCGCGAACGCGTCCTCGACGGATGCGCCGGCCTCGGCGGGTTCGGCGTGGAAGTCGCGATACCGCGCCCAGGCCTCCCGGACCTCGGGCTCGGAGGCCGCGGGCGAGTACGATTTGGCGAGCGTTCCGGCCGAGGTCGGGGCCTCACCCTGGGTTCTTGGTTCTTCCATGATTCCGACAGTCTACGAATCCCCACGCCCCTGCTGGGCCGATCAGGCCCGACTTCGTCGGTTCTTGACCGCCCCGATGATCGTGGTCGTGCTGCTGATGTCCGCCTGCGGTGGCGACACGGCGCCCTCCTCCCCGCCGACACCGGCCGGAACGACCATCTCCGCGGCCGATCGGGACGCCTCGCTCGACGCGATCGAGCGTTGGCTGGCCGCCGGACGGGCCGACAACGCCGAAACCATCGCTCGATCGCTCTCGAGCCGACTTCCCGACGATCCGGTGGTCGACGCCGCCCTCGGCCGGGCCCTGCTCCTGCGGAGCGGCGAGATCCGCGAAGCCTTCGGTGAGACGGCGGCGGCGGCGATCGCGGCGGATGCGGCGAACGCCCTGAAGCGGGCGGAGGACGGCGGACGAGTCGATGCCGAGACGCGTCGGAACCTCGGACTGGCCCTCGAGGGCGCAGGCCGGCTCGACGCGGCGATCGAGGCGTATCGGCGAGCCGGATCGGAAGATCCGATCGCCCGGCTCTACCTGGGCCTGGCCCTCCTCCGCGCGGACCGCCCGGAAGCGGCGGCCGGGATCCTCGAATCACTCGCGATCACTCGACCCGACGACGCGTTCGTGCTCGCGGCGCTTGCGGAGACCAGTTTTCGCAGCGGCGATTCAGAGACCGCGTTCGAGCGGCTCGACGCCGCGGTCCGGCTCGCCCCGGACGAACCAGGCATCAGGATTCGACGCGCCGCCCTGCTCCGGCGTGCCGGCCGGGTCCGCCTCGCCGTCGAGTCGCTGGTGGCCCTGCCCCCCGAGGTTCGCGAGCGTCGCGACGTGGTGCAGGAACTCGCCGCGGGATGGCTCGCCCTCGACCGTCCGGGCGATGCCGGCGACGCCTGGGCCGCGCGGGCCCGCCGCGCCCCGGAAGATCTTCCGGCCGCCATCGAGGCCGCCCGTTGCTTCGACGCCGCGGGACGCGTGGAGGACGCGGAGGCATGGCTTCGCATCGCCGAAGACACGGCGCCCGGCGACCCTCGCGTCATGGAAGCCCGTGTCGAACTGGGACGATCGCCGGATCGAGCCGGGTCCTGATCTCCGCGGATGGCTGAGCATGATCTCCGGCATCCACCGGCATCCACCGCGTCGACTCGCACCTCACCAGGCGATGATCACCGAAGGTGTCGCCCACCGTCGATGGGAATCACGACGCCGGTGCAGTAGGTCGCCTCGAGGAGCAGCGACCGGACGAGCGTCGCGGCCTCTTCCGAGGTTCCGGCGCGCCCCAGCGGCACTCGCTCGAGGTAGGCCTTCCGTCGTGATTCCGGCCAGTCCTCCGGCCAGCCCACCACGCCCGGCGACACGCCGAAGACCCGCACCGGCGCGAGTTCGACCGCCAACAGCCCGACCATCGCCTCCACACCCGCCTTCGCCACCAGATACGGCGTCGCGTGCGCCCGCGGTCGCGACCACGCGTGGATGTCGCCGAAGAGAAGGACCGCCGGCGAAGCGGCGGCGGCGAGGGCCGGCCGGAGCCCCTGGATCAGTCGCGCCGGTCCGGCGAGCTGGGCGGCCGCGTGGAAGGTGAAGTCCTCCGCCGTCGCCTCGGCCAGTGGGGTCTCGTCGAAGGGGGATCCCGCCACCACGATCGCGTCCAACGCATCCCCACCGATCGAATCGACCACGCGATCGACCGCATCGGCCTCCGCGAGGTCGAGCGCATGGCATCGCGCGGGATGCGGCGAGGATCCACCGGGCCGTCTGATCATCGGATCGATGCGATCCGGATCCCGGGCGGTGAGTTCGAGCGACCACCCGAGTTCGAGGAAGATCGCGGCGACCGCGCGTCCGACCCGGCTCGTCGCCCCGATCACCGCGATTCGCTTCGCGGGTGGGTCGACGACGGTCACGCCCGGACTCCGGGGGTCATGTTGAAGTCGTTCATGAGTCGTCACCTTCGGCGTCCGGACCGTCGAAATCGACGTCGGAATCGATGTTCGCCTGGCCGCGTCGACGGCCGCCTTCCCGCCAGGGATCCAGCGGCGAACGGGCCCGGGGCCGCCTCGAACCCCCGGTCTTTCTCCGGCCTCGGATCCGGAGGGCCGCCAGGAGCGGAATGAGGAGGACCACCACGACCACCACCAGCAGGAACAGAAGCATGCCCGCGGAGTTGGCCATTTCAGCCGGATCAGGATTCGGAGGCGTCATTGCCGAAGTGTATGGGCCGCATCCCGATCGGCGGGCCGGGATCGAATTAGAATGACGAAACCAGTTCCGGCCCCGCTCGGAGCCGGATTTCCGCCGGGATCGATCCCGGGGACCGAATGGACCGTACTCAGATCATGGCCAACGCCGCGACCACACCTCGACCCCGAACCCCCCGTCCCTGGCGGCGGCGTTTCGCGCGGCTGGCGATCGCCTTCGCGGTGGTGCTGGTCGGCCTCGCGTTCCTTCGCAACTCGCTCATCACGCTGCTGCTCGAGGACGAACTCCATCGTCGAACCGGCGCCGAGGTCACGGTCGAGAATCTCGACGTCGAAGGTCTTCGGCACGTACGGATCGGCAGCATCGCCCTCGACGCGCCGGGCTGGAAGGGTGATGCGGCCCAGGTCCTGCGAATCGACGATCTGTCGGCGTCGGTCCGACTGCTGCCGTTGCTGTCGGGCACGCTCGAATTCGAATCGATCCACGCCGACCGGGTGCTGGTACGGATCGCGGAACGGGCGAACGACGCCGCCGAGATCAACGTCATGTCGCTCGAACCGCCGAAGACCGACGACGAGGACGAGGAGGAGGACGACCGGGACGAGGATCGCACGGTCCGTGGCCTCGGCCTTGGAACGATCGAGATCGCGCGGCTCGAGATCGAAAGCGGCTTCGAGACCGATGACGCCGAGTCCGCCAACTACGAGGTCGTCGGCACCTCGGCCTTCAACGCGATCCTCGATCCGCCCGACGATGCCGATCCTCGAATGGCGTTCACGCTGGCGGCGATCGAGGACGGTCGGACCACGGCGCTCGCCAAGGGGCATCTCGACGAGAAGACCGGAGGCGTCGAGTTCAGAATCGACGACGTGGACCTTCAACTCGGCGTCGATCTCGCCCTCTCCGCGTCGGCCCGCGCCTTCGTCTCCGAACTCGATCTCGACGGCGTGCTGCGCACCGCGACGGTCGGCTGGCGGCCGGGGGAGGATCCGACCGCGACCCTCGAGGTGGAGAACCTCGCACTCACGCTTCCGCCGGGCCTCGACCTGGAATCGGAGTGGGTTCGGTTCGCGGACGGCCGGATCCTCGATGAGAACCCACCGCTCCCGCGGGTCACCCTGGATTCGGGCCGGATCGATCTCGATGGACGAAATCTCCTGGTCCGGGGAAGTCGCGGTCGCGTGGTGGCGAGTGGTGGAGACGAAGCCATCGTCCCGGTCGATCTCAGCACCGAGATCCGGGTCCGGCTCGAGTCGGCGGAGCAAGCCACGGCGGACCAGCCGATCGCGTCCTGGGGAATGAGACTTCTCGAAGAGGCACCGTTTCGAATCGACGTGTCGCTCCGCGACTTCAAGTCCGACGACGACGGCCGCACGGTCGCGGATCTTCCGAGACCCGTCGCCGAGGCGTTGGAGCTGCTCACCGCCCAGGCCTGGAACCTGACCGCGACCGCCACGGTCGCCCGGGGATCCCTCGAGCCGGGCACGCCGATCAGCCGGGACGACTCGATCGTCGCCAGCGCCGATCTCTGGCTCACGGGTGGGCGCGGCATGTACGAGAAGTTCCTTTATCCGCTGAAGGACGTCGACGCGCAACTCACCGTCGAGGACGAACGGATCCGCATCGTCTCCCTCAGCGGCCGCGGCCCCGACGACGGGCGGCTTCGTCTGACCGGTGAGATCCTCGGAACCGGCGACGATGCCGCGGTCGATCTCGTGCTCCAGTCGGATCGGATCGGCCTCGACGAGCACCTGCTCGACGCCCTCCCGGATTCCACCGAACGCGGACTCCGGACGCTCTTCGACCAGACCGCGTTCGAACGCCTCCAGGCGGCCGGACTTCTGGTCGACGAGGAACGAATCGACGTGATGCGGGCTTCACTCGCCGAGGCGAAGGCGCTCCGCTTCGAAGCCCTCGATCGAGACGACCTTGAAGAGGTCGACCGCCTCGATCAACGGATCGATCGCTGCGAGACGATCATCGCCGACGGCCCGTTCGCGCTCGGCGGTCACGGTCGGATGCGGCTCCGGGTCCATCGACCGCGCGGGGTCGGGATTCCCGTGGCGGTCGAAGGCGACATCCGGCTCGAAGACGTCGGTGCGATCTTCAATCGATTCCCGTACCCACTCCATGTGTCCGACGGTGCGATCCGGCTCGAGGACCTCGCGGTCGTTCTCGAACCGCCCGGACTCTCGCTCACCACGCCTGCCGGCGGACGCGGGCGTCTCAGCGGTCGAATCGATCTGCCGAGGGACGGACGCGGAAGCCGGGACGTCCTCCCGGACCTCGAACTCACGGTCACCAACGATCCGCTGAATCCCACCCTGCTCGCCTCCATCCCGCCCCGGGTCGACGACGGTCGGACCGCGGACGAGATTCCGGGCTGGCCCGGCGAACGCCGATCGGAAGCCGTCGAACCCATCATCGACATGGGACTGGAAGGCGACCTCGACTACCACGGGCGAATCGGATCGACCGAGACCGGCTCCACCTTCATCGACTTCACGATCCTGCTCGACGACGGCAGCGCCAGCCCCGGACGGAACACCGATGGAGACGCCCCGGACGCCGACCTGATCTGGCCGCGCGGCTTCGAACTGGACGACGTGAGCGCCGTGCTGTCCGTGAACGACGAACTCGTGGAACTCCGGTCCTTCCACGGGCGCCGCGGAACGGGGACCGTCATCGCAAACGGTCGGTACGAGATCGAAGATCGACTCGGCACCGGAAACGCCCGGCTTCAGAAACTCGCCATCGAGGACTATCTCCTCGATTTCATTCCCGATCCCTCGATCCCACGGGCGAGACGCCTCTGGAGTCGCTGGCGACCGGAGGGCAGGTACGACGCCCGGATCGACTGGTTGGAGACCGAAGGGGTCTCGACGATCAAGGTCGACGCGAGCCCGCGGAACGTCGCGATCGACACCGAAGTCGGCCGCACCTCCATCGAATTCGACCGAGGCGGGCTTCGCTTCCGCGACGACGTGATCCTCGTCGACGACATCGCGATGCGATCCTCCACGAACGGCGTGGTCGATGGATCGATCCGGCTGGGCGGCGGATACGGCCTTTCACCGGAATCGGGCGACCACGACCTCGAGGGACTCGTCGAGGTGGGACGGTTCGAATCGCCGGCCCTCGACGAGATCTTCCGCCTCGCGGTCGGCGAGGGCTTCGCCGACTGGTGGCGGGAACGTCGCCCCGAAGGAGAATTCGAGGGACGATTCTCGATCGCGAGCGGTCGCGACCGATCGGTGCAGGCCGAACTCCAGCCGTCCACCTTCACGATCCAGGCGACGCCCGGTGCGGAGGAGACGCGCGGCGGCGGCGTGGTTCGGCGCGGTGGCGTGGTCGGCATCGAGGACGACCAGGTCCGGATCGGCCCGCTCGAGCTGATCGGCGATCGCGACACCACCTGTCGCTTCACCTTCGGCATCACGGATTTCGAAGCACCGAGGATCAAGGGTGAATTCCGCCTCGATGCCCCGGACAGCCGCGTGCCCGAGATCGGATTCCTGACCCCCCCGTTCTCCAGCATCGTGGGACCGTCGATGTTGACGACCGGCGCGATCCGGGTCAGCGG
The DNA here is from genome assembly GCA_029248335.1 of Phycisphaerales bacterium. Taxonomy (GTDB): domain Bacteria; phylum Planctomycetota; class Phycisphaerae; order Phycisphaerales; family SM1A02; genus UBA12014. The sequence continues at coordinate 53,569 of JAQWJM010000121.1, forward strand.
CGACATCGAGGCGGTGTACGGAAGCGACGCGAACGAGGGTTCCGACGCCACCGGGTCCACGGACGATGATCCCGTGCACTACCGGGCGTCCGGCGCGATGCGGTTCGTCGATGGCGACGGGCTCGTCGGTGACGTGGGACTCACGAAGATCGCGGGCGTGATGCGTCTCGGCCTCGTCGCCGAACGCGGACACGCCACCGAGTTCGACCTCGACGCCCGCATCGCGAGCATGCTGGTCGAAGGACGACCGGTCGACGGCGTGGCGCTCCTCGGCACCTTCGACCCCGCGAGCGAGCGGGATGCGGCGGACGGCGTCCTCGTCGACATCACGGAAGCCTCGATCGGCGGCGGGCTCGTACGGGGCCGGTTCCGCTTCGATCTCGAGGGCGATGCCTACCGGCTCGGACTTCAACTCCACGACGCCGATCTCGCGGTCGTCGCCCGCGACGTCGACGAACCGGGCCCACCCGCAGGACCACTCCCCGGGCGAATCTCGGCGAGGCTCGATCTGGAGGGTCTCATGGACGCCCCGGAGAGTCGGATCGGAAGCGGCCGGATCCTCGTGCAGGATGCTCGTCTCGCAGACGGTGGATCGGTGGCCCTGCTGCAACTCGGCCAGTTGATGCCACCGATCGCCGAGGATCTCGCGACGGCCCGAGCGGATCTCTGGATCGATGGCGGCGAGGTGCTGCTCGACGACGTCACCCTCGAATCCGACGCCCTGGTGCTCGCGGGCGACGGCCGGCTCCGTCTCGACGACTGGCAATGGTCGGTCCGACTCGTGCCCCGGGGAACCCTGCCGGGAATCAGCGACCTTGTTTCCGCCGTTTCGGGCACCTTGGCCGTGATCGACGTCGGCGGCACGCCGGGCGAACCGGAAATTTCGGTGACCCCCCTCCCGATGGTGTTGCCGCCCCCCGACATCGAGCCGATGAAAGATACTTCCGACGTCTCGCCCGACGAGACGAACGCCCCCACCGAGGAATCCGCGCCGTGACCGAAGGCCGAAAGCCCCATCCCGACTCCCATGCCCGCGACGAGGCGATCCGCGACCTCGCCGCCCGGTATTCCGAACTTCCGAATGGTCGACGTCGCTCGCTCATCGAGCAGATGATCGCCACGAGCCTCCGACTCGGCCGCGACGACTCCCACACCGGCGAATTGAAACTGATCAATTCGGCGCTCAAGGAGCTGCGATATTCCTACCGCGTGTTCCGACCCTGGATCCTGCGTCGGAAGATCTCGATCTTCGGTTCCGCGCGGACACCCGAGGATCATCCCGACTACATCGCGGCCCGGGAGTTCGGCAGGCTCATGGGCGAGGTCGACTGGATGTCGATCACCGGTGCGGGCGACGGCATCATGAAAGCCGGTCACGAAGGTCCCGGACACGAGTCGAGCTTCGGCCTCCGGATCCGGCTCCCCTTCGAGACCACCGCGAACGAGGTGATCGCCGCCGATCCGAAGCTGATCAACTTCCAGTACTTCTTCACCCGCAAGGTGATGTTCCTCACCCACTCGGACGCGATCGCCGCGCTCCCCGGCGGGTTCGGAACCATGGACGAGCTCTTCGAGGCGCTGACCCTGATCCAGACGGGGAAGTCGTATCCGATGCCGATCATCCTGCTCGAGGGCGAGGGCGGTTCCTACTGGCGACGCTGGGTGGACTTCATCCGCGAGGAACTGCTCGACAACGGCTGGCTCAGTCCCGCGGACATGTCGCTGCTCGAGGTCGCATCCGATCCCGCGGACGCCCGCGATCGGGTCCTCCGGTTCTATCGCGTCTACCACTCCTGCCGCTACGTCCGCGACGAGTTCGTGATCCGGCTGAAGCGTCGCATCACCGAGCCCGAGCGGGCCGGGCTCGAGGAGCGATTCGGCATGCTCGCGAAGGACGGCGCCTTGCGGACCGGCGGTCCGCTCGACGGCGAGGAGGAACACCTCGATCTCCCGAGGCTTCATTTCGCGTCGAAGCGGCGGGACTTCGGTGTCCTCCGGCAGCTGATCGACGCGGTCAACGATCTCGACCCGAAACCGGCGGCCGCGTCCGTATGAGTCTCCGATCGGCCGTTTCGGCGATCATCCTCGGCTCGACGTTGTCGCTCGCGGCCTGCTCGGGCGATCCAGATCCCATCGGGGCGACCGACTCCCAGGCCTCCGCGGGCTCGACGTACGCCGTCGAGGATCCCCGTCCCGGCCTGGTCGTCGATCGCTGGAGCCTTCCAGACACCGCCCCGCCGCTCGACGCGATTCTCGCCGCCGTCGAGTCCGACGATGCGGAATCGGTCCCGGGCACCGAAGCGATGCAGCGGAACGGCTTCCGCATTCTCGTCGTCGGGCCGGAGGAACTCGAGCTGCTCCAGCGCACGCTGGGCGCGGACGCCTACCGGGGAAGGACCTGGCACGGTGAAGCGATCGGATGGCGGAACCTCGCCAGCCGTCGCCTCGGCCGCGGGACGGTGATGCTGCTCGACGGGCGAGCCCGCAGGATGGACGACCGCACCGTCGCACTCGCGGCGCGGGGATACTCGATTCCCACCGTGGACGACGCCGCGATCCACGTCGAACTGACGCCCTACCTCGTCGAGTCCTCGATCGATCCGATGTCGGCTCGACGACTCGGCGACCTCCGCGGGATTCCGCTGTGCCGTGGAATCGAGTGCACGCTCGAACCCGGTGAAGCGGTCGTCGTGGCCTCCATTCCGCGACTGCGTCGCGGGCCGACGTCGCCGAAGGAACCCGGAGAGGCGTCCGCCGAGGAATCGAACGCACCGGCCGAGGACACCCGACCGGCGGCGGTCGGCGGCATCGGTGCGGGTCCCGTCGCCCCCCTGCCCCCGACCACCGCCGAGCTCCTCCTCGACGACACCGGCGTGCGCGATCGCGGCCTCATCGTCATCACCGGCCGCCCCCACCCGTCGGTCGGCGTCCCCGCCGCCGAATCGACGTCCGGGTCGACGAACTGATCGAAACCCCTCGATCGGAGTCACCCGATCGGCGAGGCGGCTATCCTCATCGAATCGGAGCGCCACGCATGCAGACGACGCCTCGCCCGAAATCCCGACGCCCCGGCCGACGCCAGGGGGTTCGAGCCGAGTTCCGACGCCGGACCCTCGGGCCGATCTCCGTGGTGCCGACGCTCCTCACGCTCGCGAACCTCATGTGCGGCTTCGCGGCGATCCACTACGCGAGCCGTGGCGACGTCACGACCGCGGTCTTCGGCTGGAACGCGATCACCGTGGGTGGATGCCTGATCTTCCTCGGCATGTTCTTCGATGCGATCGACGGCTCCGTCGCGCGGCTCACCCGCTCGACCTCCGATCTCGGGGCGCAGCTCGATTCGATCGCCGACGTGGTGACCTTCGGAGTCGCCCCCGCATTCCTGATGCTCCAGCTGGTCGAGACCTACTACGGCACCGGTGTCGATGCCGATGCGACGGTCGTGGGTCCCGGCGTCACCTCGGCGTACGGCAAGGCCGTCTGGGCGGTCGCGGCCCTCTACGTCTGCGGCGGCGCTTTGCGACTCGCCCGATTCAACGCCGAGACCGTCTCGCACGACGAGGAGGACCACCGCTTCTTCAAGGGCCTGCCCATCCCGGGGGCGGCGGGCGCCGTGGCGAGCCTCATCGTGCTTCACCAGCACCTGCTCTACACCCGGTTCGACGCCACGGAATCACTCGCGTTCGACCGGATCGCGGC
>JAQWJM010000146.1:0-41033 GCA_029248335.1 Phycisphaerales bacterium
TCCTCGGGATCCACGTCGCCGTCGAGTCGTCGAATCGACTCCAACGCGGTCAGCAGTTCGGCCACGACGAGTTCCGGCATGGGAGGTCCGTCCTCATCCGGACGTCCCTCGAGGATGGCGTCGACCCGATCGACCGAGGAAGCACCGTCGGTCACGGCGGTCGCCTGAAGTCGACGCCAGGCCTCCGTGGAGGCCGGCTCGCCGTTCACGCCGTCGGCGTCGAGTCGTTCGAGGATTCGCCGCACGAGGGCCTCCATGCCTTGCTCGTCGTCGCCTGGCCGGCCTTCCCGGGACAGCGTGATGTCGAGCCGATCGAGTCGATCGAGTCGTTGATGTTCGGCGTTCTGGAAGGCGGCGGACGCCGCCGGTGACCTCGGAAGGTCGGCCTTCGTTCGCAGTTCAAGCAGTCGATCCATCGACGCCGGGGACGGTCCGAGATCGGCCGCCAGATCATTGGGAACGCACCAGACCACCAGGTCCGCCGCCTCGGCGGAGGCTCGGGTTCTCGCTTCGGCCGCCTCCTGATGTGGATCCGCCGAGGAACCGAGTCCGGCGGTGTCGATCAAGCGGATCATCCGCCGTTCGTCTCCTGCCGACAGGGCGACGGATGCTTCGATGGCGTCCCGCGTGGTCCCGGCGATTTCGGAAACCACCACGCGATCGCCCCCCGTCAATGCGTTGAAGAGCGTCGATTTTCCCGCGTTTGGCGGTCCGGCCAGGACGATGAGCGGCTCGTCGCGAACGGCGGGTCGGCTGGATCGCAGCCATTGCTCGGTGTGATCGAGACCCCGGCGGATCTCGGTGAGGAGACTTCGCAGCTCGCCGACGCTGCAACCCACCACGTCCTCCTCGTCACTGAAGTCGATCCCCGCCTCGGTCCGGGCGATGGCATCGGCGAGCCGATCGCCGATCGCACGGAGTTCCGCCGCCACGGGGCCGCGTCGCTGCCGGTCCGCGGCGTCGAGCTCCTCGTCTCGAGCGGCGGCGATCGACGCCGCGATCCCCGTCGCGTCCCGGATCGTCAGTCGGTCGGTGAGAAAGGCGCGGGCCGAGAACTCGCCGGGACCGGCGGCGCGGGCGTGCCCGGTGCGACGATCGAAGTGCGCGATCAGCACTCGGTTCACGATCGCCGCGAGGGCCGGGTTGCCCGGGATCTCCAGTTCGAGGACGTCTTCGCCGGTGAACGTGCCGGGCCCGGGCAGGACCGCGACGATGCATGGCAACGACGAGGCGGGGCCTCCGGTGCTGGAATCTCCATCGACGCCCGTCAGGTACGAGACCGGGATCGACAGGGCGCCGGTGAAACACCCACGCTCGCCGCGGCGGGCGGCGTCGAGACCACGGCCCGAGAGCAGGTCGTCGGCGTGTGCGAGAAGGCCGTCACCCGAGCATCGCACGAGGATCCGCTCGCCCCGGCCCGGCGCGGTGCCGGTCGCGACGATCACGGATCCGTCGTTCGCGTTCACGGGTCGCGCTTCTTGAACTTCTTCTTCGGACCCTTGGTCTTCCGAGCCTGCTTGGCCTTCGCTTCCTGGAGCTTCTCGGCGTACATGCGGGCCATCCGGTCCTTGGTCTTGCCGACGCCGGTCTTCTTCGCCGTCTTGGCCACGGGCTTCGCGGTGAGGTCCATCTGGTCGACGAGCTTCCGGATCCGACGGCCTTCGATGATCCCGATCGAACTCGAGGTCAGGATGTAGAGGGTGAGTCCGCTGGGTGCCTGGAAGAGCATCACCGGGAACAGCACGACCATCATCACCTTCATGATCTTCTGCTGCTGCTTCTGCTCGTCCGTCATGTTCGGGCTGGGCGGCGGGCTCATGTACTTCTGCTGCACGAAGAAGATGAAGCCCATGAGCAGCGGAAGCACGTTGATTCCGGTCAGCTTGGTGATGTAGATGTCGACGGGGGCGCCGAACTCGATGAAGTGGTCGGGCCGCGAGAGATCGCCGAGGAACTGGCCGAAGAGCGTCGCGTTGCCGATCACCACGTCCGGGAGCATCTGGAAGAGACCGAAGAACGCCTCCTGCTGCCGAAGCTCGAAGGCGAAGAAGAGCACCGCGTAGAGGGCGATCCAGATCGGCATCTGCAGGAACGTCGGCAGGAGTCCGCCCACGCAGCCCAGCGGGTTGACGCCGCGTTCCATGAACAGTCTTCGCTGTTCGGCCTGCATCTTGGCCGGATCGTCCTTGAACTTCTTCTGCAGCGCGTCGATCTCGGGTTTCAGATCCGCCATGAGGCGACTGACCCGCTGCATCTGGACCTGGCCCTTCTTCATCACCGGATGGAGGATCGTCCGCACGATGCAGACCAGGATGACGATCGCCAGCGCCCAGTCGAAGGTGAATCCCTGGATGAAGGCGAGGAACACGACGAGGAAGTCGGCCAGCCAGGTGAAGGTGCAGAAGGTGCAGCACCCGCTCATCAGGTAGACGATGATCGCCCGCATGTTGAGGGCGGTGTAGGGATCTCCGGATTCGAGCACGCTGCGCTCGAGCGGCCCCGCGTAGATTCCGAGGTCCCAGTCGGCGGATCCGCCCGCGGCGATCTTCTTGATCGGACCGTAGAGTTCGGTGACGAGGACCTGGTCGGCCGTGGGCAGGGAGAGGTCGGCGTTGGGGAAGACGTTCTCGATGCTGTCGGTGATCGCCCGCGACGTCCGGCCGGTGGCCGCGTCATAGGGCGCGTGGACGCAGAGCGTGAAGTAGCGGTTGGTGGCGCCGAACCAGCTCAAGGTGAGTCGCTGTTCCCGACTGGACTCGTTCGGCCAGATGTCGAACTTCTGCATCGAGGCGTCGTCGTCCACCGCGACGCCGCCCGCGGCACCGCGTTCGGCGACGATGTCGAGGAGCGCCTGTCGCTCGTAGAGCTGGCCGTTCGCGATCACGCTGGCCTGACCCGGATCGCGATCCTTCGGCATCAGATAGCCGAAGTGGAATCGACGCACTTCGATGAACGAGCCCTTGTCGCGATCGAGGTCCCCGGGGCCGTACTGGACCCAGCGGACGTCGGCATCGCGGTCACCGAGATTCTCGATGCGCTGTTCGAGGGCGATGTCGTAGCCGTTGTCGGCGAGCTTGTAGTGACGGCTGATCCGGAACGTCGCGGTTCCGGTTTCCCCATCGGCGATCTCGGTCTCGAAGGCGCCGGGGCCCGTCTCGGACCAGACCGCGCCGAAGAGGGGGACGAAGACGCCGTCGATCTCGACACCCGCCGCGGAAAGCAGGGGGATCGCATTGGATCCGAGGGAGGAGCGATTCAGGGAATACCGAGCGTCTTCGGCGGGAAGCGGAAGCTCCGGGTTCGCGAAGTGGGCGGCGGCGGCCCGCTTCTCGCGGGCTTCCAGCCAGAACTCGCTGAACACGATCGAGTCGATGCCGGCGCTTCCGGCCGAGAATCGGATCCGATAGCGATCCGTCGCGGGATCGAGGGAACCGAGGTCGCTCGGCGCACCCTCGATCGGGCCGCGGGACGGTCGGGCGAGCCAGGTCGCCGTGGCCGCAGCCGCTTCGTCGGCAGCGTCGACATCGGTCGCCGCGACGGTCTCCGTACCGGTCTCGGTCTCGGTCGCATCCGAGTCCGCCGGGGCGGCGGGCTCCGGCGCGGTGGTCGTCTCGGAATCGGCGGTCGCGACCGTCTCGGGCTCGGTCGCGACGGGGTCGGCAGCTTCGGCGACGGTCGATTCGGTGGAATCGGGTGCGGGTGCGGAATCGCCACCCTGGGGTCGCAGGAACGCGACCACCAGAATGATGCCCGCGATGAGCAGGACGACGCTGGTGACGATGCGACGGCGTTTTTCGGGGGTCATCGGGAGGATCTGGGGGCGTTGAAGGCGGCGTCGGGAAATCGGGCCCGACGTCCGGCCGGAATGGGCTCAGCGACCTTGGAAGAGGCGGTCGCCCAGCCAGTCGTCGAGTCGATCGATGGCGTAGATCTTCTCTGCGACGGCGGTGATGTCGTACTCGAGCCGGTAGAAGTTGACGCGGTGCGGGGCGTCATCACCGGTTTCGAGGATCGCGTAGCTCGCCCGATCATCCTGATCGCGGGGCTGGCCGACGCTGCCGGGATTGACGATCGCCTTCTCATCGGGGTCGAAGACATGGACGCCGATGAGGGCGGGATCGTCGGGATCCTCGTGACCGAGCGAGCTCGGCCGCATGAAGTCCGGCCCATCCTCTTCGGTGTGGATGAAGACACCGGGGACGTGGGTGTGACCGACCAGGCAGCGCTCGTCGATCATCTCGAAGATCCGACGGACCTTCGCGGGGTCGTCCCGGATGTCCTCGTCGAAGAGGTATTCGTTGATCGGCTTCCGCACCGATCCGTGGACGCAGGTGTAGAGCTTCTCGTGGAGCTGCCGCGTCTTGATCCGGTTCAGGAAGTCGAGCCTGCGGTTGCCGGACTGTGGATCCTTCTCGACCGCTTCCTCGAGAACGTCCCGCGTCCAGTGGGCCGCGTCCTTCGCGACGACGTTGAAGTTGGTGGGTTCGTAGAGGACCGCGAAGTCGTGGTTGCCCATGAGGCTCCACGCGCAACGCTCCGCCACGAGGTCGACGCACTCGATCGGATTGGGTCCGTAGCCGACGATGTCCCCGAGGCAGACGATCTCGTCGACGCCGCGACGATCGATGTCCGCCAACACCACCTGGAGGGCGTCGAGGTTCCCGTGGATGTCACTGATCAGGGCGGTCCGCACGCGATGCTCCGGCCGTTCTCACTCCCAACGTGGATCCGGCGCACGAAGAGGTGCCGGGGATCGGGAATGCTACGGCCTACGGCGCCGGATCGTCAACGATCGGGGGTTCTACCCGACATTTCTCCACCGTCTGACGCGGTTCATGAGCCCCGCGATGCTGCGGGCGAGATCATCCCGCCGGACCGGTTTCGGGAGGTAGTCGTCGCAGCCGGCCTGGAGGCAGATGTTCCGATCTCCGGGCATCGCATTGGCCGTCAGCGCGAGGATCGGGACCTCCAGACCCGCATTTCGGATCCGCCGAGCCGCTTCGTAGCCGTCGAGGACCGGCATCTGCATGTCCATGACGATCACGTCGAAGGGCTCCCGGGTCCCGTCCATGACCGCCTCCACCGCCGCCGCGCCGTCTTCGACCGCGTGGACCCTGGCCCCGAGCCGGCTCAGAAGGTGGGTGATCAGTCGCCGATTGTCGAGGCCGTCCTCCGCCAGGAGCACCCGGAGGCCGGTGGGCATCTCGGTCCTGGTCCGGACTTCGGGGTGGTGGATGGTCGGTGGTGCCGAGACGATCGCCGTGAACGTGGAGCCCACGCCGGTCGTGCTGCGGACCTCCAGTCCGCCGCCCAGCATCTCGCACAGTCGTCTGGAGATCGTCAGTCCCAGCCCGGTGCCACCGAATCGCCGGGTCGTCGATCCGTCCGCCTGCTGGAAGGGCTCGAAGATCCGGGTCGCCTCGAGGTCGCTCATCCCGATCCCGGTGTCGCTCACGACCAGTCGGATCCGGTCGTCGCGATCCGTCGATCGAAGTTCGACCGCGATCCGGCCTTCGGCGGTGAACTTGATCGCATTGCCGAGCAGGTTGACCACGATCTGCCGGAACCGGAGCGGGTCCAGCGACACCGCCTGGTGGATGTCGTCGTCGATCACCACGTCGAGTTCGAGCGACTTGCGATCGATCTGTCCGCGGAAGGACTCGGCCACGTCGCGGACGCAGCCGCGGACGTCCATCGGCACGCGATCCGTCTCGGTGCGACCCGCTTCGATCTTCGAGAGATCGAGGATCTCGCTGACCAGGGCCAGCAGGTGTTCGCCGTTGCCGCGGACCGTCTGGAGGATCGATCGACGTGCCGCGGGATCCGCGTCCTCTTCGGCGAGCAGATCGGCGTAGCCGATGATCGCGGTGAGCGGGGTCCGGATCTCATGGCTCATGTTGGCGAGGAATTCGGTCTTCGCGCGGGTCGCGTGGACCGCGGCGGCCCGCGCCTCCTCCAGTTCCCCGTTCCGTTCCTCGAGATCGACCCGGATCCGCTCGAGATCCCGGGCGAGCTTGGCCTGTTCGCTCAGCGCCGCGAGCAGTTCGTCGCCGGTCCGGGTGGCGAGCGATCCGGCGATCAGGTCGTCGGTCGCCGGCAGTGCGATGCCCCCGAGGTGACCGGAACCACCGCTCGCATCGCGATCGAGTCCGCCGATGAACCTGATCGGTCGCCAGTCACCGTCGGTGGTCCGCATGCGGACCCCGCAGTCGATCGGGTCGTTCCGCTCGATCGCGGCGTCGATGGCGAAGTGGAACTGACCGAGATCTTCGGCGTGGATCCTGCTCAGAAGTCCCGAGAAGGACATCCGGCCCGTCTCGGAAGGCGACCCGAGGAGCGTCTGGAATCGTTCGTCGTGCCAGGCGACGCCGTCTTCGAGGCGCCATCGCCAGCAGCCGGCATCGGCGTTCCGGCATGCGGCGCCGCGGGCGATGTCGGATCGACGTCCTCGGAGGCTGGTCGAGAGTCCGAGGATGCAGGCGAACATCAGGGCGAGTCCGATCCCCGCCACCAGGGCCGATTCGACCACGAGCCCGGTCGCCGATCCGACCCCGCCGGCGAGGGTCAGCAGCAGCCAGATGCCGTTCGAATCCCATGTCGATCGACGCCTGCGGGGCGTTGCCGGCGCGGCGATCGCCGGTCCGGTCGAGCCGGCCGATCCATCGGTCGCTGGCGTTTCGGCTTCACCCATGTCGATCGAGTCTCCTCCCAGGGCATCGACCTGCCGGAAGCTCGACTTCGCCATCGGCCTCCGATCCACGGGAACTGCCGGCACCCGGATTCCGGTCGTGCCTTCCCGCGGGTCGGTGAAGCGGGGTGGAGGCGTTTTCGGACCTCCCGGTCGGATGGGGATCGCGTCCGCGGGGGAGGGATGGAACCTCGCGCTCGGCTACAATGTCCGACCTCATTCGACGCAGAACGCCGCTTCGACCGGGATCGCGCATCGACCTCGGAACCGGACGGCCGGACATCAAGGGACATCATGGCCGACTCCAAGCATTACGACCTCATCGTCATCGGTTCCGGACCCGGCGGATACGTCGCGGCGATCCGGGCCGGCCAGCTCGGGCTGAAGACCGCGTGCATCGAACGCGGCAAGCTCGGAGGCGTCTGCCTCAACTGGGGCTGCATTCCGACCAAGGCGCTGCTGCACAACGCGGAGCTTTATCAGGAGGCGATCACCCACGGTTCCGACTGGGGCCTGGAGATCGACCCGAAGGACGTGAAGGTCGACTGGGACAAGATCATCGGCCGGAGCCGGAAGATCACCGGCACGCTCAACAACGGCGTCGGCTTCCTGCTCAAGAAGAACAAGGTCGACCACTACGAAGGCCACGCCCGCATTCTCAAGGGTGCGACCGGCGGCACGCCGTGCGAGGTCGAAGTGCTCGCCGCCGACGACGACTACTACCACGGTGGCGGCGGCAAGTCCGAGGGGAAGATCACCGCGGATCGCGTGCTGATCGCCACCGGCGCCTCCCCGCGACAGCTTCCCTTCGCGAAGAGCGACGGCAAGACGGTCTTCACCAGCTACGAACTCCTCACCATCGACCACTGCCCGAAGTCCATGATCGCGGTGGGTTCCGGCGCGATCGGCATGGAGTTCGCCTACTTCATGAACGCGTTCGGCTGCGAGGTCACGGTCGTCGAGATGATGGACCGGATCCTGCCCGTCGAGGACGACGACGTGTCGAAGGTCGCGAAGAAGGCCTTCGAGAAGCAGGGGATCAAGTTCAAGACCGGGGCGACCGTGCAGGACATCAAGTCCGGCAAGGGCGGCGCGAAGGTCACCATCGCGGATGCGAAGGATCCGTCGAAGACCGAGGTGCTCGACGCGGAGGTCGTGCTGGTCGCGATCGGCGTCAAGGGCCGGTACGACGGGCTCTTCGACGAGTCGCTGGGAATCAAGGTCGAGCGGGATCACATCGTGACCGACGCGAAGACCTCGGACGATCCGACCTACCAGACCAGCGTGCCCGGCATCCACGCGATCGGCGACATCATCGGCGCGCCCTGGCTCGCCCACGTCTCCAGCGAGGAAGGCGTGATCGCGGTCGAGAAGATGGCCGGCCACAAGCCCGTCGCCATCGACTACGACGGCATTCCCGGCTGCACCTACACCAACCCGCAGATCGCCTCGGTCGGGTTGACCGAACGGGCCTGCAAGGAGCAGGGGATCAAGTACAAGACCGGCGCGTACCAGCTGAAGTCGCACGGCAAGGCGATCGCCACCGGCCACACCGAAGGCCTCGTGAAGGTGATCACCAGCGAGCCCTACGGCGAGATCATCGGCTGCCACATCATCGGCGCGGATGCCAGTGAACTCATCGCGGAGATGGGACTCGCGAAGCGACTCGAAGCGACGGCCGAGGACATCATCTCGACGATCCACGCCCATCCGACGATGGCGGAGTCGATGCACGAAGCGGTGCTCGCCACCGAAGGCCGCGCGATCCACGCCTGAGCGGATCCGCGAAGCAATCACGAAACGGGCCGGCGCCGGGCGCCGGCCCGTTTCATGCGCCGCGATCGTCGCCGAGGAGATCCGCGAGTCCCTCGACCCAGCGCGGGCAGTCCTCCACGGCGAGCACGACGTTCTCGAGGCCTCCGAGGTGCGGACTCGAGATCCGGACCCGATCGCCGACGTGATGGGTGAAACCATCGCCCGGCACCGTGGTTCCGTCGGCCCGTGGTCGGTCCCGGGTCGGCGCGAACATGGTCCCGAGGTAGAGGACCACGCCGTCCGGCCAGTCGTGGCCGTCGAACAACTGCGCCGCGAGGTCCTCCGGATCACGGCTGATCTTCTTCATGGAGCAGTCGTCGTGAAGGGTGAAACGATCGTCGGCGCCTTCCACGTCGAGCGTCACGGTCTCGTGGCGGACCACGTCGAGATCGAAGTCGCCGCCGAGATGCCGGTCGAAGAGCCGGATGAACGGGCCGATGGCGGCGCTGCCGCGGTTGTCCTTCGCACGTCCGAGGAGCAGGGCGCTCCGGCCTTCCCAGTCCCGAAGATTCACGTCGTTGCCGAGGGTCGCGCCGACCACCCCTCCATCGGGAGCGCAGGCGAGCACCACCTCGGGCTCCGGATTGTTCCAGGCGCTGTCCGAACGGATTCCAACGGCCATGCCGGTGCCCACCGCCGACATCGGGCTGGCCTTGGTGAAGATCTCGGCGTCCGGACCGAGGCCGACCTCGAGGTACGGACTCCACCGGCCGGCGGCGATCATCGCCTCCCGGAACCGAAGCGCCTCGGGCGAACCGGGACGCAGGTCCGCCACGTCGCCGCCGATCGTCTCGAGGATCCGGGTGCGGGCCCCGGCGGCGAGCGACGCATCGCCGTGCGTGGCCTCCTCGATCACCCGCTCCAGCATGCTCTCGACGAAGGTGACGCCCGCGGCCTTGATGGGCTGGAGGTCCACCGGTGAGAGGAGGTGTGGTTTCGCTCGGTCGCCGATCGACTCGAGCGCGTCCGAGAGAACGGCGAGCGTGATCGGCTCGGCGAGCTCGGCGACCACGTGTGCAGCGGGATCGGGCTCGCGGAGGATGTGGGTGATGGTGCGATCCGGCAGTTCGACGAGCCGATCGCCGATCACCCGCACCGGGACGCCGCGTCGTCGCGCGGGGCACCAGCAGCGACCGACCAGGATCCCGGGATCACCGGTCGGCAGCGTGCAGTCTCGAGGGGCGCGGTTCATGCCCGTCGATCATCGTCGGGTGGGGGCGATCCTGTCCAGCCCCGGCGTCGGGGCGTCGCTTGGCGTCGGCGTGGCTCGCTCAGTCGCCACCGCCACCGCCCTCGCCGCCACCGGAGGCCCCGCCGCCTTCGCCCTGGCCGCCGCTTCGACGCCGCCGTCGTCGGCGACGCTTCTTCTTCGGCGCACCGGCACCGGCACCGTCTCCGCCGCCCTCGGCGCTCGGCGCGGGTCGCGGACCTTCGCCGCCCGAGGTTCCGGACTCGCCGCCCGAGGTTCCGGGTTCGCCGCCTTCGCCCGACTTTCGTCGACGACGTCGGCGACGCTTCTTCCTGGGACCGGCGTCTCCGCCGTCGCCCTCGCCCGTGGTGGGGTCACCGGTTTCGGGTCGCGGCGCGGTCGCGGTGCCGTCCTCGTTCTCCGAGATGGTCTTGTGTTCGGCCTGTCGATCGGATTTCGACTTGCGCTGCCGGCGCTTCCGCTTCTTGTCGTCGGTCTGCTCCGCGACATCGGTGCCGCCGAGCCCGCGGAACGGATCCGGTTCGACGGGCTTGGTCGGGCAGTTGTCGGGGTCGCACAGATCCTCGACGGGCACCGCGATCTCCCGGGAGTCCTCCTCCAGCCGGACCAGGACCAGCTGCACGAGGATCTTGCTGTCGAGCACGATGCCCGGCCCCTCCGGCGTGCCGACGCGGGTCTTGCGATGCGGCAGTCGCTTCTTGAGATCGTCGTAGGTCTCGTCCTCGTACCGGAGGCAGCACATCAGACGCCCGCACCGGCCTGAGATCTTCAGGGGATCGAGCGTCGCCTTCTGGATCTTCGCGGAACGCATCGAGACCGGCTTGAGGACCTTGAGGAAGTTCTTGCAGCAGCAGTGCTGACCGCACTTCTCGTAGTCGGCGACCAGTCGCGCCTCGTCCCGGCCACCGACCTGCCGCATCTCGATCCGGGTTCCGAATTCCGCGGCGAGGTCCTTGAGCAGGAGTCGGAAGTCGACCCGGTCCTCGCTCATGTAGTAGACCGAGAGCTGTTCCTCGCCGAGGATCGGTTCGACGTCCACGACCTGCATGTCGAGGGCGTGGTCCTGGACCATCCGCTTGACGACCTTGACCTTCTCCATCGCGGTCGACTTGATCGCGGACCAGTCGTTGAGATCCTCGATCGTCGCCACCCGGAGGATGCGTCCGTCGGTTCGGAACGGATAGTCCTTGCCGCCCGAGGCCTTGATGTAGTCGAGCATCTCCGACCGCGAGACCGCCTTGCCGCAGCCGGCGTTCGGGCAGGTCGTGGTCAGCATCTCGACCAGTTCGGTCCCTCGGTGGGTCTTCGCCACCATCTTCGAGCCGCAGCCGGGTTTGGCGTCCCCGGAATAGGGGTACTCGGCGACGCGACGCATCGACCCCACTCGCACCACGATGGTGGAAGGCGACTCGAGGCGGGCATACTGCTCCGCGTCGGACATCGCCTCACGGCGGGAGGGATCGGCATCCTCTTCGAAGACGGGCAGGGGAAAGATGGACATGGTGAACGCGTCTCGAAAGTTGATACATCCACCACCCCGACGGCTTCGGAACGGGCCGTCGTACTTCGATCGGGGGTCGAGGATGTCGTCGAGCAGGGTTTTCGGCCCCGAAACGCCGCTCGACAGGCGAATCGGGTGGTAACGCGTTCGGAACCCGATCGTACCGGATGACGGCGTCCGATGCCTCCGACCTGTCCTTCCCGGACATGAAGTCGTGGTCGGCGGGTGCGTGATCGGCATTCGCAGATCGGTTCCGAGACGGCCCGGTGGGGGGCGGATCGGCGATCAGATGACGTCTTCACCTTCGGTGGGAAGATCGGCGATCTTCAGGCCGTCGGCCTCGCCGTTCGCGGCGCGGCCCGCCCGATGTGCCCCACCCTTCAGTTCCGAGAGGCCCACGCGTCGCCGTTCACTGAAGATCAGTCGAATCGGGACCTCGCTGTACGGCAGCTCCTCGTGGAGCCGGTTCAGAATGTACCGCTCGTAACCACCCTTGAAGAGATCCGGCTTGTTCACCACCAGCACGATCGTCGGTGGATGGATCGCGACCTGGCTGACGTAGAGGATCTTGGCCCGGGTACCGAGTCGGGAGCTGGGTCCGCGACGATCGAGGATCTCCTTGAAGACCGCGTTGAGTCGACCGGTCGACTCCCGGTGGCTCGCCTGTTCGAACAGGTTCAGCGCCATCCGCAGGGCCGGCCGGACGCCTTCGGCTTCGGTGGCGGTCATGCGGATGATGGGGGCGTAGGCCAGTCCCGGAAGTTCCTGCTCGAGGTACTCGAGGTAGTCCTCGAGGACGAGGTCCTCCTTGGTGAGGTCCCACTTGTTCAGAATGATCGCCACCGGCTTGAAGCGGTCGACGATCTCCTTCGCGAGCTTCTTCTCGATCTGACTGATCGGCTCGGTCGCGTCGATCATCATGAAGACGACGTTCGACCGCTCGATCGAATCGATCGTCCGCTGGTGCGAGTACGCCTCGATCTGGTCGGACCAGCTCTTCTTCTTGCGGATGCCCGCGGTGTCGATCACGGTCAGGCTGCGGGGGCCGATCTCCACCTGGACGTCGACCGCATCGCGGGTGGTTCCGGCGATCTCGCTGGTGATCACCCGCTCGTCACCGGCCATGGCGTTGACCAGCGTGCTCTTGCCGGCGTTCCGTCGCCCGACGATCGCGAGCTTGATCTCGGGATCGACGTGGAGAGCGGAAGCGGGGTCGATTCGATTCCAGATGAACTCGAAGAAGATCCGCTTCTTGAATCCCGACTTGGCGCTGGTGATCTCGGGGATCCCGAGGCCGAGCGCCGCGAACTCCATGGCATCGGCCTCCCATGAATCACTGTCGACCTTGTTCGCCACCACCACGACCTTCCCCGCCCGACCCGAAGTCCGGAGCATTCCGGCGATCGTTTCGTCGAGCCGGGTGGGACCCGCTTGCGCATCGACGACGAAGAGGATGAGATCGCTCTCCTCGGCCGCGCGTTCGATCTGCGATTCGATGTGTCTGGTGAGGGTCGACAGGTCCGCACCGACGTCGTCGAATCTCGCCCCTTCCGCGGCATAGACGCCGTACCCGCCGGTGTCGACGATCTCCGCGTAGCGGGAGACGCCGTCCTCGAGTTCGGCCGGAGGCCGGATCTCGACGAAACGACTCACGCGATCTCGGGTCACGCCCGGCGTCGGGTCGACGATGGAGACCCGGGCGCCGGCGAGGCGGTTGAACAGACTCGACTTGCCGACATTCGGTCGGCCGACGATGGCGATGCGGGGAAGTGACATGGGAGGGGGAGTGTATCCGCGGACCGCGCGGAGGCCTCGATCCTGCGGAGGAGGCCGGACGGCCCGAATCCGTTCAAGAGCGGGTGGCGACCATCAGAGCGTCGTTTCGGGACACGCCTTCGTCGTACTCGACGTCTTGGGTCCGGACCCGGAAACCGAGTTTTTCGAACCGATCCCGCACCTCGGCCGCCCAGGGGTGCGGGCCACCCGCCTCCGAGGTCATGGTCACCGCGGGAAAGAGTCGGACCTCGTGCCTCGCGACCCGGGCGAGTTCATCGACCGCCGCGAGGTGGAAATCGAGGTCCAGCGACGCCCGGGCTTCGACCAGGCCGCCGTGCTCGACGCTCGCGTAGGTGAAGAGCAGATGCCCGCTCAGGACCACGTCGAGGGACCGATCTTCGAAGGGAAGATCGGGAAGCGAGCCGGCGACGTATCGCCCGTCGGCGTTCGCGCCGTCGGGACCATGCCGTCGAAGATCCTCGAGGAACGTCGCGAGCGCTCGTCGCTTGTCGCGTTCCCACGCCTCCGGATCCTCGCTCGCGAGTCCGGCGTCGCTCGCCGCGATGGCGGCCATCGTGTCGACGATGTCCTCGACGCCCCGCCGCTCGATCTCGTCGGCGGGCAGCGCGAGCATCGGATCGACGCCGATCGCCCGGACTCCGGCCGCGCGGCAGCCGGCGACGAAGTTCGCGGGGCCGCACGGACAGTCGAGGATCGTCCGGCCCGCGAGATCGGGGATCGAGATGTTCCACATCCCGGCGTACTCCTCGGTGGTGCGACCGAAGAAGACGATTCGGGGGAGCTCGAGTCGAGGCATGCGGGCGGGCTTCGGCTCACTCATTCGCCGGACGTCGGAAGCACGCGATCCGCGGCTTCGCCGATCGCGGCGATGCACCGCTCGATGTGTTCGGTGGGGTCGACGCCCAGCTCTTCCATGCCGATCCGGACGTCGTCCCGGCTCACCGCCGCGGCGAAGGCCTTGTCCTTGAGCTTCTTCTTCACGCTCTTGGGCTTGAGATCCTCGAAGCCGTTCGGCCGGACCCGGGCCACCGCGACGATGAAGCCCGCGAGTTCGTCGCAGGCGAAGAGATGCTTCGCCATCGGGGTGTCGCGGGCGACGCCGCTGGTGTTCACGTGCGCGAGGATCGCGTGGAGGATGGGATCCTCGACCCCGAGTCCCCGCAGATGCTCGACCCCGACGTACGGATGCTCCGCCTCGGTGGGATGGCGTTCGTAGTCGAAGTCGTGGAGCAGTCCCGCCACCGTCCACGCGTCGACCTCGTCGGGTGCGTGCAGGCGGGCGTGGTGGTTCATGCAGGCGGCGACCGCCTCCATGTGACCTCGGAGCGACGGGTTCTCGACCCATTCATGCATCAGCGACCGGGCTTCGTCGGGTGTCATGGTCCCGAGTCTACGCGGGGTTCGGGGATCCGACCGAAGCGCCGTCGCCGTCGTCCGTCGGGGTCGAGGCATGGGCCGCCATTGCGCGTCGCACCTGCCGCACCCGGGTCGCGCGGTCGCCGCGAACCCGCACCACCGGGGCGCGGATGATCCCGCGATCCGGAAGCAGCAGGTCCTCGAGGATCGAATGAACCCGTCGGCGATTCGATGCGTCGAGGTAGCGGAAGCCGTCGGGCTGGTTCCCGATGTCGCGCTCGATCGGGACGAAGACCAGGAGATCCGCGTGGCCCAGCGCCTCGATCACGCGTGGCTCGAGCTCGGCGAGGAACGCCGGATCGATCTCGCCGCCGATCTCCATCGAGAGGATGGAATGGGCGTGGGCGTCGAGCGGCGAGCGGTCGAAGAGCACCCGGTCACCGGGCGTCGCCGCCAGCAGTCGCGACCGACCGTGTTCGACCAGCGTCCGCTCCGCCGCCCGGGTCGGAATCGGCGGCGGAGGCTGACCGGTCATCCGCGCCACGGCGCGGATCGGTTCCTCCTCGATCCGGTACGCCGGGCACGCCGCGTGGAGATCCTCGATCAAGGTGGTCTTGCCGACCGACTGGGTTCCCGCGAAGACGATGCGCATGGCGATCCTCAGTCGAGCAGGTTCCGGCCGGTCATCGCGTCCGGTCGGGGGATGCCCAGCATGGCGAGCAGGGTCGGGGCGATGTCCGCGAGGCGTCCGTCGTCCGGAAGCGAGACGTCCCGCCACCCGTCGCCGACCACGTGAAGGGGGACGTCGAAGTTCGTGTGGGCGGTCTGCGGACAGTCGGCCGCGACGTTCCACATCTGTTCCGCGTTGCCGTGGTCGGCGGTGATGATCAACGCGCCACCGCGGGCGAGGGTCGCTTCGATGACCCGGCCGACGCAGGCGTCGACCTTCTCGCACGCGGCGATCGCGGCTTCCATCGATCCGGTGTGACCGACCATGTCGCCGTTGGCGAAGTTGACCACGATGAGTCGTTCGCAGTCGTCGGCGGCGAGGCGTTCGAGCACCGCCTCGGTGACGCCGTCGGCGCTCATCTCGGGCTTCTGGTCGTAGGTGGTGACGTCGGTGGGGCTCGGCACGATCACCCGGCGCTCGCCCGGGAAGGGCTCCTCGCGGTAGTCGTTGAAGAAGAAGGTGACGTGTGGGAACTTCTCGGTCTCGGCACACCGGAACTGGGTGAGTCCGGCATCCGACACCACGGCGCCGAGGATTCCCTCCATGCGGGGCGGCTTCTCGAACATCACTTCGACGGGAAGTCCCGCCTCGTACCGGGTCATGGCGGTGAACCGGAGATTCCGGAGTCGGGCGCCGCGGTCGAATCCGCCGCGCTCCACCGCGGCCCAGGCGTGGTCGTCGAGTGTGAAGGCCTTGGTGATCTCCCGGGGCCGGTCGCCCCGGAAGTTGAAGAAGACGATCGAGTCGCCCTCGCGGATCCGGCTCTCGAGGACGTCGGCGTCGTCGCCGCCGATCTGGGAGGGGGTCACGAATTCGTCGCCGTGCCGGGACGGCTCGCTGGGCGCGGCGTAGTACGCCTCCGCGGCGGCCGCCGCGGTCTCGTGACGAGGGCCGCTTCGTTCGGTGAGGCAGCGATACGCGGCCTCGACCCGTTCCCAGCGATGATCGCGGTCCATCGCGTAGAAGCGTCCCATCACCGACACCACCCGGCCGGTCCCGTGGGACTCGATCCCTTGCTGGAGTTCGGCGAGGTAGCCGACCCCGCCGGTCGGCGGGGTGTCGCGCCCGTCGGTGATCGCGTGGATCAGAACGCGGTCACCGGGGAAGCCGCGACGCTTCGCCGCATCGAGCAGGGCGATCAGGTGTCCCAGATCGCTGTGGACCAGGCCGTCGCTCACCAGTCCGAGCAGGTGGATCCGACCGCCGGTCTCCATCGCGTGGGCGAACGCGTCCAGCAGGGCGGCGTTCTCGAAGAACGCGCCGGATCGGATCGACCGGGTGATCCGCATCAGCTCCTGATCGACGATGCGGCCCGCGCCGATGTTCTGGTGTCCGACCTCGGAATTCCCCATCACCGGACCGTCGACGCCGACCGGAAGTCCCACGTCCTCGCCGCTGGTGCGGACCAGCGTGGTCGGCCAGTTGGATTCCAGATCGTCGGCGACGGGGGTGTTCGCCTTGCGGACCGCGTCGAAGTCGGATTCGGCGGGATGGGGGTTTCTTCCCCATCCGTCTCGGATCACGAGGACGGCGGGGGCGTGGGGGGACGACGGGGTGTCGGTCTTCGGAGGCATTCCGGGAGGGTAGCCCGCCGACGGCCGGTCCGTGCAAGGGGCTGGTCGGGTCCGGTCTCCGGGTGCCCCGGTTGCGGGATCGAGTCCACGATGGATACCCTTCATGGATGCCGACCGACGCCGCTTCCCGCACCGAGCACGCTCCCATGCTGAAGGACCGCTACGAGGCCGTTCTCCAGCGGGTCGGTGAAGCCGCCCGACGATCCGGTCGCCGGCCGGAGGAGATCGTGACCGTGGCGGTCACCAAGAACGCGTCGATGGACGTGGTTCGCGAACTCTTCGACCTCGGTCACCGGCACTTCGGCGAGAACCGGGTCCAGCAGCTCGCGGCCCGGGCCGCCCAGATCGACGAATACCGCGACCGCATCCGGGAGCACCCCGGGTCCAGCGGCCGTGAGACGCCGGATCGTCCGAACTGGCACATGGTGGGATCCATGCAGCGGAACAAGGTGCGGAAGGCGATCGAGAACGCCCGACTCATCCATTCCCTGGACAGCCTCCGGCTCGCCGAGGAGATCCAGTCCCAGTCCGCGAAGCGTGATCGAATCACCGAAGTCCTGATCGAGGTCAACTTCGGTGAGGAACAGAAGGGCGGGATCGCCGCTCCCGCGGTTCGACATCTCGTCGACCAGATGGGATCGATGCTGAACGTCCGGGTCCGCGGCCTGATGTGCATGGCCCCGAACACCGAGGACGAGGCGTTGATTCGAAACACCTTCGAGCGATGCCACGAGATCTTCGAGGACGTGCGGAAGTTCATCCGGGAATCCGACCGCATCGACGTGCTGTCGATGGGCATGAGCAACGACTTCGAGATGGCGATCGAGTGCGGGGCGAACCTCGTCCGGGTCGGCAACGCGATCGTCGGCGATCCCGTGGTCGAGAGCGGCGACGACGAGCCGGCGCCCGAGGACGCGCAGGTCTGACCGGAGTGCTGCAGCCGTGAACGGCGGCGATGCGGATGTCCACGACGTGAACCAATGAGACAGGGGCGGGACCGCGATGGTCCCGCCCCTGTCTCTTCGATTCGTTCGACCGTCGGCGTTCGTTCAGAAGCCGTAGGTGAATCCCATGGTGACCCAGAGGGAGTTCCAGCTGTCGCCGGGTCCGGGATCACTGTTGTATTCGTCGCGGACCGAGACGTAGAGGTTGAGATTCTCCATCGCCTTCAGCGCCACGTTCACCTTGAACTCGACGATCGCGAAGTACTGCTGGAAGTCCTCGATGTTGTTCTCGATCGCGGCGCTGCCTTCGAAGCCGATGCCGTCGCCGATCGCCCACTTCCAGTTGGTCCCCAGCAGCGAGCGAGTGGTCCAGCCCTCGAGGCGGCTCCGCTGGTCCCACGAAGCACCAAGACCGGCCTTCAGGTTCCAGGTCAGTTCCTCGTCTCGGGAGACGAAGTAGCCGAGGCCGCCGAAGGCCTTGAAACGCTGACGATACGACTCGGTCTCGTTGTACTGGTAGCTCGTCTGACCGAACCAGTTCCAGAGGCCGCCGGGGGAGAAGAGACGGTCGTATTCGGACTGCGCGATGAGGAAGTTGTCCTGCACCACGTCGTCGTCCTCGTTGTAGATGTAGCTGATGCCGGAAGCCCAGTTGGACAGTTCGTCCTTCCGGTTCGCGCTGCCGCTGAAGTTGAAGCCGAGGGTGTCGGTGGTGGTCCGACTCAGCGTGAGACCGAAGCCGAGACTCCCGGTCCAGGGGCTCTTCTCCTCGACGACCACTTCCGCATCGGGGTCGGCGTCGTCCTGGATGCCGAGGACGAGCGCGGCCGGGTCGATCGCGGTGGTGGTGGCGGGGGGGGCGGGGTTGGTGGCGAGAAGCGGTGCTGCAAGCAGCAGGGAAAGCGGGTCCATCATCAAGTCCTCCGGAAGAAGAAGTAGTGGGGTGAGCCAATGGCGGTGAAGGCGAACACGATCAGAATCCGTAGGAGAGGCCCATCGTCAACCAGATCTGGTTCCAGCTGTCGCCCTCGGACGGATTGCTGTCGTATTCGTCGCGAATGTTGAGGTAGAGACCGAGATTCTGGGTCTCGCTCACCTTGACGGTGAGGTTCACCTCCGTGACGAGGTAGTAGTCGGCGTAGTTCCCGATGTCGTTTTCGATCGACGTGCTCGAGGTGAGCCGGGTCAGTCCGTTGATCGCCCAGTCCAGCGTGTAGCCGAAGGTGGTTCGCGGAATGAAGGCGGTGTTGCCGTTTCGATCCTTCGAACCACCCGCACCGCCGTTGACGCGAAACTTGAGCTCGTCGGTGCTCGACACCAGGTAGCCGAGTCCGGCGAACGCCTTGATTCGCGTCTTGTACGCTTCGGTCTGGTTGTACTGGTAACTGCCTCGGATGAACCAGAGCAGCTTCGAATTCGACTCGAACATCTGCTCGTAGTTCGTCGAGATGATCCCGAAATTGTCCTTGACCTCGTTCTCGTCGAAGTTGTAGACGTACTTCAACGAGGTGGTCCACTTCGAGTCGTCGTCGTCCCGGATCACGGTTCCGTTGAAGTTCGCGCCGAGCGTCACGTCGTCGGTCTGGCTGTAGCTCAGACCGGCGCCCAGGGTCACGGTCCACGGCGACTTCGGCGGGGCCGAATCGTCGGCGGTCGCGGCGAGCGGGGATTCGTCATCGCCCGCTTCGGCATCGAGCGGGTGTCCGAGGATCAGTCGTGCGGCGGACGGGATCTCGGCCGCGGCGACGCCGGGCGCGAGGAGGCACCCGAGCAGGAGACCGGCGATCTTGGCGGGGTGGGGGGTCGACATCCCGGGCACGATAGCGGAGACCCATCCGGTGCATCCACCCCCTTTGGGACGAGTTCCGGCGAATCTTCGCCGAGGTCGGATGACGAACGTGGCGGAAGGTGTCAGGATGCGTCTCATGAGCGAAACGACGGACGGATCGAACCCCGACGAGCATGATTCGATCGACGCCGATCAGGGCGATTCCCCCGGTGACGAGCACGATCAGCATGAGGAATACGACCTCGAACCGGCCGTTCCGGTGGAGGAGCCGGGCGACGGCCCCGGGGCGAACCCCCCGGCGACCACCCCCCCGGACGCCGATGGAGTCGATCTCGCCTGTCCCGCGTGCGGGGAGGCGATGCCCGGGTCGGACCAGGTCGTCTGCCTCGTCTGCGGGCACGATCTCGTGACGGGTCGAAAGGTCGGGGAGACGGCGGAGAAGCCGACGCCGGGCGTCGCCGGCTCGAACGCGGAAGCGGACTCGAGCGAGGAGACGGACGACGAGGCGATCGCGGGTTCCGACCATCTGGTCTGGCTGATCGTCGCGGGCGTGGCGGTGGTGCTGACGCTGTTCGCGATCCTCGCCGGCTGGTCGTCGTTGTTCGCTTCGACCGACGGTCGATACGCGGATTCGGACGGCGCGTTCACGCTGGATGCGCCTCGAATCGCGGTTCGCCTCGCGGCGGTGATCCGGTTCGTGGTGGCGTCGGCGGTGGTGGTCGGCTGCGGGGCGATCGCGCTCCGGGCCGCGGCCTGGATCGAATCACGGTCGGTCGGGTCGGTGCCCGGCGGACTGGCCCGGCTGCTCGCCATCGTGATGGTCGCCTCGCTCGCCCGATTGATTCCGGTCGAATCCTCGACGCTTCAGGGAATCGTCCATCTCCTGCTTTCGGTCGGTCTCGTGGCCGGCGGCAGCATGCTGGTCTTCGGTCTTCGGGGCCGGATCGCGATCCTTCACCTGATGACGTGGGCCCTGCTCCTGTTGATCATCGTGCCGGCGTCCCGGCTGGTGGCCTGGTCGATGCCGCTCTGGTGACGTCGACTGCGGTGGCTTCAACGCGGTCGGGCGGGGTTCCCGAACGCACGCACGTCGTGAGCGACTTCGTGGGTGACCACGCTCCCCGCGCCGATCATCGCGCGGTCGCCGACCCGGATCGTGGGCAGGACCGTGGAGTTCGCGCCCAGCAGGACCGCATCCCCGATCGTCGCATTGCCGAGGGCGATGGCGCCGGGTGCGAGGTGCGTGAATGCGCCGATCCGGGCGTCGTGCTCCACGATCGCGCCGCTGTTGACGATCACGCCCTCCCCGATCGTCGCTCGCGCGTTGATCACGGCACGCGGTCCGACGAACGTTCCGACGCCGATCTCCGCCGACGGCGAGACGGTCGCGGACGGATGAATGATCGTCGCGGCGTGTTCGGCGTGGTCGACGTGCCAGCGACGTCGGATGCCCGCGTCGCCGATCGCCGCGTGGATCAGGGCGCCGCGCTCGAGCAGTTCCGCGAGCGACGGGTCCGGATTCTCCGGGGATCCCAGCCACGGGACGCCGCCGAAGGGGGGGCGGCCTCCGCCCACCGGCCGGACCGCGTCGATCACCCCGACCAGCACGAAACCCGCCGACACCGCCGCGTCACCGACCACCGCGCCGTGACCACCCGCCCCGCAGATCACCAGTTCGCCGAGTTCGTTCAAGGTGCGCCCTCCTGGTCCCGTCGATCGCCGGGATCGTCCGCCGTCGGCTCGTCGGCGATCCGTTCCGCCACGGTCGGATCCCAACGCCGGTGATAGCCGGCGATCCGGAGGTCATCGTAGACCGATCCACATCGATAGCAGACCAGTCGGGTCCGCGCGAGCAGCAGCACGCCGACGTCGATCGCGAGGACGACCACCAGCATTCCCAGCACCCAGTCGCTGTTGGCGAATCCGAGGAGACTGATCGTCGCGCCGAAGAGGGCGATCAGGATCACGAACGGCGTGACCTGGGGAAGGGTGCGGGTCCGGTAGAGATGGCCGTCGCCGCAGACCACGCAGGCCCGCAACTGGCCGGCGTCGTCGACGGCCCCATCCCATTCGAGGAACACGTCGTGGTCGGATGCCTCCGGACGGATGCGCACCGGTCGGGTGGCCGGGTCGAGTTCGATCCGACCGACGCGATCGCCGTGCTGGCTCCGGACGTCCACCTGCATCGCGGCGATGGTAGTCGTCGATCGTCCTCGCCGCCCGGCGAAGCCGGATCCGGGGTTCGAAACCGGCCTCGACTTGCCGATCCGGTCGCGTGGGGTCATAGTCGCGTCGATGCAAGACTGGAGCTCGATTCTCGCCGGCCGGTTCATCGTCTTCGACGGTCCGGACGGCTCCGGCAAGTCCACCCAGCTCGCCCGTTTCACGGCGTTCTGTCGATCCCACGGCACCGCCCCCGAGGTCGTCCGCGAGCCCGGTGGCACGCCGATCGGCGAAGCGGTCCGGGGCGTGCTGCTCGATCCGCGGTACGAGGAGATGGATCTCCGTTGCGAGATGCTTCTCTACATGGCGAGTCGATCCCAGTTGATGGCCGAACGGATCCGGCCGACGCTGGAGGCGGGCGGATTCGTCCTCGCGGACCGGTTCATCTCGTCGACGCTTGCGTATCAGGGGACCGCCGGTGGACTGGCCCCGGAGGAGATCCTCGCGGTCGGCCGGGTGACCACCGGCGGGTGCGAACCCGACCTCGTGGTCATCTTCGACGTCGACGAGAAGACCGCGGCGGCCCGTCTGCCCGCGGAACTCGATCGAATGGAGTTGAAGGGGGAGGCGTTCCACCGGCGCGTCCGCCAGGGATATCTCGCCCAGGCCGATCGCGATCCCGACCGTCACCTCGTCGTCGACGGCACGCTCGACGAGGAATCGGTGTTCGCCGCGTTGCTCGAGGGCCTCGGTCGACGACTCGGCGTCGCGGGCGCCTCCTCAGGCCCGGCCTGAACCGAGTCGACGTCCGACCAGCCGGATGGTCTCTTCGACGACCCGGTCGAGATCGTCGTTCACCACGAATTCGTCGTAGGCGCCGCATTCCCGCGCGACCCGCATCTCCCGCGTCGCTTCGGCGTGACGTCGCTCGATCGTCGCTTCGTCCTCGCGTCCGCGGGCCCGGAGTCGTCGAAGCAGCTCCGCGTCATTCGGGGGAAGGACGAAGATCCCGAAGGCGTCGGGCATCCGTTCCCGGATCTGGATCGCCCCCTGGACGTCGATGTCCAGCGCGACGAGCCGGCCCTCCGCGAGCCTCGACTCGATCTCCTTCCGCGGCGTGCCGTACCACGACCGTCCGAACACCTGGGCGTACTCGAGGAACCGGTCGTGGTCGATCCAGGTCTGGAAGGACGGTTCGTCGAGGAAGTGGTAGTCGACGCCGTCGGTCTCGACCGCGGTTCGGGGTCGGGTGGTGGCCGACACGCTGAAGACGCCGTCGAATCGCTCGAGGATGCGACGCACGATCGTCGTCTTGCCGACGCCCGAAGGTCCACTCACGACCAGAAGCAGCCCGGGCGGTGACGAACGTGTCTCCGTGGCCCGGCGCATCGCGTCCGAGTCCTCCGGGGAATCCGGCGGCATCCCGCCCGAGTCGCCCGGGGGGGGCGGCGAGGTCGGTGGCGTTCCGGATCCCGGCGGCATCGCATGCGGCTCGTGCATTGTGAGAATCGTAGCGATCCGCGGCGGCTCGTCGAGTCATTCGACGGGTTGCCCGCAGACGCCGTCGCCGCCTCGCGGGCCGCGGGTACAGTACGCGTCCGATGAGCGACTCCTCGAAGCAGCAGACGGACATCCCTGAAACGCTCCAGTCCCTGCTGGTGGCGTTCGCGATCGCCCTGGCGTTCCGAGGCTTCGTGGTCGAGGGCTTCGTCATTCCCACCGGATCGATGGCCCCCACCCTGCTCGGGGAGCATGTCCGCTTCCGCTCGCCGGACACCGGATACGACTACGCCTTCGACCAGACCGGCCTCAAGCGATCCCGTCCGGATGCCGTGGTGCCCGTGTTCGATCCCATGATCAGCGAGGATCGAGGGATCGGAGCGACGAAGGTCGGCGGAATCCTCTCGAACGGCCGCATGGGCGATCGGGTGCTCGTCCTCAAGTACCTCTATGAGTTCTTCGAGCCGGATCGCTGGGACGTGGTGGTGTTCAAGAACCCGGTCGATCCGATCGGTCCGAGCCAGAACTACATCAAGCGTCTGGTCGGCGGCGGCGGCGAGCAGGTGCTGTTGGTGGACGGCGACGTCTTCGTCGCTCCCCTCGACGGCGATCTCTCCGATTTTCGGATCGCCCGACGCCCCGACCACGTGCAGGAATCCGTGTGGCAGCCGGTCTACGACTCCAATTTCGTGCCGATCTCGTCGCAGGAGGTCGAGACCAGGATCAAGCGTCGCTTCGACGGCCCGCCGTTCAAGCCCGCCGCCACGGCCTGGGAGATCGCGGACACCCGCGAGTGGCGATGGGATTCCGAGAACATCACCTGGCTCGACTGGGCGGACGACCAGCTCCCGCTCGACGACTTCAATGCCTACAACATCTACCGGTACCCGCCGATTCGCGGTGAGAACCGGCTGAATCTCCGCGACCTGCATCCGGTGTCGGATCTTCGATTCACCGCGGCGATGACGCCCGACGACCCGGAGACGTTCGCGACGTCGCTGGAGCTCGAAGCCCGCGACCACCGCTTCGTCTTTTCGCTCGACGCCGGCGAGGCGCAGGTGGAGATGCTCGATGGGGCCGGTGAATCGCTTCAGTCGGCGACCGGCGATTACGAACCCGGGCATGGCGGCGTGCTCGACGTCGAATTCACGCACGTCGACCAGACGATGGTCATCCGGGTCGCCGGCGAGGAGGTCGCGCGGCTGGAATACGAATGGAATCCGTTGTCGCGACTCGAGAACGCGACGTTCGACTTCGACATGGAACGCTATCGCGCGAACCCGCGATTGGCCGACCTGCGGCGGCCTCGGGTTCGCTGGAAGTTCGAAGGCTCGCCGTTCTCGATTCGCGGCGTCAACGTCGATCGCGATCTCTACTACCGCGTGGGACGGCTCGATACGCGACAGCAGGCCTCGGCGAACGGACCGCGGATGGACGGGCCGCTCTTCGGGTCCGATCCGCTCGACCCCGCGCGGCTCGGTCCCGACCAGTTCATGATGCTGGGCGACAACTCCGGTGCCAGCCGCGACTCGCGCTATTGGGGCCGTCCGCACCCGCTCGCGGTCTCGACCACCGGCGACGACACCCCGTTCGTCGTCCACCGCGACCTGCTGGTCGGCAAGGCATGGTGCGTGTATTTCCCGGCCCCCAACCGGATCCAGGGAACGGGGCTTTCGATCGTCCCGGATCTCGGACGGATGCGTTTCATCCGCTGACCGGTCTCGGTCCGGTTCGGCCCCGACCATCTCGCCACCCGAAGTTTCGCCGTCATTCACGGCGATGCATGTTCCGTGGAATACGATCGCGACCGGAGTCGTCGACGCCCTCGTGACGAAGCGTCGATCCGGGGCCATGGCGAGACGCACGATGACATTCGAAGAATCACGGAATGGTCTTCTTGCAGGCGTGTTGAAGCGGCGTGTGTTGAAGCGGCGTGTCTTGAAGCGGCTTGTGCTGAAGTGGGGTGTGTTGGCCGCGGGCGTGGTCGAAGAAGCTGCGGTGCAACGGAGCGTCGAGCACCAGCGTGCAGGGTGTCGTGTTCGGCGTCCGGTCCGAATCGCCCTGCTCGGCGTGCTCGCGACCGGGGCCGTGATGGCCGGCGGCGGTTGCATGCGAGACTGTCGTGACGCGTACTGCGATGCGGTCCGGGCGGGCGCGACCGCGGTCCAGGCCTGGCACTTCCACTGTTGCACCAGATCCGAGGCCCCCGCGATGCCCGCGTCGATGGATTGCGACGATCTTCCGAATCGCATCGCCCGGTTTTCGTTGCTCGCCGCGGAGGCCCGCGAAGTGTGCGAGGCGCAGAACTGGGATCGGCTTCGCGACATCTGGCGGGAGTTTCGAGGCCTGGTACCGCTCCGATTCGTGTCGACGGTGTGGCGGGAGACGTGCGGGGAATCGGTCGCGTGGGGGGAGAATCGATGGACGCCGTTCGGACCGGACGTCGGGTTCTCGATCTCGCTTCCCTTCGAATCCGTCGAGCCGCCCCGCATCGTCTTCGGGGATGCGAATGCTCCGCACGCGGATGTCGGTGGTGCGCCGGGCACCGTCGCGTGGATCCGGAGATCGCGATCGTTGCGGCCGGGTTCGGCGACCTCCGTGGCGACGGGCATCGGGGTGGTGAAGGCGGCGGCCGACGGTCTGCTGGTCGTGGCGACCCGGGTCGGATCGATCGATCCGGGGGCACCGTGCGAGGTGATTCGCCCCGTGGAGTTCCGATTGGATCTTCAGGGTGATGGTTGGTCCGGACGCCTCGAACTCGTCGACGACTTCGACGGAAACCGAGTGATCGAGACGGATGACGGCCTCGAGATGCTGGGCATGCTGGTACGCATCGATCTCCAGATGGACGATCCGATCGCGATCTCCAGCGTGGGGATCTTCGACGAGGCCTTCCTTCAGGTGCCCTTGGAACGCGGGCCGGGAGGATCGATCCGGCTCGGCGCCGATCACCTCATCGATGGTCTGGAGTTGCTGCCGGTCGACCCGATGCTCGAGTCGATCCAGCGAGCCGATCCGATCGGCGGTCTTCAAGGGCTCGGGAACGATTGCGGCGTGTTCGCTCGCTCGCGGGCGGAGGCATTCCTCGATCTCCATCCGGACTGCCGTCCGGCGCCCGCGATCGTCGGTCCGGTCGAAGATTGAGGTTCGGATCCCCGGAGAAAGGGCCGTTGGGTGGAACTTCGTTGGGTGACGGGCGTCACTGTTTCGGATCCTGGAGATCCCACGCCCGTCACCCACAGTCGGTCTTCGCCACCGGCGGAACCCCGGAAGGTCCGGGAACCGTCGGCCCCGTGTCGATCTGGTGGGATCCGGGTCGATTCGAGCCTCCTCGACGTCTCGCCCTTGCGTGGTCCGGTGGCGGGGGGCAACATTGAGTGGTTCGACCCGGGTCGGGGTCTTCCCGACGCGACGTTCCGAGGACGGGTGGTCCTCCGGACGACCGATCGTTCGACCGAATACAGGAGTTCCGGATGCGTCATCGCCTCGCCCTCACTGCCAGCGTCCTCATCGCACCGATCGTTTCGATCGGCGGTGCCGCCTCCGGCCAGCAGTTTCAGGATCAGACCTCGGACCGGTTTCCCACGCAGGCGCTGTACAGCAATCAGTTGTCGTTCTGCGACATCGACCTGGACGGCGATCTCGACATCGCCTTCGCGGACGGCCAGGGCTACTCCTCGCAGGGATCGGCGCTTCGCGCCCGCATCTACATCAACGACGGCAACGGGGTCTTCACCGACGAGTCCGAGGCCCGGGTGCCGATCATCGGCTGGTATCGCGGTGTCGAGTTCGGGGACGTCGATCGCGACGGGGACTGGGACATGGTCCTGGCGAACGACTTCTACAAGACCCCCGTGCTGCTGATCAATGATGGAAACGGATTCTTCAGCTACGACTTCGATCGCCTGCCGCCGGCGCGGCTGTCCTCGGCGCGGGCCCAGTTCGCCGACGTCGACGACGACGATGATCTGGACCTCTTCTTCTGCAACAGCGGCACCAGCAGCCGCTTCGGTTCGAACGGCCGCCCCGTCCTCTACCTGAACGACGGCACCGGATTCTTCACGGACGCCACCGCGGAACGCACGCCGAACGCGATCATTCGCGATCAGCAGGACTGCCACTTCTTCGACGCGGACGGCGACCTCGATCTCGACCTGCACATCGGAAGTCGAAGCACCAACAACGGG
The DNA here is from genome assembly GCA_029248335.1 of Phycisphaerales bacterium. GTDB lineage: Bacteria > Planctomycetota > Phycisphaerae > Phycisphaerales > SM1A02 > UBA12014. The sequence continues at coordinate 27,255 of JAQWJM010000146.1, forward strand.
GGCAGTCAGCTCTGGTTCAACGACGGAGCGGGCAACTTCACCCGGCTCCAGTCGGGCATCCCCACCGATGGGAGCTGCTACTCCTACGACACCGGGGATTGCAACGGCGACGGGAACCTCGATCTGCTCGGTGCGAACTCCGGTTCGAGCAACCGGGAGCTTCTGCTGCTGAACGACGGCACGGGCACGAACTGGACGGACATCTCCAACCGGATCTCTCCGAACCCGACCTCGGACGACAACGACACCAAGTTCATCGATTACGACATGGACGGCGACCTGGACTTCGTGGTCGCGGCGCTCTTCTCCAGTCAGGATCGGTTCTACCGCAACGACGGCAGCGGGTTCTTCACCCAGCAGACGAACATGATGAGCCCGATCACCGACGCGTCGCTCGACGTCGGGTTCGCCGACGTGGACGGCGACGGCCGCCCCGACATGGTGACGGCGCAGGGCGAGGGTGGGAACTTTCAGAACCGGCTCTACATGAACACCGGCCCCGTCGACGATCTCGATCCGGAGGTCCGACGAACCAGCGTGGTGGCACCGGCGAAGGGGGAGTTCGGACCGTTTCCGGTCCGGACGGCGGTCTTCGACCAGTACACCTCGGATCGCGGCTTCTACCCCCGATCGATCGAACTGGTCTACACCGTGGACGGCGGCCGTGAGACCGTGATCGAGATGGACTGGTCCGGCAACTCGGTGTGGCGGGGCGAGATCCCCGCGGTCGATCCGTGCAGCCTCGTGACCTACTTCGTGCGGGCCGAGGACCGCGCCGGGAACGTGGGCGTCGGTGTCACCGTCGACTTCGAGACGACCGGCACCTGTGGTTCGATCGCCGATCTGAACGGTGACGGCCTCGTGAACGGTGCCGACGTCGGGCTCCTGCTCGCCCAGTGGGGCGGGCCCGGCACCGCCGACTTCAACGGTTCCGGCACCGTGAACGGCGCCGATCTCGGCATCATGCTCGTCGAGTGGACGGGCTGATCCGCAGGACGCCTCAGTTTCGGGCGTGGCCCTGAACCCGGCGGACGTCGTCGGCGAAACGCCGATTCGCGTCATCGACCATGCCGGGGACGAGGAACAGATCGATGATCTGGCCGATCAGCAGCAATCCGCCGGTGAGCAGCCAGATCACCCCGGTGATGATCCGCCCGTTGTAGAGACGGTGAATCCCGCAGAAGCCGATGAGGCAGAGCAGCCAGAGCAGGTACGAGGTGCCGGTGGATTTCATGTCGTGATGCTCCGAGGTGCGTTCGGCGGACTGCGAAGGAGCCACGTGCTCCCTCCGCAGGCATGATCTCATCTCCTTCAAGATCGTGTCGCTCGGAGTGGGGCCGATCGGCTCGGGTATCCTTGCGGCATGAAGCGACTCACCGCAGGCGGAGGATTCCCCGCCATCTGGTACACGCTGAAGAAGGGCCGGGAGGCCGGCGGCGTCTTCAAGCTCTGGAAGGCGATGCGGACGCACAACGCCTGCAAGACCTGCGCGCTCGGCATGGGCGGCCAGGCGGGGGGCATGGTCAACGAGACGGGTCACTTCCCCGAAGTCTGCAAGAAGTCGCTGCAGGCGATGGTCGCGGACATGGCGGGCCGGATCGAGCCGCGGTTCTTCGAGGAGTACACCCACGAGAAACTGCGAACGCTCTCCCCTCGTGAGCTCGAATCCGCCGGTCGGATCACCACGCCGTTGTATTCAGGTCCGCTCGACGACCGGTACCGCCCGATCGAGTGGTCCGACGCGATGGATCGCATCGGTGCCGCGTTCGGTCGCACGAAGCCCGATCGGACCTTCTTCTACTTCTCGGGTCGCTCGAGCAACGAAGCCGGCTTCCTCCTGCAGATGGTCGCTCGCCTCTGGGGCACCAACAACGTCAACAACTGTTCCTTCTACTGCCATCAGGCCTCGGGCGTGGGCCTGTCGAGCGTCACCGGCAGCGGCACCGCAACCCTCGATCTCGAGGACGTCGACCAGTGCGACACCCTCTTCCTGATCGGCGGCAATCCGGCTTCCAACCATCCGCGGTTCATGCGGACGCTGATGGAGATCAAGCGGCGTGGCGGGAAGGTCGTCGTGGTCAATCCGCTGAAGGAACTCGGGCTCGAACGGTTCAAGGTGCCGAGCGACGTGCGGAGCCTGCTCTTCGGCACCCGCATCGCCGACCTCTATCTCATGCCGACCATCGGCGGCGACATCGCCCTCCTGACCGGGATCGCGAAGGTCGTCCTCGAGCGTGATGGCGTCGACGAGGCGTACGTCCGTGAACACACCGCTGAATTCGACGCGTATCGAACCGTCGTCGAGTCGGCCGAGTGGACGACCATCGAATCGGCGAGCGGCGTGGATCGGGCGGAGATCGAAAGGGCGGCGGAGGTCTATCTCAAGAGTCGGCGGACGGTCTTCGCCTGGACCATGGGGATCACGCATCACGCGCACGGCGTGGAGAACGTCCAGGCGATCGCGGCGCTGGCGCTGCTTCGGGGCATGGTCGGCCGTCCCGGTGCGGGGCTGCTCCCGTTGCGCGGGCATTCGAACGTTCAGGGCATCGGATCGATGGGCGTCACGCCCACGTTGAAGAAGGCCGTCTTCGAGAACCTCCAGAAACACTTCGGGGTGACGCTCCCCACCTCGGCCGGTCTCGACACCATGGCCTGCATGGAGAAGGCTGGCGCGGGCGACGTCGACGTGGCGGTGTGTCTCGGCGGAAACCTGTTCGGTTCGAATCCGGACGCGATCGCCTCGAGCCGGGATCTTGGTCGCATCGGCACGCTGGTGCATCTCTCGACCACCCTCAACACCGGGCATTGCTGCGGTCTCGGTCGCGAGAACATCATCCTGCCCGTACTCGCCCGCGACGAGGAACCACAATCGACGACCCAGGAGTCGATGTTCAACTACGTCCGCGTGTCCGACGGCGGCCCGGCGCGGCACGAGGGCCCTCGCAGCGAGGTCGACGTCGTCGCGGATCTCGCCGCTCGGATCGTCACCGATCTTCCCGGTGAGACGCCCATCGACTGGGACGAGATGCGCGACCACGGAACCATCCGCCACGCCATCGCCCGGATCGTTCCCGGCTACGAGGCGATCGGCGACGTCGACGCGACGAAGCGGGAGTTCACGATCGACGGACGCGTCTTCCACGAACCGACCTTCGCCACCGACCACGGTCGGGCGATCTTCCATCCGGTGGCGATTCCGAAGACCGAGCGTCATGAGGACGAACTCGTGCTGATGACGGTTCGCAGCGAGGGGCAGTTCAACACCGTGGTCTACGAGGAGGAGGACCTCTATCGCGGCCAGGATCGCCGCGACGTGGTGCTGCTTCATCGTGACGACATGGTGGCCCGTGGCATCGAGCCCGACCAGCTCGTCGAGGTCACCAGCGAAGTCGATTCGATGCAGGTCCTCGCCCGCCCCTACGACATCGCACGGGGCTGCGCCTGCATGTACTACCCCGAAGCGAACCGATTGGTGCCCCGTACCGTCGATCGGTCTTCCCGAACCCCGGCGTTCAAGTCGATCCCGGTGCTGGTCGAAGCGGTATCGCCGGTGGCCGCGGAATGATCGCAGTCGAAGCAGGCGCATTGCGGTCTCGTGCGATTCGTACTTGCGTGTGCATCCAGCGGATTTTTCACGAACAAATGCAATTCGCTGGTGTATATTCGGCGGTCTCACGCCGTATCCGGGTTGCAGGATCGGCCGGATCATGCTCATCGGCTGAACGATTTCAGCCAGCTCCTTGACACCGCTTTTTCAGAAGAGAAAAGATCAATGACCGAACAGAAGAACCAACTCGCGTCGCTGTTTGCCGCGTGCTGGAAGGATGAAGCCCTGAAGGTTCGCTTCATGGCTGACCCCAAGGCCGTCCTGGCCGAATACGACATGGACGTCCCTGATGGGATGGATGTCAAAGTGGTGGAGAACGCCGACAACTGCGTGCACATCACGATGCCTGCACCGCCCAGCGGCTCAGGAGAACTCTCAGATGAAGAGTTGAGTAACGCGGCGGGGGGTTCTGTTATCAGTGGGCACTGTCCTGATTGACTAGATGAATCCAGCCAACTCCTTGACACCACTGTCTCAAAAAAGGAAAGACCATTGACCGAACAGAAGAACCAACTCGCGTCGTTGTTTGCGGCGTGCTGGAAGGACGAGGCCCTGAAGGCTCGCTTCATGGCTGATCCCAAGGCCGTCCTGGCCGAGTACGACATGCCGGTTCCTGATGGGATGGATGTCAAAGTGGTGGAGAACGCCGACAACTGCGTGCACATCACGATGCCTGCACCGCCCAGCGTCTCAGGAGAACTCTCAGATGAAGAGTTGAGTAACGCGGCGGGGGGTACATGCTTCATGAGTGCTCCTTCCGTTTGTGACGCCGCCCCACTTTCCTGATTGACTGGATGAATCCAGCCAACGCTCTGACACCACCGTCTCAAAAAAGGAAAGACCAGTGACCGAACAGAAGAACCAACTCGCGTCGCTCTTTGCGGCGTGCTGGAAGGACGAGGCGTTGAAGGCTCGCTTCATGGCTGACCCCAAGGCCGTCCTGGCCGAATACGACATGCCGGTTCCTGATGGGATGGATGTGAAGGTGGTGGAGAACGCCGACAACTGCGTGCACATCACGATGCCTGCACCGCCCAGCGGCTCAGTGGAACTCTCAAATGAAGAGCTGAGCAACGCGGCGGGGGGTGGGTGCTGGACCTGCACCGAGATCACTGGGTGCAGTGGAACTCTCAGATGAAGAGCTGAGCAACGCGCATGTGTTGACGCGTGTTGACTGGATGAATCCAGCCGACTCCTTGACGCCAGTGTCTCAAAGAAGGAAAGATCAACGACCGAGCAGAAGAACCAACTCGCGTCGCTGTTTGCGGCGTGTTGGAAGGACGAGTCCCTGAAGGCTCGTTTGATGGCTGACCCCAAGGCCGTCCTGGCCGAGTACGACATGCCGGTTCCTGATGGCATGAATGTGAAGGTGGTGGAGAACGCCGACACAAGGGCCACAGGATTTGTTTCGCGGCGGGGTTTCACGGCGTGAATTTCCGACGTCGTTTCATCAGCCGTTTGGCGTTAAGATTTCAGGCGTTTCCAGCGAATGGACGAACCGATCGGCCCATTGGTTCGTTTCGCTTTGACTATTCAATTCAATGCCCCGAGACGGATCCACAGAAGAAAGGTTCATGATCATGACTGAGCAGAAGAATCAGATCGCCGCCTTGTTCGCCGCATGCTGGAAGGATGAAGCCCTGAAGGCTCGCTTCATGAGTGATCCCAAGTCTGTGCTTGCCGAATACGACATGCCTGTGCCTGACGGCATGGATGTGAAGGTGGTGGAGAACGCGGACAACTGCGTGCACATCACGATGCCCGCGCCGCCGAGCGGCCACGCCCAGCTTTCCGACGCGGAGCTGGCCTCGGCGGCGGGTGGCGGTGGCATTCTGACCCAGGGCAAAGGATGCACTTTTGATGCGAAGGGATGTCTCACGGGCGGTCCTCCGTTCTGCTGATGCGGTGCGTGGGCTCTTGGGCCGGAAGGGAACGTGCTTCCCGCTCCGGCCCTCGGGCCCGAAGTTCCGGTGCCGGAGGGGACTGGGACGCTCCGGCGATCTTGGATCCGTCACATGACGAAGCAGAGTTGATTCGTTCTTGGGTCGGGAACCACGAACGAAGCGGCGACAAGAGACACTCAGGGAGAGACAGTCATGACCGAACAGAAGAACCAACTCGCGTCGTTGTTTGCGGCGTGCTGGAAGGATGAGGCCCTGAAGGCTCGTTCTTCGCCTCACCTCGCGCGTCGGTGACCGTGGATGCCCCGGTTACACTGACGCTCCATGAGTCAGAAGAACATCAGTCAGATCGCACGGCAGGAGGCCGTCTCCCAGCTGACCTCCACCGAGCAGCTTGATCAGCGGCTGGTCGTCGTGCGCAGCAGCGCCTGGGTGCTGCTGCTGGTCGCGTCGCTTCTGATCGCGTTGTGCATCGCCTGGGGGGTCCTCGGCCGGTTGCCCCATGTCGTCGAGGGACAAGGCGTGATCGCCCCGCGCGGCACCCGCCCGATCGAAGTCAACAGCGCTTCCGCGGTGGGCGGCGTCGTCGAGCTGATCGCCGCGACGAACCAGGAGGTGAAGGCCGGCGACCCGTTGGTGAGACTGGGGAACCGGGATCTCGAGGTCGCGGTCGAGAACGCTGCCGCCCGGCTCGCGATGCTGGAAGCGCAGGACAAGCAGTTGGAGAGGTCGGAGCAGTATATCTCGCAGAAACGCAAGGCATCCCTCGATGCGCAGCTGGACGCCGCGAAGCAGACGGCCGAGCAGACCGAGAAGCTGGTCACGATGGTCGAAGAGGAACTGGTCGAATTGAAGAAGCTCGTGGATGCCCAGCTCGTTCCACGATCACAGCTCGTTTCAACGCAGCAGAACTACTTCAGCGTGATGCAGCAACTGACCCAGCAGTCGACGATCACCGCCCAGGCGAATGCGGAATATAGTTCGCTGATCACGAGCCTCAGCCAGGCCCAGGCCACGCGGGCGGGTGGAATCGCGGAGGCGCGAGACGCGCTGGCCATGGCCCGGACCCGGAAGGAACTCTCGACCACGCTGGTCGCCCCGATCGACGGGCGGGTGCTCGAACACGCCGTGGATCTGGGATCGACCGTGGCGATCGGCACCGCGGTTACGTCGATCCAGCCGGCGGGCGACGAATCGCAGGAGATCGAGGCGACGGTGTTCGTTCCCTACGGCACCGGACGCCGGATCCGGACCGGGATGAAGGCACAGATCTCGCTGCCCTTCGCTACGCCGTCACGGTATGGATACGTGCTCGCAGAAGTCGTCTCGGTCTCGACCTACGTCGCCGGAAACGCGGCACGCACGGAACTTGGAAGCGAAACGCTGGCGACGAACCTCGAACGGACGCTCGGGCCGATGCTCGAGATCGTCCTGCGAATCGATCGTGACGAGTCGACGCCCACCGGGGTCCGCTGGACGAGCGCGAAGGGCTACGGGGAGCCGCTGGTGTATCCGGCCTTGTGCGGTGCCCGGATTCTCGTCTCCGAGGATCGTCCGATCGATCTCGTCCTGCCCTGGATCAAGGACGTTCTCGGTCTGGATCCGCCGGTGAAGATCGAAGGGGCGTCGGCCGGATGACCCGCGGAAGGACCAAGACCGCCGCCGGCGTGGCCCGGGTACCGAGCATTCTCCAGATGGAGGCGGTCGAGTGTGGCGCCGCCAGCCTTGCGATGATTCTCGCGTACTACGGTCGGTGGATCCCGCTCGAGGAGCTTCGCGTTCAATGCGGGGTGACCCGGGACGGTTCGAACGCCGGGCAGCTGGCGAAGGTCGCGCGTCATCACGGCCTGACGGCGAAGGGGAAGCGCCTGGAGATCGAGGGGATCCGGGACGAGGCTTCACGTCCGCTGATCCTCTTCTGGGGTTTCGGCCACTTCGTGGTCTTCGAAGGGATGAAGGGGAATCAGTTCCAGCTGAACGACCCCGCGGGCGGGCGGCGGCTGGTCGACGAGGAAGAGTTCTCGAAGTCGTTCACCGGGATTGCGCTCCAATTCGACGTGGGGCCCGATTTCGAACCGACCGGCGCACCGCCCAGTCTGATGCGCGGCGTTCAGGCGTGGTTGCAGGGCAATCGAACGGCCGCGGTCTTCGCGATGCTCTGTGGCCTCCTGCTCGCGGTGCCCGGGGTGATCCTGCCCGGGCTCACCGGCGCGTTCATCGACCGTGTGGTGCAGGGCCAGGCGACGTCGTCGTCGTTCTGGATCGTCTCCGGCATTCTGGCGATGCTGTTGATCCAGGGTGGGCTGCAACTCCTGCAGGGATTCGCGTTGAATCGACTGGTGCTCCGGATGTTCCTGATGCAGGCGACCCGCCTCGCCAACCACCTGCTCGACCTGCCCATGCGGTTCTATCTGCAGCGGTCGCCGGGAGATCTGGTCCAACGCCTGACCTCCAATCAGGTGATCGCCGCGAATCTGGGCAACCAGATCCTCCTGCAGATCGTCGGAATCGGCACCGCCGTCGCCTATGCGACCGTGTTGATTCTCATGAACCCGCTGATCGGCGGGCTGGCCACCGGGGGCGCCCTGCTCCTCCTCGTCTGCGTCCGGTTCACCAATCGCCGGCTCGTCGATCGGTCCACCAAGGTCCAGCGGGAGGTCGGTCGACAGTACGGCGTGCTCATGTCCATGCTGCGATCCATTCGCGAACTCAAGGCGACCAGTCGGGAGGCGGAGGCGTTCGGTCAGTGGGCGGGATATCAGGCCAAGGGAGTCAACGCCCAGCAGTCGGTGTCGCGACTCAACGCCTGGCTCGACGCCGCCCCCGTCCTCCTGCAGGGGGTGATCGTCTACGGCCTGGTGCTCACCCTCGGGGGCTGGGAGGTCATGGAAGGACGACTGTCGATCGGCGGACTCGTCGCGATGCAGTTGATCGCGGGACTCCTGCTCGCGCCGATCGCCCAGATCGTCATGCTCGCACGAACCCTGCAGGAGACGCAGGCGCAGATGAACCGTGTGATGGACGTGCTGGACTACAAGCACGGAACCAGCGACGAATCGACGAAGGCGACGTCCACCGAGACATCCATGATCGAGCGCCTCGGCGGATCGATCGAGCTCAAGGACGTCTCCTTCGGTTTCGACACGTTGAAGCCTCCCCTGTTCGACGGACTTTCGTTCGAGATCGCGCCGGGGAGAATCGTCGCGTTGATCGGCGCTTCGGGCTGTGGCAAGTCGACGATCACGGATCTGATGCTGGGCCTGGAAGAGACGTGGAAGGGGACGGTCGAATTCGACGGATGTGCGCGAGCCGCGCTGGATCCCGACCGGATCCTGACGTCGATCGCCGGTGCTTCGGGCAACGTGGCGGTCTTCGCCGGAACGTTGCGGGACAACATCACGATGTGGGATCCCACGATGCCCGACGAACGCATCGTCACCGCCCTCGAGGACGCGGACTGCGCCGAACTGCTCGGCCGTCCGGGCGGGCTCGATGCGGTCGTCGAGGAAGGTGGGCGGAACCTGAGCGGTGGGCAGCGTCAGCGTCTGGAGATCGCCCGATGCCTCGCGAAGAATCCAAGCATCCTGGTGCTCGACGGATCGACTTCGGCGCTCGACGGTCGGACCGAGCAGCGACTCCTCGATCGGATCCGCCTTCGAGGATGCACCGTCGTCCTGGTCACCAGCCGCCGATCCACCCTCCAGCTCGTCGACGAGATCGCGATCGTCGATCAGGGACGGATCTTCGATCACGGTGACTTCGGTTCGCTCGTCGAACGAAACGAGTGGTTCGCCACCGAGTTCGGAGGCGAGGCATGAGCATGCCGGCCGCGACCCCGATCTGGGACGACGTTCGAAGCGGTTCCGGACCGGTTCCCGCGTCGCCGCTTCCGGTCCTCCGGGACGGCGTGCTGCTCTTCGGCGTCACGATCGGAACGGTGTCGGTGCTGGTCCGCGCGATCGGTGAGGACGGCCGCCTCCGGGCTTCCGAAACCGTGGTATCGGTGGGGGAGGGGCAGTTGCTCGCGGTTCCGCCCGACTCGCCGGGACTCCTGCTCGAACTGCGTGCCTCCCACGATGCCCGAGTGGAGGTTCTGGAGTCCCGTCGATCAGAGGCGGTGCCGCAGGGTCGACTCCAGAACGCGGTCCGACCGTACTTCGCCGGCGGCTCGAAACTCGATGACTGGTGTGCGTCGCTCGAACCGGACCTGGACTGGTCCACGTTCACGACCCTTCTCGGCGATCTTCTGACCAGCCACGCCGGCGAGGCGGTCGAGTCGGCGACCCAGCGACTTCGGGAACGCATTCAAAGGCTGAGGTCGCTCGACGACGAGTCGTTGAGCGAGGCGGTTCGGATCATGACGTCGGCCGAGTCGACGGCCGGTCCGGTGGCGGCCGGCGATGCGCGAACCTCCAACGACGAGCGTGCGATCCTGAAGGTGCTGGAAGCGACGGGTGCGGTCGGGCACGATCCCGACGCCGTCGCGGATCTGGGGGACGTGCCCGGGGTCGGCACCGTCGATCACGTGGCGCGTCGCCTGCACCTGAAGTATCGAGAGGTCCGACTCGACGGTGAGTGGTGGCGGGAGGGGGCGGGCCCGCTCTTCACGCGACGTGTGGAGGACGGGGTCCCGGTGGCGTTGCTGCCGAAGGGGGGCGGCTACGTCGCCTTCGAACACGGGAACGACGGCGTCCGATGCGTCGATCCGGTACGCCGGTCCACCGCCGGTGCCTACGAAGACACCGCGACGATGTTCTATCGCCCGCTTCCTCGCCGATCCGGCCGGGTCCGGGATCTCCTCGGGCTGCTGGTGGCGGGGAACCTTCGTGACGTCCTGATGATCCTCGGAACGACCATCGCGATCTCCATGCTGATCGCACTGGTGCCGATCCTCACCGGCATGATCGTGGGCACGGTCATCCCGACCTACGAGCGGGTCCAGCTGCTCTTCATCGGCGCCATGCTGGTCTCGATCGCGCTGTCGCAGGCCCTGGTCCACGTGGTCGCGGGCATCGCATTCCTCCGCATCGAGACTCGAAGCAGCTATCAGGTGATCGCCTCGATCGTCGATCGGGTGTTGCAGCTTCCGTCTTCGTTCTTCCGAAACACCTCCGCCGGCGATCTGACGCAACGCGTGATGGCGATCGAGACCATCCGGTCCGCGCTGACCCAGTCCACGCTCTCCGTGGTGGTCTCCCTCACCGCGAGTCTGTCGAACATCGGGGTGCTCTTCTACTACGACGCCGAGATGGCTCTCACCGCGTTCGGCGTCATCGTGGTCGAACTCGCGATCGTGATCTGGGTCTCGATTCGAATGGCGAAGCTCGACTACGGACTCTCCGTCGCCCAGGGTGAATTGGACGGTCTGGGAATCGACATGCTGGTCGGAATCCGGCAGATCCGGATCCAGGGTTCCCGGGATCGGGTCCTTGCGCGGTTGCTCGGCCGACTCGGTCGGGTGGGTGGATTCAGTTTCCGATCCGGCGTGATGGGGGTCTGGCTCGGCCTCGTGGTCGGGGCGGCGTCGACCCTGGCGATGGCGCTGGTGTTCGTCGAGTTCACGGCGAACGTCCGCGGAGGAGGCGGCACCGTCCTCACCGACGGTGGTTTCGTCGCCTTCATCACGGCGATGTCCGCGTTTCTCGCCGCGGTCATCGGGGTCGCACCCGCGATTCGTGCGGTGGCCGGCATGGTGCCGCAGATCCACCGGATCCGGCCGATCCTCGAAGCGGAGACCGAGGTGGGCGAGACGGCGGGGGACTCGATCACCTTGAAGGGTGGAGTCGCCGCGCGGGGGATCCGGTTCCGTTACGACCCCGATCAGCCACCCATCCTCGACGGGGTGGACATCGAGGCCGGCCCCGGGGAGTTCATCGCGATCGTGGGCCGCACCGGGTGTGGCAAGTCGACGCTGCTGAGCGTCCTGCTCGGTCTCGAGAAGCCGGAAGCCGGCCAGGTGTTCTACGACGATCTTCCGATGGAGAGTCTGGATGCGGCGATGGTCCGATCCCAGGTCGGAGTGGTCATGCAGTCGAACGAGGTCCTGTCCGGAAACGTCCAGTCGACGATCCTCGGGGTCGGTTCGCAACGAACGCTCGACGACGCGTGGGCGGCGGCGCGATTGGTGGGAATGGCCGACGAGATCGATGCGATGCCGATGGGCATGCTCACGATGATCACGCCGACCTCGCTTTCGCAGAGCCAGCTGCAGCGACTCCTGATCGCGAGATCCATCGTGAGTCGTCCGGAGCTGCTCCTGCTCGACGAAGCGACGAGTTCCCTCGACAACGCCTCGCAGGAGCGGATCACCCGTTCGATCGACGGGCTGGGGGCCACCCGGATCGTGATCGCGCATCGTCTCAGCACGATTCGCCGGGCCGACCGGATCTACGTGCTCGAGAAGGGGCGGGTCGTCCAGTCCGGAACCTACGCGGAACTCGAAGGCCGAGATGGTCCGTTTCACGATCTCATGGCGGGGCAGGCCTCATGATGCGACGAGCGATCCTGATGTTCTCGGCCTCCGTCTGGGTCGTCGGCTGCACGTCGCAGCTCGACCGGGACTGGAAGCACATCGACGAACTCGACGGGCGACTGGGTACCGTCGAGCCTTTCGACGGGATCGCCGCGATCTCGGCTTCGACGACGCTTTCGGACTCGACCGCCACCGAGCAGGACGGCGTGGCGAAGGTCGAGAAACTCCTCGACCTGATGTCGACGGGCGTGCCGCGGGGAATCGGAATCTCGGACGTCCGACGATCCACGATCGAGAACAATCTCGCGATCCAGTCGTCGCTGGTGTCCCCCGAAGTGGCGGCCCAGCAGCTTCGCGCGGAACGGGCGAAGTTCGAGTCGACCTTCCAGGCGAGCGTGTCACAGAGTCGTACCGTCAATCCCTCGTTCTACGGAAACGGGACCGTCGACACGGAGACGGATGTCTTCACGGCGACGCCCGGCCTCGCGGTGCCGCTGCGAAGCGGAGGGTCCGTCACCCTCGACTGGACGGTGGCGACCGATGCGTATCGCACGCCAGGCGCACCGTCTTCGGATGTCGCGGAGAGCGTTCCGGGGATATCGCTCCAGCAGCCGCTGCTCCAGGGCGGCGGACGCGAGTACAACGAAGCGTCGATCGTCCTCGCCGCGACGCAGCGCGGCGAGGCGAGCGCCCAGACGCAGGTCGCGGTGATCAATCAGGTGGTGCAGGCCGAGATCGCCTACTGGCAGCTCCATCTCGCGTGGGAGGTCCTTCGCATCGACCTCGATCTCTACCGGACGTCGCGCGAGCTGCTCGAGAACCAGCGTCGCCTGGTCGAGGCTCGGGCGGGATCCATCGCCAACGTCTACAACTTCGAGGTCGCGATGGCCGCGTCCGTCGAAGCGGTGATCGGATCGGAGACCAATCTCCGGCAGGCGGTCCGCGGGCTCAAGGTGATCATGCAGGATCCGACGGTCTCGCTCGATGGGAGCGTGGCCCTCGAGCCCACTTCCAAGCCGCGTCTCGTCGGTTACACCTTCGACCAGCAGGTACTCGTTCGATCCGCGATGCGAAATCGGGGGGAAATCCTCCAGCTCGAATACGAACAGCTCGGTCAGGCCGTCCAGGTCATGATGAGCGAGAACGAGATGCTGCCGCAACTGGATCTCAACGCCGCCTGGAACGCGAACGGCAACAACTCGGGCACGAGCATTCGAAGCGCGAACCAGGCGCTCTTCGGACGGGATGACCCCGACGGCTGGTCCATCGGGGTGACCGCGAGCGTCCCGCTGGGCAACGAGGCCGCGATCGCGAACTATCAGGCCGCGGTGCTGCAGCGACTCCAGTCCATCGCGAATCGTCGGCAACAGGAGATCCTCGTCACGCAGGAGGTGCTCGACGCGATCGATGCGCTCGAGGGTGGTTGGAATTCGATCATCGCCTCGGATTTCCAGGTCCGTGCCGCCGGGCGTTTCTACGACGCCTATCAGACCCTCTTCGAGCGTGGCGAGATTCCCAGCAGCAGTCTCACCCAGGCCCTCGATTCCCTCAACACGGCACGGATCCAGAAGGTGACCTCCGAGGTGGACTACCAGATCGATCTGGCGAATCTCGCCCAGGCCGCCGGATGTCTGCTGGGCCACGCCGCGGTCGACTGGAGCGATGATCTGGATCGCGAACGACTCGCCGATCCGGATCGCGCGTCGCCGGCGGACGGGGTGCGGACCGGTACTGGTAACGCCCTCGACAACGGTGGTCCCACGCTCCAGGAGATGCTCGATCGCTCCAAGTCCAAGTCC
>JAQWJM010000148.1:0-85769 GCA_029248335.1 Phycisphaerales bacterium
ACCTACTTCGACTATCTCCAAGTCGGATGGATCGAGGTCTTCCATGACCAAGACAACGAGGCGTTAATCATTGGTGATTGGTATTTGGGAGCTCCCGGGGAGCAGGTCACGTTGCCACCACCCTCGCTTCCAGGGTCGGCCGTTCCGGGACTACCGGGGCTCGGAGTACTGGCTTGCGGTGCGGCGGGCCTCAGGCGAAATCGGCAGCGGGTACCGACTGGTCGCGGAAACATCTGACCAGCAGTGATTCTGTTTCGAACTCGTCAGTGAAGGCTCGGCTCCGTGCCGGAGACTGGCTTACGCGACCAACGAAAAGCAGCAAAGCAGCGTCGCATCCATCACGGGTGCGGTGTTCTGCATTGCGGGCCAGCCCGCTCCCGTACGGTGGGCTCATCGCCGTGGCCGGGGGTGGTAGTGGGGCAGCGAGCTCGGTCGCGATGGCGGGCTGTCGGTCGTCTTGAGGCTTGGAGTTGCCGGTGGCGTGACGCAGGCTGGTGCTGGTCGCCTGATTCCAGCTGGGATCAGCCAAGCTTCGATGTCCGTGCCGGTATCAAGGCTGCTGCTGGGGCCTTGGAGGTCGAACCGGCCGGTGGGAATTTTTCCGCACCCCATCGCTTCCGGGAACCAAGATTCTCGGATCCCCGTAGGGAATTCGTGATATCGGGAACAGGTCCCGTCGGACGAAACCCCATGTCCCACCCGCTCGGCGAACCTGCCGTATCAATCGAACGTCTGGACGCCTCCTCGATGAACCACCAGTACCGAACGCTACCTGCCGCCGTGGCCCTGGCCTGCTCGAGCGTGACCGCCTCGGCCGAGACGATCACCGTGTGTGCCAGTGGGTGTGACTACACGTCCATCAACGCGGCGATCGGCGCGGCGAACGAGGGCGACGTGATCCAACTCGCGGCGGAGACGTATTCCGAGGGCGAGCAGATCGACACGCTCGGCAAGGCGATCACGCTGCGGGGGGTGCTGGACAAGACCGGCGAGCCCGCGAGCGTGTTGTTCGGTGCTGGATCCCATCGGGTGCTGATCTGCCAGAGTGGCGAAACCGCCACGACGGCCTTCGAGCGCCTCGTGATCCAGAGTGGCCGCGGAGAGAACGAGGACCTCTTCGGCACTCCACGCAGGATCGGCGGCGGTCTTTACAACGATTTCAGCAGCCCGACCCTGACCGACTGCGCGTTCAAGGGCAACTCGGCCCTGTACAGAGGTGGCGCGATCTACAACAGGAGCAGCAGCCCGACCGTGACCGACTGCACGTTCACGGACAACTATGCCAGCAATTCGGGGGGCGGGATGTTGAACTCCCCAGCCAGCAACCCGATCCTTGCCGACTGCGTGTTCACGGGAAACTCGACCGGCTTCAACGGCGGCGGGATCCGCAACGACAACAGCATCCCGACCCTGATCAACTGCACGTTCGCGGGCAACTCGGCCCGTGACGGCGGTGGGATCTACAACCTCGGCAGCAGCCCGGCGCTGTTCGAGTGCACGTTCACGGAAAACTCGGCCGGGCTGCGGGGCGGCGGAATGTACAACGGGGGCAGCTACGCGACGCTGACCGACTGCACGCTCGTGGGCAACTCGTCCCTTTACGACGGCGGCGGGAACAACGGCGGCGGGATGTACAACGACAGCGGCTTCACCACCCTCGTCGACTGCGATATCTGCGGGAATTCGCCCACCCAGATCAACAGTTCCTTCAATGATGGCGGGGGAAACTGTGTCGCGAGGTCATGCGATGACTGTTTTCCTTCTTGCGATTCCTTTCCGACCGACCTCGATCTGAACGGCATCACGGACGGCGGCGACCTCGGCGTTTTCTTCGTCTACTGGGGTGACTGCCAGGTGGAGGATTGCCCCGCGGACTTCAATGACGACGAAGTCGTCGACGGCATCGACCTCGGCATCCTGTTCTCGGCCTGGGGTCCGTGTACGTGAAGCCCTGACGCGAGGTCGAGGCGGGCTGGTGTTGTCGTGTTGCATGCGGTGTCGAAGTCGATCAGGGGCGGACGCCCCAGGCTCCGATCAGGGGGCCGAGGGCGGCTCCCTTCTCGGTGCCGCCGTCTGCATTACGATCAAGATCCGAAATTATGCCCAAAAAGACGTCTCGATCGTATACGGTCGCTTTTTCGTGCCGGAGGCGAGGCGTCTTGACCACGGTGCGCGAACCATCCTTGAATCAGGAGATCGTGCGATGACTCGTTCTTCATGTCTGGCGTTGACCGCCGGTGTGACCGTGCTTGGGGCAGCCTCAGTGGCGACCGCGGACCTCGTCACCCAACCCGTCTCGTTCAGTTTTGAATTTTCAGGGCCCTACCCCGGAACGGTCGAGAGCTGGCTCATCGAGCATGATCTCGAGGTCACCTTCGATAATTTCACTGGAGGCATCGAATGCAGTTTCAAACAGCTTGTCGAGGCCACCTTCGTTGTCGGGGGGGAGCAGATCACGGTGGGGACCGAGATCCGATACGACACCTGTGAAAATTCAGACCTAAATTTTATCAGCATAATTTTCGCGATCCCCGATGCGCCCTTCGAGTTCGGTCCCATGGAGATCGGAATCGCCGGCTTCTACAACTTCCGTCCGGGTTCATGGAATGGCGTGTTACAGGCGGGCATCTCGTCTGGAAGCGGTTTCTTCGGTGACGGGGAGAACTACGACGTCGACTTCTCCGCCGCGGTCATCCCCGCTCCAGGCGCCATCGCGCTGTTCGGCCTCGCCGGCCTGAGCGGTCGCCGTCGACGGGATTGATCACGCGGTACATCGAAGTCACCACGCGCCCCCGCGGCCGCCGATCCGGCGCTCGCGGGGGTCATGCTTTGTTGACTCGACAGCGTCAACAGAATCTCGGAGCGCGAAGGAAAGCCCGCCCCGATACGAGGTCGAGGCGGGCTTTCTGAATGAGAAGCGGTGACTCAGGCAGGGTCGACCGGATCCGCACCACACTCCGGACATCGACTCGAAGGCGGGATGCGCAGGTATCCGCATCGGTCGCACGCCTCGGTCGCCGATTCGAGTCTCCTTCTCAGGGGCGGAACGAGGAAGTCCCTGATCACGACGGCGACGACCCCGAGCAGGAGAAGAAAGAAACCCGGCGCGTGGATCATCGACATCGAGGGAAATGGCGGGGCCATCTTCAGCCATTGAAGGAGCGACGGGGGAAGCGCCGAGCGAGATCCGTGGTTCCAGGCCTGGCCCAAGCACACGAGTTCGGCCCCGGCCACGATGACGCCGAAGATGGCCGCCACGATGATGCCGTTGCAGAGGTCTGTAGCCGCGAACAGAGGCTTGCGTCCCCGGGCCCAGGCCTGGATCCCGGCGGCAAGCAGAAAAAGAACGCCGAAAGCGAGGGTGCGGGGAAACCACGGCGCAGCCTGGAGTTCTGCTTGCGCCCACGAAGGCAGCATTGCCACGGTCTGGCCGGGCGCCAGCGTGAGCGGTGGCCCGGTCAGCAAGGGTACGAACACCAGGCCGACGATCCCGTGGACGGTCAGAAAGAGGCCGAGCGACCACGGCAGCGCGCAGATGAATTCTCCGGCCAGTGGGGTTCGAGCATGCTTGCGCATCGAAGATCACCTCGCTTCAATCGAACCCGACGTGAAGCCCCCCCGGATTCGAACCGGTGTTCACCGTCCCAGATTCCAGGGAGCCCCAGACTCGGGAGGCTCCACATCCGAGGAAGCCTCGATGCCGCCGGAGCCGGTGACCCATAAACCCTATGGTTAACGCGGCCGCAAGATCATCGAGCGAACGTCCATGGGAGGACTCGGACCTCCAACCCCTGCCTTCGGAGAAGTTCCGAATACGGCGATGGGGGACTTCCCTGGGGGTTACGCCGTGACACTAGCAGACACCGCGTGACACGGCGTGCCACCGCGCGCACCTCTTGTGTCTTGTGGGGTCGGCCGTATGTGCCCCCCTCGGAATCCCCCGAGGCCTGGATGACGGCATCCCTTGTTCAGACGGCTTCGCTCCCTAATGGGAAAATGGGGTGTGTGAAATCGGGCGATCTCCGCAAACGAAAGCCCGCCCCGACGCGAGGTCGAGGCGGACTGGTGAGTCGTGATGGAGGGGAGGGTGTTTCAGGAGGAGGCGTCCCGCGAATGACGCCAGGCGATTCGACTCAATCCCGCGGCTCACCGGCGATCTTCCTGCGGTCGCCCGCACGGGCGCGTTGAGCGAGCAAGTCCAACGCTCCGGCGATGAACGGTCCCAACTCTGAAAGATCCCCAGCCGCGACCGGCGACGCTTCTGCCGCCCATTCATCCCACGCCTCCGTGACCCGGTGGGGCAACCTCGGTCGGAGCGATTCGAGCAGTCGCGTTCGTTCCGCTCCCGACGCCGCGAGCATCAGCAGCAGCACCGCCAGGCGCGAATCGACGCGGCCATGGCGATCCTCGCAGGCGGCCCGGATCCACGAACGCGCCTCCTGCCGCAAGCCCCGCGCATACAGCGACAAGCCGATCTCTCGCTGCTGGTTCATGATGAATTCCTCGGCGAGACCGGTCATCCGGCGTGAACGCTCGGTTCTCCGCCGTTCGTCGGCGACGAGGCCCGGTGTCGGTTCGGCGTCGTGCGGCGGCGGCACCGGGGCCACGTCGAGCACGGTGCGAACCACCGAAGCGATCGCATCGATCCGGGGTCGGCCGGTCCAGGGAACCTCGCCCGCGCCATCGTGAGATCTTATTCGCAGCAGCGGCGCGGCCTCGAACCTCGGGCCGGAGAGGATCGACGCGGCGGGACGAGCATGGCGCAGTTCGAGGACCACCACGCCCGCTCGGCGGCGAGCACGCAGGCGATCCGTGATCGTGTTCATCATGTCGTCGGCCCGGGCCTGGTCAGCGCCGTCCAGCCATCCCACGAGCAGGTCCGGGCCCTCGTCCGCGACGGACTGCAGGAGGTCCGGAACCAGGTCGCCGTCGAAGGCCCGGCGGCGCGCGAGGATCGCCGCACGCCGGCGCTTCGGAAACACGGTGCCGGTCCGGATCGGCAGCGATCCCTCCTGGCCTTCCCGGCGCGGCGCGGTGGCGTGGTCGTCGATCCAGACGAGATCGTCGGACGAGGTCGCCGGCGGAGGAAGGGTCGCGTGCGGCCAGCCGACCACCGCGGCTCGTCCGCCCGCCGAAACCACGTCGTGCCAGAGCACCGGCAGTTGGGTCGGTTCGAGGGTGGTCCGCACCATGGACAAACGATCCGCATGCGGATGCGTGGATCGGAACTGGCCGTGTCGTTCCGGCCAGACGCCGGTGGCCAGCGTCGCCGCGAGTCCGACCACGCCTGGGTGGGCGGCCCGGGCGAGCGGGCGCCACCCCGCCGAGACGGCATCGCTCCGACGTTCGAGTTCCGGGGGGAACACCGCTCGAGGATTCTCTTCGAGACGGACGACGAGGAGCACGGCGGGCCGATGTCGAAGCGTTTCCATGGTCTTGAGAATATCATCCGAGCATGAGCGAACCACCTCCAACGGGAATTGTCCGCGCCGCGGAGGGCGACCGTCCACGCCTCGCATCGCTTTCCCCGAAGTGGTTCGATCGACACGTGCTCGACCAGGCATGGATGGCCGTATCCGAGGGGAGGGTCGAAGCCGCCGCGATGCTCGCGTCGCGTGGTCGTACCGGTATCAGTTTGGAGCTCGCCGCGGTATCGGACGAGGCCGGTGCTCGCTGGGGCCGGTCGCTGATCGGCGTGGCGGTCTCGGAGGCGGAGGCATGGGGCGGCGATTTTCTGGAGACGGAGCCAGGGAGCCAGGCCTCCAGCTGCCACGCCCCCGGACTCGAAGAGGCTGGCTTCAGCATTCATGAGACCGTCGATGACTTCAACATCGAGTTGGCGGCCCTTCTGGGTCCCACGCGTGCCTTGCGGGATCGAATGAAAGGACTGGTCGCGAGCCGGATTCGCCCTGAGATCATCGAGGTCGATGCCCGGCACATCGACGCGGTCGCCACCGCCTGGTCCTTGTGGATCGGTGGAAATGTGGGCCGGTCCATCGAGCGGATGCGGAGCCGATTCAATGCGTCCTCCGCCGCCGACCCGCTCCGGCGACTCCAGCTCGTGGCGGTGGCCGATGATGCGGTGGTCGGTTTCGCCTGCGGCCACCTCGCGTCCCCGACCGTGCTGCACATCGACGCCGAGGCCGTTGATCCGGCCCACCGACTCGATCCGTTTTTCATGACGTTGAAGACGCGTTTCTATGAGAACGCGGCCGAGGCCGGGGCCGAGCGAGCCACGTTCACCGCAGGGAGCGGGCAGCCGGACACGCGGACGCTCGCTCGACGTTTCGGCGTCGAGCCGGTGCGATCACGCCCGCGGTTTCGGCTCGATCTGGCTGGGAGACGGGAGAATCGGGCTACCGGCGGCTGACCGATCAGGGGCTCCGCGAATCCTCGCCGAGGTGCCGGGCGAGTCGCTCGATGGTCGGATGCTCGAAGAGGAGCGTGGTGTCGATCTCCGTCTCGAGCCGTTCGGCGAGGTCGCCGACGATCCCCAGCAACGCCATCGAGTCGAGCGCCAGTTGATCCAACGGAATCGTCGGGTCCACGTCCGCAACGCCGATGGCGCGTTCCTTGGCGACGCGTTCGCGCAGGAACGCTTCGATCTCGGTGGCTGGCATGTTTGTGGCCATGGTGACGACTCCTGGAGCGATCGCCGCTGCAGGGTAGCGACCGGGGAACGGTTCAGTCGCCGGAGGGATGCTCAAAGGTCTTCCGTCGGGGCGGAATCGTCGTGAAGCAGTCTCGCGATGGTTCCGGAATCAGGCATGGGTCTGGATGCGAACGCCCCCGCGTCGCTCGGCGACACGGGGGCGGTGGGGTTTCGAATCAGTGCGAGTGACTCAGGCCGATCGCCTGCGACGGATCCCTGCCGCACCGGCGGCGAGGCCGATCAGCCCGACCGCGGTCGGGGCACCGGGAACCGCCGCCGCGCCGCTGGTGGTCTGGCCGGCGTTGATCGCGGTGTTCGTGTCGGACTCCCACGCATAACCATGAATGATGGCTTGGCTACCAGTCCAGGTGACGTCGATCCAGCCATAGTTGACGTCGCCACCCGTACCGATCTCGATGCCCAGGAACCCCCGGTCATCACCGTCAAGAGCGTCCCAGTTGCCATAGGCATACGTGCCGGATTTGGTCCTGGCAACCTCGACATTGTTGAGATTGAGGAACGAGACGCTTTGTGAGATCACCTGGCCTTCGCTCAAATTGCTGGCACCGAGATCGACCGTGGCGGCCACTGCAGCAGATGCCCCAGGCTGTATCTGGAGTAAGTTCTTATTATTACGGTCTGTATTTGTGAAAGAGAGCGTCGCGTCCAACATGGTGAACGACCATACTTCTCCAGCACTCAACGTCACGTTGGTTGAGGTGTGAATGATGTCGCCGCTGGCGGTGCCGGCGGCCAGCGCTGTGACGCCGCCGGCGGTGAGGGCGTAGGTCTTGAGACGTGATTCGCTCATTGGTGCTTCTTTCTTCTCGACTGGTTGTGAGTGGTCGCCCGCGAACAGACACGGGTTATTCAACGTACCGCGCGGTTCATGCGAAACGAACTCCCTTTTGAAGATGGCGTTTTATCGGATTGCATGCTGGCTTTGGAGTCTGTCCCAGCGGGCAGTCGCTCGGCGGCATCGGGTTCCGTGGTGCGTCGCCCCAGGCCGCGACCAGCAGACCGATGTCGGCCGCGTTCACGATCTCGTCGTGATTAATATCGGCGGCGGCGTTCAGGCCTTCGTTGGGGCTGGAGATGACGACCCAGTCCGAGCAGGGTCCAAGGGTTGGGTTGTGGGAAGGGCTGGCAACAGGGCCTTCCTCCACCATGATCCGACAACGGGCAGACGACGAAGCGGTGGGCGGCTCAACTGATGGGGAGCGTGTACGGTGCAGGGAAGAGCCCACGGTCGAAAATCCTTCCGTGGGTGAACTGGTTGTCCACCCCAAGAGCCTTTGGATGAGGCAAGGTGGTTGCAGATGTTTTCCTTGATTGGAGTCAGACGAATGAAGCGTGAAACAACGATGGCTTTCCTCGCCGGTGTGGTCGTGACGGGTGCGTTCTTCGCTGGGATGGGGATGGGATCCGCCAGCGGTTCCGGTGCGGTGCAGAAAATGCAGATCGTCAATTCCGTCGGCAACAACGTTTTCGGCGCCGGCACCCTCTTCGGAGGACCGAACATGGGCATTCCGATCACGGTGAGGAACGCCTCCGCTTTTTCACGGTGATGATCCGCCGTCTGTATCCGATCGCCGCGGTTGCGTCGTTCAGTACGAGTTTCTGAATGTGGCAGCTTCGACAAGGATCTTGCCGTCCCCCTGAGAGTCACCGATGTCCCGTCACTACCTGAGATTCCTTCTGGTCCTCGCCAGCCTCGGCTGGCCGGCGACGTCGCTCGCCGCGGACGACTGCAACCACGATCGATTCGTCACGCAGCCGGTCGACGCGGTGCGTGCTTCAATCCATGGCCAGACTTCTGCGACCAGAATCGAAACACTGGGCGTGACGGCTCGATCCAATGGCCAGCGTCCGCCGGCCTGATCCCACTCGATGCGGAATCGTTCGTACGAGGCATGAGCCTCCGCGGGACAGGTTCCGAAGGAGCGGCGTCGGGCACCGCACTTCACAAAGAACCCGCCGGATTTTCGGCGGAGGAGACGGGGGGGTGGCTTTGGCGTCATCGGCGAAAGGCCTTTCTGAGTCTGGAACTGGTGCGAGCGCGCACCTGTTCAGATCTGAGGAAGCCTCGACGCCGCCGGAGCGGGTGACCCGTGAACCCTATGGCAAACGGGGCCGCAAGATCATCGAGCGAACGTCCATGGGAGGACTCGAACCTCCAACCCCTGCCTTCGGAGGGCAGTGCTCTATCCAATTGAGCTACATGGACCGGTACGACGGAACGGCTCGTCGCGATCGAACATTGTAAGCCGATCGAAGGTGGCCGTCGACCGCGTGAAGACGGGCGTTCAGCCGCCGGCGGATGGATCGTTCGTCGCGGTCGCGGGCGGTTCGATGAGCTCCATCAGGCCTTCGAGTTCCGACTGGAGCAGCGATCGTTCTCGGCTCAGGTAGGCGGCATCCGATCGGACGCCTTCGAGTTCGGTCTCGAGGGTCGAGATCCGGGCGGACGCACTTGCCGAGGTGGCCTCGAGATCGGCGAGCGCGGCCTCCAAGGTCGTGATCGCTGCGGTGTCCGCCGTCTGGTCGACGGGGGCGACGGTCGGGAGGACGGTGGCGGTCGTCGCGGGCGGCGGCATCGGGGACGTCGTCTGCCGGGCCGGCTGGTTCGAGGCGATCAACCAACCGAGTCCGATCAGCACCGCGACGATCCAGCCGGCGGCGGCGACCCGGATGGCCCCGGACCCGGCAGGTGCGGGCATCGACTGGTCGGCGAGCGTGCGGTCGGCAGGGGTTCGATCGGTCGTGGGTCGCACCGGCGTGGTGACGAGGGGGACCGCGGCGATTTCGGGTGCGACATCGGATTCGTCGGGCTCGTCGGACTCGGCCGGTTCCGTCGTCGCCGGGGCGGGCTCGATGACGGGCGTCGGTGTCGCGTCCGCGATCGGCTCGGGGTCGGCCACGGTGTCTGCCGGAGTGGATGCGACCTCGGGTGCGGGCGTGGTCGCTTCCGCCGCATCCTCCACATCCGCCGTCGACGCGCCGGTATCAGCCTCGCTGACGAGCGTCTCCACCGGATCGGTGGCGTCCGCCTCCGAATGCGGCGACTGGACCTGCGGAATCGATGGTTGGTTGGTCGCCGCGTCGATGTTCTCCCGCGTCACCCGTGCGGCGGGGTGTTGCGAGTTTCGCTCGGTCGTGTCGGCGTCCGGTTTCCAGGTCATCGCCCATCGGCGTGACGTGACCGGATTCGTCGTGATCGAAGCCGGCTCGGAACGATCGTTGTTCGTCTCGTCGATCTTCTCGTCGTCGGCGACCTCGGTATCGACCGCCGGCGCTTCGTTCCGAATCGAATCGGGGGTCGTGGGAAGATCGAGTTCGAGTTGTTGGTGACTCGACGTCGGGTCGGACGCCGGTTCCGGCGTCGGTGATGGCGTACTTGGCTTGAGATCGGTCACGAGTGGTTCCAGTCGGGCGGAGCGTGGGGCCTTCGTCCGGCGGCCCAGCGGGTGAACGGTCTGTCGGGGGTGGTCCCGGACCCGGCCTCGGACCGCGTCGCGCGGGCCGATCGCCTCGGGCTCCACCGATGGCGGCGGGAGATCCGAGCCGGCGGAGGCGGTCGAGGATGTTTCGAGCGATTCGGGCACGGCGGTCGGCAGGGACGATGTCGATTCGAGGAGCACCGACGAGTCCGACCTCGCCGGTCTTTCCGTGAGAGACTACGGGCCCGATCGACTGGTGCGACCGCACCGCCGTCCGATCCACATTTTCACCCCGCCCCCGAGGAGCGTCCGATGCGACTTGCCGAGTTCCAGCAGCTGATCCGTGACCGTTACCACGCCACCGATGCCGCCCGGGGCGTCCCGGGGACGTTCCTCTGGTTCAGCGAGGAGGTCGGAGAGCTCGCCGAGGCATTCGGCCGCCGGGAACGAGGGGACGGGGACGAGGAGAATCTCCGCGAGGAATTCGCCGACGTGCTCGCGTGGCTGACCACGCTGGCGAACATCTGCGAGGTCGATCTCGAAGCGGCGATCCGGGAGAAGT
This sequence comes from Phycisphaerales bacterium, assembly GCA_029248335.1. Lineage (GTDB taxonomy): Bacteria > Planctomycetota > Phycisphaerae > Phycisphaerales > SM1A02 > UBA12014. The sequence goes on from JAQWJM010000148.1 coordinate 10,655, forward strand.
ACCTGACCGACGGGGGACCGAAAGGGGTGAAGTGACCGCCCGGTTCTCCAGCCGGGAGGACGCGCGGGCCGAAGATCACGGAGCCCCGGATGCGGTTCCGGCCGCGTGATTCTCCTTCTCAGTCCCGTTCACCGTCGGAGTCGGCCACATGTGCGGCATCACCGGCATCATCGCGTGTGCGGATCGAGCCCCCTCGGCCGACGAAACCGGGCGAGCGCGGATGCGCGATCGGCTCCGCCACCGCGGGCCCGATGGGTCCGGCGACTGGGCGGACGCCTCGGCTTGGATCGGGCATCGCCGGCTCGCGATCATGGATCCGCAGCACGGCCGGGAGCCGTTCGTACGGGGTGCCGGCGATCACGTCACGGTGGTCGTCTTCAACGGCGAACTCCTGAATCACCGTGATCTCCGCGTCACGCTCGAACGGGAAGGCGTCGCGTTCTCGACCGACTGCGACGCGGAGACCGCGGCGGCGGCGGTGCACCACTGGGGTGAGGAGGCGCTCGACCGGTTTCGCGGCATGTTCGCGATCGCCTGGTACCGGCCACGGGAACGCACGCTGCGGCTCGCCCGCGATCCGTTCGGGGTGGTTCCGCTGATGTGGGCCTCGGTGCCCGCGCACGGGGACGAGATCGTCTTCGCGAGCGAGATGACGCCGATCCTCGAGCATCCCGGCTTCGTTCGACGCGTGGATCCGATCACCCTGTCGGGGTACCTCTCGACGATCCGGATCACGCTCGGGGATCGCACCATGGTCGACGGGGTGCGGACCGTGCGTCCGGGCGGCCTGGTCACCATCGATTGCCGCGGAATGCGACCCCGGATCGACGATCGATGCTGGTGGCGGCCGCCGCGGGCGACCGGCGGGGTCACGGGCGCCGACGCCGATGACCTGGTTCGAAACGCGGTGATGGAAACCCTCGAGGCGCACCTCCAGAGCGACGTCGAACGTTGCGGGCTCCTTTCGGGGGGGATCGACAGCGCGGTGCTTTCGACCCTCGCGAAGGCCCGGGTCGATCCGCTGCGCACCTTCACGGCGCTGGGGGGCGACGGCACGGCCGATCCCGACCGCGAGGCCGCCGCGATGATGGCGCGACGACTCGGAACGGGTCATGTGGAGGTCGCCGTCGCAGCGGCCACGGAAACACCGATCGCGCGATGGCGTCGGATGGTTCGATCGATGGGGGTGCCCCTCGGCACGCCGAACGAGATCGCGATCAACGCCCTCGCCGAAGCGGTCGGAGCCGCCGGCATCAAGGTCGCCATCGGCGGCGAGGGTGCGGACGAGATCCTCGGGGGGTATGAACCGATTCTCCGCCTCGTGGCGCAGATCGCCGCGGCCGATCCCGGACCGGAAGTCGCCGCCGCCACCCTGCTCGAATCGGCGTCGTGGATCGCGCCCGGCGCGAAGGCCACGGTGCTCGCCGAACGCTGGGTCGATTCCATCGGTCACGACGCGGCCCTGATCGGCGAACTGGGCGCGGCGATCGAATCGGGGGGAAGTGCCGCCGAACCCCGGTCGTACCTGCACTGGCTTCAGACCGTGAATCTTCCCGGGCTCCTCGGGCGCCTCAATGCCGCCTGCATGCTGGCCTCGGTCGAGGCGAGGCCGCCCTTCGCGGACCGACGATTCGCCGAGACGGTCGCCCGGGTCGACACCGCGGATCTCTTCGGCCCGGAAGCGGACGGGACCTTCCGAACCAAGACCGTCCTGCGACGCGGCTTCGCCGGGCAGGTGCCGGCGGAAATCGTCGCCCGCCCGAAGGCGAGCTTTCCCACGCCGTTTGCGCCGTGGGCGGCCGCGATGCTCGCGGATCCATTGGTCACGGAGGCGATCCGGCCGCTCGTTCGACCCGAGGTGTCGTCGGTCCTGAACGGGGATCCGGCGGCCCATCCGCTTCAGGCGTGGCCACTCGCGAATCTCGGACTCTGGGCGGTCGAGACCGGCATCGACCTCGACCCATCGTGATCGAGACCCCGGTACGCTGCATGCGTGACGACGCCCCTCCGACTTCGAGTTCGAAACGCCGAGGCCACCGGTCTCGAAGAGGAAGTCCGTGAATTCACCGCCCCCGCGATCTTCGGTCGCAGCCGCGACGTGGACGTGCTCCTGCTCGACCCCGGCGTCTCGCGAAGACACGCCTCCCTGCGTCCCGGCGAGGACGGCGGCTGGTCGATCGAGGATCTCCATTCGACGCGGGGCACCTGGGTGAACGGGCGGCGACTCGCGCCGGGCGAGATCACGGCGATCGTCGAGGGCGACCTGGTCGAGATCAATCCATGGAGCCTGCTGGTGCTCGGTCGGGAGGCGACGGCCGGGATCGTGCTCGACGACGGCGACGTCGGTGGTTCGATCGCGGAAGCGGTGTCCGATCCGCAGTTGCGTGATCGGTTCGACGGCCTGGTGAGCGCGGTGCGGCGAGCGTCGACCCGGACCGGTGAGGAGGAGGTCTTCGGCGCCCTGCTCGAATGCCTGCTCGACGGCTGCGAACTGGATCGCGCCATGATCCTGCGGACCGAGGACGGGGTCACCCGCGCGGTGGCGATCCGTTCATCGGAACGGTCCGAGGAGATGAGCCCGCGTCCGTTCTCCGCGACGCTGCTCAAGGCCTCGATCGAATCCGGGCGAACGGTCCGGCTCGAGGAGCATCCCGACGTCGATCAGGCCCAGAGCTTCGCGCTCGCCGGCGTCCGCGAGGCGCTCTGCCGATGCGTCGACGACGGAACGAACGATGAAGGCGTCCAGCTCGCCGTCTACGGGGACTGCCGCATGGGCATCGCCGACGACGAACTGGTCGCCTGGTTCGATGCCATCGCCGAGCTCTGCGCCGTCTCGATGCGGATGCAGCAGGGGAAGGTCGCGGAATCCGAGCGGGCGCAGATGGTGGCGGAGATGAACGCCGCTCGCGCGGTGCAGGAGGTCCTGCTGCCGAGCGAGTCCGGATCGATGGGGGACCTTTCGTGGCAGGTCGTCGCGATTCCGGGTCGGACCATCGCCGGTGATCTGGTCGATGTGCGTCGGAACGGCGATGGACTCCATGTGGTGCTCGGCGACGTCAGCGGAAAGGGCGCGCGAGCCGGCATGGTCATGGCGGGAACCCAGGCCTGTGCCGACACCCTCGCGGAATCGGGGCTCGCGCCGGCCGAGATCGTCGAGCGACTCGATGCCTGGGCGGTCCGCACCATTCCGGAAGCATGCTTCATCACGCTCTGGTGCGGTCACTTCGATGCGGGCGGCGGCATGGAGTTCGTCGACGCCGGGCATGGCTTCGCGCTCGTGCAACATGCGGACGGTTCGATCTCACCGCTGGTCGGCGAGCGTCGGCCGCCGCTCGGGATCGAGGCGTTCCCCGCCGTGGCGTCGAAGGCGACGCTGCAGCCGGGCGAGGCGCTCGTGCTCTTCAGCGACGGACTGGCGGAGGAGCCGTCGTCGACGCGCGATGGCGATCGGTACGGCCTCGAACGCATCGAGGCGTCCATCGACGCTCATGGCGCCGACCCGGCCGCGATCCTCGCGGACCTCGTCGACTGGTGCGAACGGGACCACTTCGACGACGACCTCACCGTGCTGGTCATTCGTCGCGCAGCGGATTGAAGCCGCACCGTCCGGCGACCACGGCATCATCGATGAATGCGGTTCACGTCGTGTCCATCACATCACACCACACCACGCCCCGGACCGGCGCCGTCGGTCTCGTCGGGGACGATTCCGCGGAGCGGCCCGGCCGGGCGGGTGCGTACTCGTGATGCTCCCGTGGCCCGATCGGTCGATCAGTTCAGGTTGCAGTAGGTGTCGGCGAGCAGCACGCAGAACTCGTCCCAGTCACCGATGCAGCAGAACGGCTCGAAGAGGCAGACCTGGTCGCAGCATGCTTCGTCGTCGCAATACGGTCCGTCGTGAGGAACGTTGCAGGGAAGGGCTTCGTCCGAGCCGCAGGCGAGGTCGCTGTCGCAGAGATCCTCGCAGGTGACCGACGCGATCTGGGCACAGATCGAATCCCAGGCGACGTCGCAGCAGGCCGGATCGACGTCGCAGACGTCTTCGCAGCAGTCTTCGTCGTTGCAGGCGCGGGTGCCGTTGGCGAAGCAGCAGTCGCCGGCGTCCGCGTCACCGCAGACCGGAACCGGACACGCGTCCTCGGGGCCGGTGCAGGCATCGTTGTTCCGGGCCATGTTCGCACACACCAGGTCCCAGGTGACGTCGCAGCAGAAGGAGTCGTCGAGGCACACCGCATCGCAGCAGTCCTCGTCGTCGCACTTCGGGGTGCCGTTGGGCAGGCAGCAACTGCCGGCACACGGATCACCGCATTCCCAGTTCGCACCGCAGTCGCAGCGGGTGCTCTGGCGGGCGAGCTGGACGCATCCTTCGTCCCAGGTGGTGTCGCAGCAGAACGGGTCGTCGCTGCAGACGTCGTCGCAGCAACGCTTGTCGTCGCAGCTGGGGGTTCCGTTGGGCAGGCAGCAGTCGCCGGCCGGGAAGTCGCCGCATTCGGGTGCCTCGCAGGCGACGAGGGCCGCTTCGGCGCAGACGCTGTCCCAGACCAGGGTGCAGCAAAGGGGATCCGTGTCGCAGATCTCGGTGCAGCACTCGCCGTCGCTGCAGCCCGGTGAAAGGTGCGGGAAGAAGCAGGAACCCGCGGTATCGATGCCGCATCCGCGGCGACAGCGGTCGAACGCGGTCGCGACGCAGAAGGAGTCCCACTGGTTGACGCAGCAGCTCGGGTCGATCGCACACACCGCCTGGCAGCAGACGGAGTCGTCGCAGAACGGCGTGTCCGACGATTCGAGGCACGACCCCGTGCTGAACGAACCGCACTGGAGTCCGCTGCCGCAGTAGAACTCGGCGAGGATCACGCATTCGGCGTCCCAGTTCACGGTGCAGCAGAGTTCGTCGACGTTGCAGATCGCCGCACAGCAGCTCGAGTCGTCGCAACCGGGCTTGGGATCGTCTTCGGGTCTGGCTTCGAAGCAGCTGCCCTCGCAGGGGCACTGCCAGTCCTCGCCGCTCGGCGTGGAACTCGGGACGACGCAGAGGCTGATGCCGAGGACGGCGCAGCTGTTGTCCCACTGGACCGTGCAGCAGGTCGGGTCGATGGTGCAGACCGCGTTGCAGCAGGCGGCGTCGTCGCACATCGGCGTGGCCTTCGACTTCTGGCAGTCGCCGACGCCGGGGCACTCGTAGAGGCCGACGCAGACCGTCGCGGCGGCGTCGACGCACGCGGTGTCCCACCGCTGGGTGCAGCAGAACTCGAGGCCGGGGATCGAGCAGACCGCCGCCGAGCATTCGGGATCGTTGCAGGCCGGCGTGAGATGGAACTCGTCGCACGGTTCACGAGCGTTCACGATGAAGGGGATGTCGCAGACGGTGAAGGCCTGCGCGGCGCACATCGAGTCCCAGCGGACTTCGCAGCACCAGGGGTCGTAGTCCTCGCAGACGTTCTTGCAGCAGGTGCTGTCGCTGCAGCCCGGATCGGGGCTGGAGACGAAGCAGTTGCGGGCGGAGGCGTCGCCGCAGGAGAGGGTCCGATCGCACAGGGCGGGGAAGAACGCCGCCGCGGCGACGCAGGCGCCGTCCCAGGTGGAGAGGCAGCAGAGCGGATCGATGTCGCAGACGGCCTCGCAGCAATCCTCGTCGGAACAGGCGGGGCCGGGGTGGGGTGCGAGGCAGGATCCGGAGTAGGCGTCGCCGCATTCGGTGCAGACCTCGCTGGCGAGTGCCACGCAGTCCTCGTCCCAGGCGTCATTGCAGCAGAAGGGCTCGACGACGCAGACGCTTTCGCAGCAGGACTCGTCGTCGCAGTAGGGGTTCTCACGCGGCACGTAGCAGCTGCCGGCGAGGATCTCGCCGCAGAGCGGGAAGTCCTGGGCACAGAGGGTCTCGGCGCCGTCGGCGCAGACCTGGTCCCAGAGGACCTCGCAGCAGAACGGGTCGACGACGCAGACCGTGTTGCAGCAGCCGGCGTCGGCACAGCCCGCGGGGTACTGGGCGAACGGATCACGGGGTGTGAAGCACGACCTGTCGATCGGTCCGAACACGATCGTCTTCGGACCGCAGGTGCACTGCTCGGAGAGGGTCTCGCAACCGGAGGTGGCGAGGGTCGCGCAGAGTTCGTCCCATCGGACGTCGCAGCAGTAGGCGTCGTAGCCGCAGACGAGCTGGCAGCATTCCGCTTCACTGCAGTACGGGGTGTTGTTCTGGAAGCAGCAGCCCCCGACGCCGTCGGCGCCGCACTCGATCGGGGCCACGCCGGTGGACACGGCACCGATGGTGCCGACGTCACCGAACGCGAGATCGCGGCTGGGGACGAGTTCACACTGTCGGCCGGCGAGTCGGACGCAGTCGACGTCCCATTCGAGCGAGCAGCAGGTCGGGTCGAGATCGCACACCAGTTCGGAGCAGTAGGCGTCGGCGCAACCGAGGCCGCCGTGGGCACGGAGGCAGGGGCCGAGTCCGGCGTTGCCGGGAGAGGGGCGTCGCGTCAATCGCGCCGCGACCTGGGCGCAGCCGGCGTCCCATTCGTTGCCGAGGAACTGATCGACGCAGTCCGGATAGTTGATCGCGATCGTCGCCAGCGCGATCTGGATGTCCTGGAAGAAGGCGAGGTCGCCGGCCGGGGCGCAGTAGGTCGGGTCGATCTGGCAGAGCAGGGCCCGGAAGCGGTCGAGCTCGGACTGGAACGGCAGCGGGTCCTTCGGCGTCGCCTCGGGGACCGGACTGAGCAGGAACGCTCGCGGCCTCACGTCGAACGCGGCGGCGTTGCCCTGGGTCAGCCAGAGGGTCGCGAACTGCGTGCACGCTTCGTCCCAGAGACCGCTCTCGCAGCACTCGGGTCGGAGGAGGCAGACCTCTTCCTGGATTCGCGGGGTGGTGCACGGCGACTGGCAGTGGACCCTCGCGAGGGCGACGCAGGCGTCGTCCCACGAGGTCGTGCAGCAGGCGGGATCCGCGACGCAGACCAGATCGAGGCAACGACCGTCGGCGCATCCGGGGGTCGGATGGACGGCGAGGCAGTCGTTCGGCAGTCCGCTGCCGGATCCGAAGGGCTGCGTGTACTCGTGGATCCGCAACGCGTTGCCGACGTCCACGCGGGTGTCCGGGCTGTCAGGCAGGCAGATCTCCGTCGCGATCGCGACGCAGGTGATGTCCCAGAGATCCGTGCAGCACTGGGGGTCGACTTCACAGACGGTGGCGCAGCAGGTGGTGTCGGTGCAGCCACCGGGAACGGGGTCGCCGGGATTGGCGGGATCGAAACAGCTCTGGTTGAGCGGGTCACCGCAGACCGCGACGCAGGCGCCGTCCGATTCGTCGATCACGCAGATCAGGATCTGCTGGTCGAACGTGTCGACCACGCCGTTGTCGTTGAAGTCCGCGCAGGGGTTCTGCGGGATCTGCTCGCGATAGACCTCGAAGAGCATGAGATCGAGTTCGTTGAGGAGACCGTCGCCGTTGAGGTCGCCGCGACACTCGCCGCAGAGCACCCAGTTCACGGGGATGTCCGGCGGCGGTGGGCACGGCTGTGCCTCGGCATCACGAACACCGAAAACCAGAACGAGCCCGATGATCGCGGTGAGGACCGGCATGAAACCGGAACCGCGGCGGGTTCGCGATGAACTCTTGGGGGAACAGAACTGGGGCATCGTCCGTGGAGATCCCTGGGGGCGTGATCATGAGGCCCGGATCACCCGGGGCACCGTCCGGCCGTGGACGGTGGAAGGAGGGGCCGTCGCCGCACCTGCCGGCGGAAAAAGCCCGTTCCAGACAAGTGTACGCGGCATTCAGGCCTCGAACAAACCTCCGAGGCGCAAAAGACGATCCGCGATCCGTGACCCGCGGATCCCGAAAATCGGCTCGCTCACCGCATTTACGCGGAATGGGGGCGGAAACTTCGCGATCAATCCTCGGTGGCCATCGTCGGGGGCGGATCGACCTGGCCGAATCGGCGGGTTCGGCCACCGAAGGCACGGAACGCGGCGTGAAGCGCTTCGAGGTCGAAATCCGGCCAGAGGACGTCGGTGACGACCAGTTCCGCGTAGCTGATCTGCCACAGGAGGAAGTTCGAGATCCGCATCTCGCCCGCGGTTCGGATCAGGAGATCCGGGTCGGGAAGATCCCGGGTTCCGAGGTGGGCCGCGAGGGCGGTCTCGTCGATCGCCTCGGGCTCGATTTCGCCGTCGCGGACCGCGATCGCGAGTTCGCGGGTGGCGTCCACGATTTCGGCCCGACTTCCATAGTTCAGGGCGAGGCAGAGCGTCATGCCCCGGCAGTCCCGCGTCGCGGCTTCGCAGGCGTCGGCCTCCCGCAGGACCTCTTCGGGAAGGCCTTCGCGACGACCGAGTCGCCGGAACCGGATGTCGTTGTCCACCATCCGGTCACGCTGCTCGACCAGGTGCTCGTGGCAGAGGGCCATGAGGAGTTCCACCTCTTCGGCCGGTCGCTTCCAGTTCTCACTGCTGAACGAGTAGAGCGTGAGGGCCTCGAGCCCGAGGCGGGCGCATTCGGTGGTGACGAGGTCGACGGTCTTCGCGCCCTGCTTGTGGCCGGCGAAGCGCGGCAGTCCACGGCCGTTCGCCCAGCGTCCGTTGCCGTCCATGATCATGGCGACGTGCCGGGGGAGCGTCTCGGGAGCGGCGTCGCGGTTGCGGGTTGGTGTGGTCATGTGGAGGCGACGAGGACTTCGGTGCGTTCCGGACCGATGCCGACGATCTCGATGGGAACCCCGATGAACGACTCGACTCGATCGAGGTAGGCCCGGGCCGCGTCGGGGAGCGAGGCCCGGTCCGTCGGACGATCCACCGGATCGGCCCAGCCCGGAAGCGTCTCGTAGACCGGCGTCACGCCTTCGAGGTCGAACGCGTCGGCGGGGAAGCGATCGGTGACCGTTCCGTCGGGAAGTCGATAGCCGGTGCAGAGTCGGACTTCGTCGAGTCCGCCGAGGACGTCGAAGAGCGTGCAGGCGATCCCGGTCACGCCGCAGACCATCGCGGTGTACCGCACCGCGACCAGATCGAGCCAGCCGCAGCGTCGGGGGCGGCCGGTGGTGGTCCCGAATTCCCGGCCGCGTTCGCGGATCCGGTCGCCGATCGGATCGTCGAGTTCGGTGGGGAACGGACCGCCGCCGACCCGGGTGGAGTAGGCCTTCATGATTCCGAGGACGCGGTCGATGTTTCCGAGGGGGACGCCGGTTCCGGCGGGGATGCCGAGGGTCGAGCAGTTCGAGCTGGTCACGAACGGATACGTGCCGTGGTCGACGTCGAGCAGGCACGCGTTTGCGCCCTCGAAGAGGATCCGCTCGTCCGCCGCCAACGCATCGTGAAGAAGCCAGGTGGTGTCGCAGACGTGTGGTGCGAGTCGTTCGCCCAGTTCGAGGGTCGACTCGTACAGCGCGGCGACGTCGATCGTCGCGTCGTCGAGGGGGACGCCCAGTGATCGAAGCTGCGCTTCGCGGAGTGGGCAGACCAGTTCGAGCTTGCGCCGGAGGACTTCGGGCCGCAGGAGGTCGCCGACCCGGATCGCGGTCGAGCGCTGGACCTTGTCGGCGTAGGCGGGGCCGATGCCGCGCCGCGTCGTCCCGATCGCGCCGGAGGCGGAGCGACCGGCGAGGAACTCCTCGAGGGCGCCGTCCATGGCCTGGTGGTACGGCATCACGACGTGGGCGCGGGAGGAGACCCGCAGGTTGTCGCCGACCTCGATGTCGCGGCGACGGAGCCCGTCCATCTCCTCGAGGAGCTTGGCGGGGTCGATGACGACGCCATTTCCGATCACGCAGGTGCAACCCGGGAACAGGATGCCGGACGGCACCAGATGCAGGGCGTACCGCTCGTCACCGACCACCACGGTGTGGCCCGCGTTCGCGCCGCCGTTGTATCGGACGATGTGGTCGTGTTCCCCGGCGAGGAGGTCGACGAGCTTCCCCTTGCCTTCGTCGCCCCACTGGAGGCCGACCACCGCGGTGTGTCGATTCGCGGCGGGATTGCTGGTGGATGGGCTCGTCGACATGGGGGCTCCAGGGGGGGCGACGTCGCATTCTACGAATCATCCGACCCCGTGTGGCCGGTTCCGCCGCGATCCGACTTCAGTGACCCGGTCGGCGGGTCGATGCTCCGGGGGCGGCCCGGATCACGGGGTGCGAATTCCGGTCCCGAGGGAGGCTCGATCATGGACGACGCCCAGGTCATTCGAATCATGTGCCCGAATCTCGGGTGCCAGCGGATCCTCGCGGTTCCGGAGCATGCCCGAGGCAAACTCGTCCGCTGCCGTTCCTGCTCGACCAACATCCGGATCCCCGCGATGCGGAGTCCGGAGGTCCCGCGGAACCTCGGAACGTCCGACGAGGCATCCTCCGACGCGGCCTGAGGCCGAGCCAAGCGGCGTCGAGGTGCTGCGAAACCACCGCGCCGTCTAGAATCAGGCGGTGACGGATCCCGCTTTCGAACTTCCGCAATACGACGACGCGCCCAGCATCGAGGCTTCGGCCCGGGTGCTGGAAGGGGCCCGCCCCGACACCGTCTATGCCCACGTGCCGTTCTGTCGGCACAAGTGCCATTACTGCGATTTCTATTCGATCGTCGATCACCGGGATCGAACCGGGGCGTTCGTCGACCGCTTCGAATCCGAGGTGAACGCGGTCCGGGCCTCGATCGACCCGGCCGGGATCCGATCCGCCTTCGTCGGCGGCGGCACCCCGACCATGCTTCCGCCCGACGGTCTGCGGCGGGTGCTCGAGGCGATCGGCTCGATTCCCGCAGGCCCGCTCGAGGAATTCACGGTCGAAGCGAATCCCGAGACCGTCACCGCCGAGATCGCGGAGGCGCTGGTGGCGGGCGGGGCCGACCGGGTGAGCATCGGATGTCAGAGTTTCCAGCCCGCGCTTCTCGAAACGCTCGAGCGGCACCATGATCCAGCCTCGGTGACGAGGTCGGTCGGTCGGCTGCGTGACGCGGGGATCCGGCGGATCAACCTCGATCTGATCTTCGGGATCCCGGGGGCGACGATGGCGGACTGGGACCGGGATCTCGACGCGGTGCTGGCCCTCGAACCGCAGCACCTGTCGTGCTACGGGCTCGTCTTCGAAGCGGGAACGCCGCTCGCGGAGAAGCGACGGCTCGGCCGGATCGACGCGATCGACGACGCGATCGAATCCGCGATGTACGACCGGACCCGCGAGCGACTCGAAGCCGCGGGGTACGAGCAGTACGAGATCAGCAACTGGGCGCTGCCCGGCGAACGCTGTCTGCACAATCTCGCCTACTGGGACGCCGGGCAGTGGGTCGCGATCGGGCCGGCGGCCGCCGGGAATCTCGGTGGCATCCGGTACCGGAACCTGCCCCGGCTGGACGACTGGATCGAGGGCGACGGCGTGTCGCCGGTGGTCACGGTCGATCGTCCTGATGCGGCGACCGAACTCGGCGAACGCGCGATGCTCGGTCTGCGACTGCGTCGGGGAATCGACCGGTCACTCGCGACGGCGCTAACGGGCAGCACCTCGGAACGGCACGAGGCCGTCGGGCGACATCTTCGGACGGGTGGGCTGGAGTGGCGGGACGACCGGCTCCGCATCGCCGACCAGGCACTCATGCTGGCCGACGACATCCTGAGCGATCTGGTCTGAGCGGCGGGCCCGGGCGGATTCAGCCGGCGAAGAACTTGCGGATCGAACGCACCGTGACGGCGCGGCCCATCTCGGCGATCGACTCGGTGAGCGGGATCTCCTTCGGGCAGACCTTGACGCAGTTCTGGGCGTTGCCGCAGTCGCTGACGCCACCGACGCCGGAGATCGCGTCGACGCGCTCGTCGGCGAGGATCTTGCCGGTCTCGTGGAGATTGAAGAGCCGGGCCTGGCTGATCGCGTGGGGGCCGATGAACGACTCCTGCCACTCGGTCTCGTCCTCTTCGAGGTTGAACTGCGGACAGGCTTCGAGGCAGCATCCGCAGCTCATGCACTGGCTGAGCTGGTAGCGGGTGAGCTGGATCTTCGGGCTTTCCATCGGACCGGCGCCGAGGTCGTAGGTGCCGTCGATCGGAACCCAGGCCTTGACGGATTCGAGGGCCGCGAAGAGTCGCGCCCGGTCGACCGCGAGGTCGCGGATCGTGGGGAAGGACGACATCGGCTCGAGCGTCACCACGCCGTGTTCATCGACGATGTCCTCGACCAGCGCGGTGCAGCTCTGTCGCACGCCGCCATTGACGACCATGGTGCACGCTCCGCAGACCTCTTCGAGGCAGCCCGAGTCGTAGACCACGGGGGTCGTCCGGGTGCCGTCGACGGTCACGGGGTGCGCGGCGATCCACTGGAGGGCGGAGATGACGTTCGCGCCGGTCTGGACCGGGACGTCGAATTCCTCCACTCGGGTGGACTTGCCGGGGGCGTCCTGCCGCGTGATGCGGAACCGGACGGTTCGGGGGACTCGCGGGGTCTTTTCGTTCGGGGCGACCATCGGTTGACGGCTCCTGAAAGGGGGTGACGGGGCGGAATATTCCGCACCCGGATGCTAGCAGGCCGATCCGCCTCAGGGTTCGAGGAATCCGGTCTTCCGGTTTCGAAACGGGAGTGGAGGCCCTTTCCTCGATGGTCGATAAGACCGAGACGCTCGGACCTTCGAACGAGACGTGGACCACCGGATGCCCATCGACTACTTCAAGCTCATGAGGCCGGCGGACTGGGTGAAGAACGTCTTCATCCTGCCCGCGATCGTGTTCTCGATTCCGGCCCTCGATGCCGGGGCGAGGGCGGCGCAGCTGCCCGGCTGGCTGACCGCGACGCTGCTCACGATCGTCGGATTCAGCCTGCTCGCCTCGGGCTTCTACGCCATCAACGACTCGATGGACGCGGAGCTCGATCGGCTTCATCCTCGAAAACGGCATCGTCCGATCGCCAGCGGCCGGATCAGTCCCACGGCGGGATTCCGATTCGGCCTCGTGCTCGTGGTGCTCGGCGTGGTGGTGGGGTTCCTCGTCGACCCGGCGGTGGGTGGCGTTCTGCTGGCCTATCTCGTCCTTCAGTTTCTCTACAACGGTGGATTGAAGCGGGTCGCGATCGTCGATGCGGTCGTCCTCGCGACCGGTTTCGGAATGCGGGCGACGGTGGGGGCCTTCGCGATCGATCGGGCCGTCTCGACCTGGCTGCTGGGATGCGTCTTCTTCCTCACGCTCTACCTCGCCTTCATCAAGCGTCTGAGCGACCTCTCGGCGGCGGAATCCGCGGGCACGGGCTGGTCGAGTCCGGCCGGCTACGAGAATCGGCTTGAATTGAACTGGCTGCTCGGCCTGAGCGGGGTCTCGGTGGTCATGAGCTGGGTCCTCTACGGCCTGAGTTCGCACGCGACAAGCCTCTTCGGCGGACGGGCGGCGGGATTCGCGCTGCTCACGCCGCTCGTGCTGATCGTCGTCCACCGGTTCTACCGGCGGGCGAACCGCGGTGAACGCGACAGTCCGATGGCCGCGATGCGCGAGGATCCCGTGATCCTCGTCTCGCTGGTGCTCTTCGCGGCGGGCGTGCTCGCCTGCCTCTACGTTCCCGGGGTCGAGGATGGTCTCTCGCGGCTGATCTTCGCCGACAGGTTCGATGCACCGCTCGAGAGCGGCGGGTCATGAACGCCGACGTCCGGACCGGACGACGTCTCGCGCCTGCAGTCCTCCTCGTGCTCTTTCTGGCGGCGACGCTTGGTCCGGTGCTGACGGGATTCGATCGATTCCCCGAAAAGAGCATCGACCAGGATTATCATCACGTGCCGGTGGTGCTGGCGTTCGCCGAGATGCTTCCGGCCGTCGACCTGTCCGACTATGACAGTGCGACCACGCCGGGCATGCACCTGGTGCTCGCGGCCGCGGTCCGGATGTTCGGGCCCTCGGTGACCATGCTTCAGGTCTGTGCCTGCGGATTCGGCGTGCTGTTCGTCGTCATCGCCTATCGGTATGCCGCGAAGGTCGCCACGCCCTGGACGGCCTTCTTCTGCACGATTCCACTCGCGTCGTCGCCGTACGTTCTCGGCAATTCGATCTGGGTGATGACGGACAATCTTTCGCTCGCCCTGATCGCGATCTCGATCGGTTCCGCGATCTTCTGCGTGGCGAGCCGGGGGCAGGCCGTCGGTTCCGGGATCGCGCTGATCTGTTCGGTGCTCGTTCGTCAGATCAACATCTGGGTCTCGGGCGTCGCGTTGCTCGCGTTTCTCTTCCAGTGGGATCCGATCCGGCGACGTCTTCCATTCCGCGATCCGCTCCAGCCCGGCCATCGCGGGCTCCAGCCGGCGGTGATCTTCGCGATCGCGACGGTGGCGGCGGCGGGCGTCATCGCGGGCTTCGTCATGCTCTGGGGCGGCCTCGTCCCGCCGAAATTCCAGGTCGGTGGCGACGGCGTGACGCACGCGGGTGGACTCAACCATGGCGTCACCCCGGGGATGTTTTCGCTGCTCGCCGTCTACGCGTCGCCGCTGGTGGTCGTGCTTCTGCCGTTCTGGTGGCATGACCGACGGGTCCGCCGCGCGATGTTCATCGGCCTCGCGGTCGGGCTCCTCGCCGGGGTGTCGCTTGAATCGGTGGTCGGTGAGGAATACGGCCGAAACGGTGGTTGGCTCTGGTTGTTCGCCGGTTGGTCGCCCACGATCCTCGGTCGATCGAGCCTGATCGTCGCGGGCAGCGTCGCGGGCGGGGCGACCGCGGGAATCCTCTTCGGACTGCTCGTCGCGTCGGGCCGGTCGCGAACCGCCTGGTTGGTGACCGGTTTCGCGATCTCCTTCCTGGCCGCCTACACCGTGAACTCCTCCGCCTTCCAGCGGTACTTCGATCCACCGGTCCTGCTTGCGATCGGGTGGTGTCTCGCCTCGCTGGATGCCGGGCGAACGACGTACGGGCCGATCGGACGCGGCCAGCTCCGGCTCGCGGCCTTCGGCGTCTTCTCGCTCCAGGCGGTCTTCACGTTTTTTACGCTGTACGCGAAGCTGCGCTGGGCCGAAGGCTGACTCGCCCATGCCGGGATGAACGAGTTGCGAACGCGGTCGACCGGCGCTTCCCCGTCCCGTCGGCCGCGACGCGGGTCCTGACATTCCAAGCGGCTCGCGCGGTCAGCTCGCCGCCGTGGCCTTCGTCTTGGTGGTCTCGGCCTTCGCGGGTGCGTGCGTCTTGCTGTAGTTCCGCTCGCGGGGCGTGACCAGCTCCGACATGACCGGCTCGTAGCCGATCTCGACCCGCCCGGACTCGGTCGAGTAGTTGGCGACGGTGGTCTTCAGGAAGTCGCCATCATTCCGCGTCGGGAAGTCCGACCGGTAGTGACTGCCACGGGATTCCCGTCGGGCGACGGAAGCCTCGATCATCGCGTCCGCGATGACCAGCATGTCGCCGACGGCCCGGGCGTAGGAGAGGTTCTGGTTGGTCCAGAGTCCGGTGTCCGAGAGGGCGATGTTCGCGTACCGCTCGCGGAGCGACGCAAGCGTCCCCTGGGCCTCTTCAAGCCGCGAGGCCTCCTTCACGACGGTGCAGGCGGCGGTCATCTCCTCGCCGAGCTCCCGGCCGATGAGATAGGGGTTCTCGTCACCTTCGGCGGAGACGAGGCGTTCCACCCGGTCCTCTTCGGTCTTCCGGGCCGCATCATGGACCCGTCCGTCGCCTTCGGCGGCCGCCGAGTCACGGTCCTTCACATAGTTCGCGACGCCGACGCCGCAGAAGAGACCATCGAAGATGCAACTGAGCAACGCGTTCGCGCCGAGCCGGTTCGCGCCGTGGTACTGGTAGTTGACCTCGCCGAAGGCATAGAGGCCCTGGATGCTGGTCATCATCGAGTTCTTGGCCCCGAGCACCATGCCGTCGAGGTCGTCCTTCGGCGTGTAGGTGGTCCAGAGACCGCCCATCGAATAGTGCACGCCCGGGAAGATCCGCATCGGCATCTCCGCGGGATCCTCGCCCACGAACTTCCGGTAGATCTCCACGATGCCGCCGAGCTTCCGCTCGAGGTACTCGCGATCGAGGTGCGTGAGGTCGAGGTAGACCTGGTTCTGGCCGGCGACGCCGAGGCCCTGATTCACGCAGATGTCGAAGATCTCGCGGGTCGCGATGTCCCGCGGCACGATGTTGCCGTAGGCGGGGTACTTCTCTTCGAGGAAGTAGAGACGTTCTTCGGTGGGGATCTGCCGTGGATCACGGGCATCGCCGGCGTTGCGGGGGACCCAGACCCGTCCACCTTCGCCGCGGGCGCTCTCCGACATGAGCCGGAGCTTGTCAGCGCCGGGGATCGCGGTCGGGTGGACCTGTACGAACTCGGGATTGCCGTAGGCGGCCCCGGCCTGGAAGCAACGGCTCGCGGCCGCGCCGGTGCAGATCACCGAGTTGGTGCTCTTGCCGTAGACGAGTCCGCAGCCGCCGGTGGCCATGACCACCGCGTCCGCCTTGAAGGAACGGATCTGCATCGTCCGCATGTCCTGGGCGACGATTCCGACGCAACTTCCGTCGACGTCGAGGATCGGGCGGAGGAATTCCCAGTGCTCGTACTTGGTGACCCGCTTCTCGTGCTGCCAGCGACGGGTCTGTTCGTCGAGGGCGTAGAGGAGCTGCTGCCCGGTGGTGGCGCCGGCGAAGTGGGTCCGCTTGAACAGCGATCCGCCGAAGAGCCGGAGATCGCGACGACCTTCCGCGGATCGGTTGAACGGAACGCCCATACGGTCGAGGAGGTCGATGATCCGTGGCGCCCAATGGGCCATCTCGTGGACCGGGGGCTGGTTGGCGAGGAAGTCGCCGCCGTAGACGGTCTCGTCGAAGTGCTCGTACTCGGAGTAACCCTGCTGGCGCGCGATCTCGTTGCACGCGTTGATTCCGCCCTGGGCGCACACCGAGTGGCTGCGTTTCACCGGGACCAGCGAAAAGAGGTCCACCGGGACGCCGCTCTCGGCGATACGGATGGTGGCGGCGAGGCCGGCGAGTCCGCCGCCGACCACGATGACGCGTCTGTTGGAATTCTGCACGTTCGACCTCTCAGGAATCGGTGAAGGACCATGGGTCACTTCGATGAAATCGGGGCGGCGGATGCGACGGTCGGTCCCGTGGCACCGCGGTTCGTTCAGTTCTCGGTCGGTCCGGAGGCCGACGCGGTGGGACTCTTCATCTGGAGCATCTCCTGTTCGACCTTCTCCGCCTCGCCCACGTCGAGGAACGTGAAGCCGAGAATCGCGGTGAGGCCGGCGGCGGCGAGCCCGGCGCCGATCGCCGCACACGCCATTCCCCAGCGGTGCTGGGCGGTGGTGGTGACGGTGAGGCCCCAGGTGATCGCCGCGGTCCAGAGACCGTTGGCGAAGTGGTAGATCGCGGCCATCACGCCCACGAGGTAGAACACCGCCGCGAATCGACCCCACAGGCCGTTCTGGAAGTGTTCGGCGGTGGTGGAGGCCGCGTAATTCGGATCGAAGCCGGGCATCAGGCCGCCGAAGCTCACGCCGAACCGGAGTGACGCCACGTGCATGAAGATGAAGACGAGGGCGATGTAGCCGCTCGCCCGCTGCAGCGTGTACCGGACGTTGCCCTGATAGGCGTACCGGCTGGTGTTGGTGCGGCCGGAGCGGGCGAAGTACACGCCCATCGCCGCGTGGTAGATGATCGGCAGCCACAGCCCGAACACCTCGATGAGGAAGAGCGCCGGAAGGTCGTGGATGAAGTTCACTTCATGCTGGAACGTCGCGACCCCACCGACCTTGGTGGCATCCCCCCACACGATCGACGAGTTCGTCGTCAGATGCGGGAAGAGGAACAGACCGATCGGAACGATGCCCGAGATCGAGTGAAGTCTTCGCAGGACCAGGTAGTGACGATCGATGAAGCTGTTCGAACTTGACACGGTGGCTGGCTCGGGGCGGGGAATGGAACGGCGTGCGGAAGGCACGCATGGAAGTCCGGACGAAGGCGATTCAGGGTTCCTGGATCCGGAGATCCGGCATGTCCGCCGGTCCGCCGGGACCACCGGGGGCGCCGGCCGCTTCGGCCTGCTGCTGGGCGACCAGCTGGGCGATCTGGACGAACCGGGATCGCAGCTCGTTGAGGACGTTGGTGAGCTCGCCCGCTTCGTCGTCCGTGATGTTGCCCTTGGTCTTCTCGTCGAGGACCGCGAGCAGGTCGATCGCGAACTTCGCGCCGGGAAGGTCGATCACCACGCCACCGGTCTTGGGATCCGTGTACGCCCCGAGACCCATGATGGCCTGCGATGCGAGCACCCCCATGAGACCCTTGAAGTCGGCGGGCGGAAGTTCCGGATTCGCGCCATCCTCGCCGGGGGCGGGATCGGGCTTGTTGGCGGCGGCTTCGGCGAGGCGTTCCTTCTCGGCCTGGGCCTCGGCTTTCCAGTCACTGTCGACGTGGATCTTGGGAGTTTCGTCGGACATCCGTGGACTCCGCGGCGTCGCGTGTACAGCGGTCGCCGGAGGGCATCGTTCGCGGGGAATCGAGCGTCGATTCCCCAGAGCGTCCATTGTACGCCCCTCGCCGCCGTGCCGGGCGGTTCCGGCTTCGGTAGCATGCCCTGAGATCATGAACGACCCGCGAACACGACCCGCGAACCCCGCCCAGGAACCACCCGTGACGCCGATCCCGGCCGGGTGTCGGTCCGGCGGCCTGATGCTGGTCCTGCTTGCGATCATGGGATGCTCGACCGCCATCGACTCCAAGCCGGTTCGAGCCCTCGACGCCGACGAATTCGTCCGGGTCGACGGAGAATCCAAGTCGAGCTTCCCGCTCGATGCCGCGGCGGAGGCGGCGGGCCCGATCGAGACGGTCCGCGAGGTTGAAACAATCGAAATCGACGGGCGTTCCTACACCGAAGCCACGGAGGAGATCATCGGGCCGGACGGGCTCGATGAAGAGGATCTTTCGATCGCCGTCGATGTTCCGGTGGGGGTTCCGTATCCGATCGAAAGCCTGGTGGGGCAGATCAACGGCCGTCCGGTGTACGCCGAGGAGTTCCTCTTCCCGCTCGAGGATCGCATCCTGCGGATCGTGGCCGAGAGCCCGCTGCCCGACGCGATCCGCAGCGTCGACGCCCTCGTCGTGCAGCGCTTCCGGGAATTCGTCGATTCGGAACTGATCATCGCCGAAGCCGAGAGCAAACTGGACTCTCAGCAGCAGCAGGGGGTGCTGGCGTGGCTCAAGTCGGTCCAGGAGGACACCATCGCCGACCGTGGGGGAACCCGCGACACGGCATCGGCGAGCATCGAGGAGGAATTCGGCCTCAGCTTCGACGAATTCATGGTGCAACGCCGCAGCATCGCGTTGGCGAGCGATCTCCTCCGAAAACGCGTTCAGCCACGCGCGATCGTCTCCTGGCGCGACATCGAGCAGGCCTATCGCCGGAACTACGCCACCTTCAATCCGCCGCCGACGCTTCGGATCGGTCGGATTCGCTTCAGCACGAAGCGCGAGGTCGAAAAGGTCGAGCAGGCCAAGGCCCTCATCGCCGGCGGCGCGGATTTCGCGGCGGTGTGTGCGGCGATGGAGATTCCCGACGACGGCGCCTGGCTCGACCTCGAACTTCCTTCGGACGGCATCGCCGGGACCAGCCTGACCAAGGCGGTGAAATCGCGATTGGAAGGTCTCGAAACCGGTGAACTCAGCGAGCCATGGGTCCAGACCGCCTTCATCTCGTGGTTCGCGGTGACGGGCATCGAGAAGCAACCGGGCCGGTCGATCTACGATCCGTCGGTCCAGTTCGGCCTCGAAGGCGAACTGTCCAACATGCGGATGGTCCAGGAACAGGATCGATACCTCAGCACGCTCAAGGATCGATGGGTTTCGGGCGACATCGACGAGATGCGTCGGCGGCTCCTCACGATCGCCCGACTTCGGTACTTCTTGAAGTAGATGGGCTGAAGGAGTCGGGCGAAAGCACGCCCGCTGAAGAAAGCAAGCCCGCTGAAGGATGTCGCCTGAAACGACCGGCGGGCGGTGACGTCCGTTCGCGGCGGCCCACCTGCGGGATCCAACCCGGTCGAATCCCGCCCATCCGCCCGGCGGTCGACCCGAGCCTGACCCTTCCGCGTCAGAGGACGTCGAACATCTCGAGCCGAGGCGGTCGGCAGCTGAGGTCGACGGCGAGCACCACGATGCGAACTCGGGCGTCGAAACCCAGGCGAGCGCCGGCGCGTTCGAGGCGTCGGCGCTGCTTCGGCCGGAGATGCCCTTCGGGTCGAGGGTTCGTGGCGGAGGTCTTGATCTCCGCGATCACCCAGGCGTCGTGGATCCGATCGAAGCCGAGAATGTCGATCTCGACGCCCGCCACCCGTCGATTGCGGGCGACGATGTGAATACCCCGGCGGGCGAGTTCCTTCGCGGCGAGATCCTCGCCCAGTGCCCCGAGTCCGTTCGACCCCGGGGGCCGGTGGCAGTCAAGGTTTCGTTTTCCTGATCGGAACCGTCGTCGGAAGGAGATCCGACTCCAGGATCGAATCCACGTCCGGAGGCTCGAGCCGACGCCGAGGAAAGCGGGTCGAGCCGCCCCGCGATCGTTCCGTCGATCAGCCTCGTCTCCGGGCCGGCTCATTCCGGAGAGCCCGGCTTGTCG
The DNA here is from genome assembly GCA_029248335.1 of Phycisphaerales bacterium. Classification (GTDB taxonomy): domain Bacteria; phylum Planctomycetota; class Phycisphaerae; order Phycisphaerales; family SM1A02; genus UBA12014. Next base: position 31,183 of record JAQWJM010000148.1, read on the forward strand.
ATCGAGCGTGAAGATTCGTCGTCCGGATCGAGGGGCATCGTGGATCGGTCGATGACGCTCGCCGCCTCGATCGATCGATGCAGGGCGTCGAGATCATCGAACGGGAAGTCAGGGGGGGTTCGGATCCCCAGCAGGCGTCTGGCGGGGCGATCGTCGATGAGCACGCCGATGCACCGTTCGTCGTCATGCAGGCCGGTGCAACTCGATGGAGCGCCGGCGGGTGGGAGCCCGACCCGCCAGCCGTGATCTCGAATCCAGGCAGTGAACGCCGCTTGAAATGCCGGCGACAACGCTTCGGCGACGAGGAACTCACGCTCGGGATCGAACACCGAGGCGGGGTCACCCAGGCCGGCCGGATCGGCGTCGCCCACCCCGCTGAGCCACACCAGGCGTCGGCATCGCGAATTCGATTCGTCGCCACTCGGCCGTGTCCGCCCCGGCCGCGCGCGATGGTCGAATGCATGCCACGCCGGAAGCAGCATCGGTTCGACGAGTCCGGCGCCCGGCCAGTCGATGCGTCGAATCGATTGTTCGGACGCGGGGGCGTCGACCCGGACGCTCGCAGTCTGCGTCCTGGAGGGAAGCCGGCCCTCGGACCGCTCCAGACAGATCGAGGCGAGCATGGCTGCGATCTCCGCGTCGATTCGTTCGGCGAGATCGCCGGGGCGAAGCGGGGTCCGGGCCGCGATGCACCAGCGACGCAGATTCGATCCGATCTGGTGCGCATCGATCCGCCATCGTCCGGCGCGGATGCGGACTGGATCGGTGCGACGAATCGAGTCGATTTCCACGTGCCCGGCGGTGGGGACGATGGCGGCGATCGCCCGTTGCGGAAAGGTCCGGGTGCCCGGGCCAGTCGCGTCCGGCAAGGCGATCACGATGCCACCGCGGGCGACGTACGCCGAGAGTCGGGAAGCGAGCGTCGAGGCGGGGGCGTCGAGCCAGCCGGCATCGGAGGGCGATCGCACCACCAGCACGGGAAAACGACGCCAGGAACGCGGTGGGTCGTCCAGGCAGACCCGCACCCATCCGGTCGAGCGTTCGAGATGCTCGGACACCAGATCGCAGGCATCGCCGAGCAGGTCGTCGATCGGCGGACCGCCACCGACGTCGAGGCATGCGAACGCGACGGGCTCGAGGCCTCGACGAAGTACCAGCAGCGCGAAGGCGATTCGATCGATCCGTGGGTCTCCTCGAATCCTCGGCGGATTTCGAGGCTCCACGAGGAAGAGCCGGCGACGGATCATCGCGGCGGATTCCTCGAACCAGTCACGGGTTCCGAGCCGTCGAAGTCCGGTCACGCGTGCGGCTCGTTCGAGGGCATGAATCCAGTAGAGGTGCCAACGAGGGCATCCGGGATTGGCCTCGGCATCGAATCGCGTCTCGAGCCAGGTCATGGCCATCTTCATTGCGTCGAGCGACTTCCTTCGGTCCTTCCGGGTCGATCGGACGTGATCCTCGATGAGGGCGAGCGATGCCACGCCGGCCGCCGTCATCGAACCACGCGACGGGTCGCCGCGCCGTCGATACCCCCAGCCGCCATCCCTATTCTGGGTGGCGAGGAAACGAGCGCGAACACGATCGAAGAGCGCGTTCGGAATCGAGACGCCGCGGCGAACCGCTTCGGTGATCGCCTGGAGTCCGAACTGGGTCAGTGACTGATCGATGAATCCGAGTCGGGGAGAAGGGCCGTAGTCCCAGCCGCCACCCTCCGCCGAAAATCGCTCCAGCAATCGCGTGCACTCGTGCCGTCGCTCGCGTTCGAAGTCGGGAAGTCGGCACCAGACCATCAGCCGGGCCGCGATCGCATAGGTGCCGTCGGCGGGGGTGGCCGACATCCAGTCGATCGCGGCGGCGACTCGAGGCGATCGAGCCGGGATGCCGGCGTCGAGCAAGGCGAGCACCACGAGGGCGGTTCGGCCCGTCGGTTGCGGAGACTGGCCAGAGGGAGGGCGGATCGGCTCCCAGTGCCGGGTCGGATGATGCCGCTCGAAGATGAGCTCGATCAAGGCATCGAGCATCGCCCGGACCGTCTCTCGAGTGATCGCGGTGGGTTCGATCGCGTCGGTGGGCGGGTTGGCCCGCATGGAGCGGGGTCCGGGCGGGGGAAGGTCGGCCGAAGCGGCAGGGACCGCCCAGAGCGTCAACATGAGGAAGGCGACGGAGCCGGTGCCCGATCGCCCCGCAGTCCTTTTTCGAGTCTCCATCGAGGCATGTCGTCCGGCCCGCCGTCACGGTACGGAGGAAATCGAGGTCGCCGGCCAGAGACCGCGGAATTTCCCTGGTGACGTCCGTCGTCCTTCGATGATCCCACTCGGAGGTTGAGACCGGGCCCCAGTCCGCGTACCTTCCCCCGATGCCAATCCTCGTCATCCAACACTCCAATTCGAGCGACACCGGCCTGATCGGTGAGGCGCTTCTCCGACACGGCCTCCGCTGTCGCACCATCAGGCTTGCCGATGGCGACAAGATCCCCGCGGATCTCGATGGCATCGACGGCATTCTCTCGATGGGGGGCTCGGCCTCCGCGACCGACGACTCCCTGCCGTGGATCGCCGACGAGATCGCCCTGCTCGCCGCCGCCTCCGCGGCCCAGATTCCGGTTCTGGGCGTCTGTCTCGGGGCACAGCTGCTCGCCCGGGCCCTCGGTGGAACCGTCGCCAGGATGGAGTCCGCGTCCGTCGGACCGTGCCGGGTCGACATGACGGTCGCGGGCCGGGACGACCCGATGTTCCGCGGCCTGCCCTGGTACGCCACCTGGCCGGCCTGGCATCAGGACGAGATCACCACCCTTCCGCCGGAGGCTCGGCTTCTGGCGAAGAGCGAGGCCTGCGGCATCGAGGCGTTCGCACACGGCGTCTTCGCCTACGGCGTGCAGTTCCACCCGGAATGGACCGCGACGCGAATCGTCGAACTGTGCGACGACCCGGCGGACCATCTCGACCCCGGGGCCGACTACGGCGGCATCAAGGCCGCGGTGCGGGATGACGCGGAGGCGATCGAACGGATGGGTTCGCGTTTCGCGGAGAACGTGGCTTCCTATCTCGTCCCCGTGGAGCGGGTGAACGCCGGCGTGCCGAAGGACATTCACCACTGAACCGCGTCGACCACGATTCTCGCCCGCGGACCTCACGGATGGCGTCTCCGCTCGTGAGCGTGATCCCGTGGGCCGTCGTGGCGTCGATGGCGTCGATGGCGATGATGTCCAGCGTGTCCGCCGCGAGCGGCGTCGGCCGTGAGGGAATCGTCCAGCAGGAGGCCGAATCGGCGCCGGCGACGATCATCGGAACCGGCTCGGACACTGATGCCGAGTTGAGGCTGCGTGTCGAGATCGAACGAGCCACCGAGGCCATCGCGGAGGCACAGGCCGCCACGACGCCGGACGAAAAGCAGATCGAGTCGCTCCAGCGGCGACTGCTTGATCTCAACGAGACGCTTGCGGCGGAAAAACGGCTCGAGACCTTCCAGGCGAAGTCACGGGACATCGATGAGGCTCGTGTCCTCGCCAAGACGCTGCTCGCGACTTCCGCCGAACCGTATGTGAACCCGGTGATTCCCCGGGACCTCGACGAGGAAGCATTCGAGGCGGGGCTTGATGCCGCGATGACGGCTTCCCGGGTCGCGGACAAGGTGCTCGAAGAGATCGACCGGGAGCAGGCGCGTCGGCGAGATCGCCGGCTGGAGATTCGGAAGGCGATTTCCGAAACCGAGACCGGGCTGCTCGAGCTCGAATCCCAGCCCGGACTCGGTTCCTCCGAGCTCGTGCTTCGACGCAAGTATCTCATCCAACTTGCGGCGCTCGAAGCCGAACGTCGGTACAACGACGACTCGGACGATGTGGTCCGAATCGAGCTCAGGGCCCGTATCCAGATCGCCGCCCGTCTCGACCGGACGCTGGACGCGTGGGCGTCCCGGGCCTCTTCGAGGCGGATTCAGGAGGCGGAGGCGACCCGGGTCGAGGCTACCGAAGCCGCGGAGGCTCAGGCGTCGCCGATCGCTCGCGCGGCCGCGAACGAGAACGCGCGAATGGCCCGGCGGCTGGCGATGGTGGTCTCGGAACGCGACTCGGGTCTCGCCGAGCTCGACAACCAGCACCGACTGCTCAACCGACTCAAGGCGCGGGTCGACAGTGACGATGCCAAGTTTCGCGGGCGGGTCACCCCCGAGGTCGCCCAGCTGCTTCGCAAGCGACTCTCCGAGTTTCCCGACGAGCAGGAGTTGAAGCGTCGGGTCCGCGAAGTCAAGGTGATGCTGGCGGATCTGGATCTCGACCGCGTGCTGTTGCTCGACGGCATGGATGCGTTGGCCGATCCGAATCGATTCGCCGTCGCCGAGGTGAAGGCCGCGGGGCTCGACGGACCGAACGCCGAATCGGTGGTCAAGGAGCTCGTCGAGATCTACGAGGCTCGACTCGACCGGTACGGACAACCGCTGCTGGCGGCGGTCAACGAGGAGATCGAGACGCTCGAAATGCTCGTCGACGTCGATCTGGCGCTCGCCGCGTTGAGTGGTCGATATCGGCAGCTGGTGTTGCGCGAGACGCTCTGGATTCGTGACGTCAGGGCGTTTCAGTCTGGATTCATCGGTCGGACCTTCGCCGAGGCGGGATCGCTGTTTCGGCCATCGAGATGGACCGTCATCGTCGATGCGTTGGGCGAAGCCGTGATTCAGGATCCGTTGACGCTGCTGTTCGGCGTGGCGTTTCCCCTGGGCGTCTTCGCACTCCGGCGCCGTATCTCGAGCAGGGTCGTGCTGGCGAGCGTCCGGGTCGCTCGGGCATCCACCGATCGATTCCGGGAAACGCTGATCTGCCTTCTGCTGGCGTTCCTCCACGGGGCCGCGATCGCGATGCCGGTGCTCGTCCTTGGATCGGTCCTCTCGGACGTGAGGATCGGAAGCGATTTCGCGACCGTCGTGGGTCGGAACCTCGTCACCGCCGGCTGGTACCTGCTCTGGCTGGGAACCCTTCGTTCGATGGTGCGTCCCGACGGGCTGGCCGAGCACCACTTCGGTTGGTCGAAGGCGTCGATGAAGGCGATCCGGACGGCCACGATTCCGCTTCTGCTGACGATTCCCATCGGGTTCTTCGACCGCATGTGTGATTCCGGGGGGCTCGACCTGCCGGACGTGGGCCGACTCTTCTACGGCCTTCTCCCCATCTGTTTCGCGGCGACGGCGTTCATCCTGCTCAATCCGGTGAAGGGCCTCTTCGTCCCATCCATCGAGCAGAATCCGGATGGAAAGCTCGCGCAGGCACCCTGGCTTCCGGTGGCCGGCGTGATCGGCCTTCTCCTCGGGGTTGGCGTGTTCTCGGTCGCCGGTTGGTACGCCACGGTCCTGCTGCTGCAACGAGTCCTCATCCAGAGCGTCATGGCCCTGGTGGTCCTGTTGATCGCACGCGAGCTTCTGCTCCGACTGCTGACGTGTCGGCAACGGGCGCAGGAGATGATCCTCCGGCGTCAGGAGGCGAACGGCGAGGACATCACCGAGCAGGAGGGGCATCTCGAGACGCTGAGCGAGCAGACCCAGGGCGCCATCGGCTTCACGGTCTTCGTGTTGCTGGCGATCAGCCTGTGGTACCTGTGGTCACCCGTGCTGCCCGCTCTGCAGTTCGGCGATGGCATCGTGCTCTGGAGCCGCTCGATCGAGACCCTCGTCGCCAACGACGACGGGAAGCTCGGCACGACGACGATTTCCGAGTCGATCACCCTGCGCGATCTCGCCGCGGCCGTCTTCACCATCGGATTCGCGGTGTACGCGGCTCGGCACATCCCCTATCTCATCGGTCTGCTCCTGCTCGACCGATTCCGGGTCGGCATCGGAAACCGATACGCCACGGTCCAGATTCTCCGGTGGGCGATCGGCATCGGCGGTCTCTCGGCCGGGTTCGCGATGCTGGGCGTGACGTGGGACAGCGTCCAGTGGCTCGCCGCCGGTTTCACGGTGGGGCTGGGATTCGGCCTGCAGGAGATCTTCGCGAACTTCATCTCCGGGATCATCATCCTCTTCGAACAGCCGGTCCGGGTCGGCGACATGGTCACGGTCGGGGGGACGACGGGCCGGATCACCACCGTCCGAATGCGTTCGACCGCGATCACCGACTGGGACAACAAGGTGCTGATGGTCCCGAACAAGATGCTGATCACGCAGGAGGTCATCAACTGGTCGCAGGGTGAGACCAGCATCCGGGTGGTGCTCTCGGTGGGCGTGTCCTACGGCGAGGATCCGGAACAGGTCGCGGCGATCCTGCTGGAGGCCGGACGCTCGGCCCCGCACGTCCTCGAGGATCCCGAGCCGTCGGTGAACTTCACCGGATTCGGCGACAGCTCCATGAACTTCGATCTTCGCGTGTTCATCGCCACGACCGAGTCGCTGGTCGAGACGCGAACCCGGATCAACACCGACGTGAAGCGGCGATTCGACGAGGCGGGCGTGACGATCCCGTTCCCGCAGCGGGACATCCGGGTCACCATGATCGGCGATGCGTCCATCGAGCCCGTCGAGAAGGCCGGCGAGGGTGAACGATCCGCGTCGCCGCCGGACGCCCAGACGTGAGCGAATCAAGCAGGATCGCAACCCGTCTCCAGCCCTTCGGCACCTCGATCTTCGCGGAGATGTCGGCCCTCGCGGCCCGGCACGACGCGATCAACCTCGGTCAGGGATTCCCGGATTTCGACGGCCCGGTTGAAGTGCTCGAGTCCGCGGCTCAAGCGGTGCGCAACGGGCCGAACCAGTATGCGCCGCTCGCCGGCCTCCCGATCCTGCGGCACGCGATCGCGGACTGGTTCGACCGGCGGTACGGACTCGCCGTGGATCCGGACCGGGAAGTGACGGTGACCACCGGGTGCACCGGTGCGATCGCCGATGCGATGCTGGGACTGTTGGAACCCGGTGACGAGGTCGTGCTGGTCGAGCCGTGGTACGACTGCTATCCGGCCGCGGTCGCGATGGCGGGGGGGCGATGCCGGTTCGTGACCCCCGTCGCACCCGCCTACCGCCTCGAGGCGGCGATGCTCGAAGCGGCGGTGACCCCGCGGACGAAGGTGCTCGTCGTGAACTCGCCGCACAACCCGACCGGGCGGGTGTTCGACGAGGCGGAGTGGGACGTCATCGAGGCGTTCTGCGTGCGTCACGACGTGATCCTGATCAGCGACGAGGTGTACGAGACGCTGACCTTCGAACGCCCGCACCGACCGGCGCTCGCCCGCCCCGGCCTCCGATCACGGGCGATCACCGCCTCGGGCATCGGGAAGTCGTTCTCGCTGACCGGCTGGAAGGTGGGCTGGACGGTGGCATCGCCCGCGTTGACCGAGGCGATCCAGGCGGCGCACCAGTTCACGATCTTCAGCGTGGCGACGCCGCTCCAGGTCGGAGCCGCCACGGCGCTCGGTCTTCCCGACGCGTATTTCGACGAGTTCATCGCCGACTACCGGGCACGACGCGACCAGCTCGTCGACGGGCTTCGCTCGGTGGGACTCGAACCGATCGTCCCCGAGGGAACCTACTTCACGCTGGTGGAGACCGCGCCGCTCGGCATCACCGACGATCGCGCGTTCTGCGAGCGACTGGTGCGTGAGGTCGGGGTCGCCGCGATCCCGACGTCGTCGTTCGACCATGCGGGGCGGAGCGGCCCGATCCGGTTCGCGTTCTGCAAGCAGCCGGAGGTGCTCGCCGAAGCGATCGATCGCCTCCGCGGCGTCCGGACTCTTCTCGCATGACCGGTTCGGTCCTCGTCGCCGCCGACTGGGTGGTGATCGCGGGATACCTCGGGCTGGTCCTGGCCATCGGAATCTTCTTCGCGCGGCGGGGCTCCTCCAGCACCGGCGGGTACTTCCTCGCCGGGCGTTCGCTTCCCTGGTGGGTCGCGGGAACCTCGATCGTCGCCACGACCTTCTCGAGCGACACGCCGCTTCAGGTGGTCTCGCTCGTCCGCCAGGGCGGCATCGGGGAGAACTGGTGGTGGTGGTCGATGGCGGCGGGGCATGCGGCCGGCGTGTTCCTCTTCGCACCGCTGTGGCGACGCAGTTCGCTGCTCACCGACGTCGAGTTCATCACCACCCGGTACGAAGGGCGATCCGCCCGGATCCTTCGGATCGTCGAAGGAATGTGGCAGGGTCTGCTGGTCAACGGCGTGGTGCTGGCGTCGGTGACGATCGGCATGGCCACGATCGCACGGGTGATGCTGGGCATTCCCACGGATGCGGTGGTGGAGATCGCCGGACTCCGGTTCGATGCCGCGACGGGACTGGTCGCGGTGCTCGCGGTCGCGACCCTGGGCTATTCCATGCTGTCCGGACTCTACGGCGTCGCGTGGTCGGACCTGCCGCAGTTCGTCCTGGCGATGGTGGGATCGGTGGTGCTGGCGATCGCGGTGGTGACGGATCTCGGTGGACTCGACGTGATGATCGAGCGGCTCGACGCGACCCCGTGGTCGCCCGAGAACGCGACGGATCTCGCACCGTCCACCGCGGATGGCGCCGCGATGGCGACCGCGATCGCGTTCTTCACGTTGAACTGGTGGGCCCGGGTGCCGGGCCACGGAGCGCTCGCCCAGCGGTTGCTGGCGACGCGATCTCCGCGGGACGGGGCGCTCGCGCTCGCGTGGTTCACGATCGCCCACTACGTCCTTCGGCCGTGGCCGTGGATCATCGTCGCCCTCGCCTCCATCGTGCTGGTGCCGACGACCTTCGACGCCGCGGAGAACGCCTGGGTCGCGTCCATCCCGGACAAGGACGCGTTCCCGTGGATGATCCGGAACCACCTCGGCCCCGGATTCCGAGGGCTGCTGGTGGTCGCCATGCTCGGGGCGTTCATGAGCACGGTCGACACGCACGTCAACCTCTCGTCCGCCTACCTGCTCAACGACGTCCTCCGACCGATCCGGCGTCTGCTCCGGCGGGAGGCGGAACCCCCTTCGGGATCGGGGGATGCGGGCGGGGCGGGTGAGGTCTGGAAGGCGAGAGCGCTTGCCATTCCGGTGCTCGTGCTGGTGCTTCTGGTCGCGAGTGGATTCGACGACATCATCAAGCTCTACAAGTATCTGGGGGTCATCGCCGCCGGCACCGCACCGGTCCTGATCCTGCGTTGGTACTGGTGGCGGACCACGGCCTGGAGCGAGATCGCGGCGATGGGGACCTCGCTCGTGGTCGGAAACCTGCTGGTGCGATTCGGGCCGCTGGCGGTGCCGGCGGATGGGGCGGACGACCTCTTCGGCCCGCGGCTGCTGGCGGTCACGCTGGCTTCCGCGGCGGTCTGGATACCCGCCACCATGCTCAGTCGGCCCGCGAGCGATGCTCGACTGGTTCGGTTCCTGACCACGGTTCAACCGGGCGGCCCGGGGTGGCGGGCCTTCGCCCGCCGAATGGACGAGCCTGATCCGCGGGGGATCCTGGTACCGATCGTCTGGGCCGGGATCGGGACCTGCGGGATCTGGATGGCGATCGTCGGGATCGGCTGGCTGCTGCTCGGACGCCCGGTTCAGGGGCTCCTGATGGTGCTTGGGGCGGCGACCCTCGGGGTCCCGACGATCCGGGCCGCCGCGAGGCTGGGAAGCCGTTGACTTGATCAAACGTGGATCCCTGCTATCCTCTGCGATTCCCCTTGGGCCGCGTCGAGACGTCGCCCCGCCGAAGAAACCGTCCCCCGGGACCCGGAGCTTGACCGTGTACGCAATCATCGAAGACAGCGGAACCCAGATCATGGTGCGTCCCGGAGACGTCATCGAGATCGATCCCCGCACCGATGGCAGCGAACCCAAGGGCGACCTGGTGTTCGATCGGGTCCTCTCCGTCAGCAACGAGGACGGCAAGGGTGGCACGGTCGGCACCCCCTACGTCGAAGGCGCCACGGTCGCGGCGGAGATCGTCGCCGAGAAGAAGGGCGAGAAGCTCGTCTCGATTCGATACAAGCGCCGCAAGGGCATGCGTCGAAAGACGGGGCACCGTCAGCAGTACCTGACGGTCCGCATCGGCGACATCTCGGGCGGCTGAAACCCCCGCGAATCCGCAGGTGGTCCATGTGACCCGTGCGATGTACGAAACACGACACCCGTCGGCCCGAGGCCGGCGGGTGTTTCTTTTCTTCAAGTGTCGAAGCGTCAAGCGTCCCGGATGAACTTCGGCGAAGCACCCGCGACACGTCGGGCTCCTCGGGCGTCGCGATTGGATTCAGACCCGGCCGATCATCCGCCGGACCGCATCCACGGATTCAGGTTCACCCGTTCGCGCGGAAAGCGTGGCGGCCTCGCAGGTGGCGAGCAGGTCGATGGTCGCGTCGGTTGACCGTCCGGGTTCGGCACCGGCTCGAATGCGAATCTGGGATCGAATCGACTCGACGAGTTCGGTGGTGAAGTCGGCGGGTTCGGTCGAGCCTCGAGACTCCTGATCGATCAGCGTGCCATCGGGGCCGGCCCAGTCGAGCCGGCCATCGATGCACTGAAGACGTCCGCTCGCACCGAAGAGCGTGACCATCCTCGCGTGACGTCCGACCTCGGTGCCCGCCGTCACCGACGCGGCCCGTCCATCGGGGAAGCGGGCGATCGCGAGGATCCGGGTCGGCTTCGAGGAAGGGGTGCCGACCGGGCGGACCGCGGTCGCGTCGACGTGCGTGGGCGTACCGAACCAGATCGAGAGAAGATCGAAGGCGTCGAAGAGTCGACCGATGATGGCGGTCTCCCGTTCAGGACCGGAGCACTCGATCGCCGCCGCCGACGGGGTCTCGAAGGCGGTCGCGGCATCGATCAGTCGTCGGCCGGCGGAAAGGTCTCGGAAGGTGGGTACGGGCGTCGGCAGGTGGGTCGAGTCGAGGAGTTCCGCCGATTCCTCGACGGAGGCCGGTCGAGGCGCGAGGGTGAGCAGCGGCCGATGGGCGCGTTCCGCTTCGGCGATCATCGCGGCGAGCACGTCGGTGGGCATCACGCGGTCGGGGTCGGCGATCAGCGTGGCATCGGCGTCGGCGTTCGCGAGACTCCGAGGGTCGTCGTGATGGGCCACGCCGAGCCTGGTGGCCTCCTCGCGGATCGTCACCGCCTCGCCACCGATCGCCGCCGGTTCGAGGCGTCCGCCGTCGAACAGCCCGCCGAGCATGCTCGTCTGCCGCTCGCCCGCCCAGATCGCCACGCGTTCCCTGTTCCCTTCCGGCATGGCCCGATGCTACCGCGTGTCTCGTGCATCGGGGGGATCCCCGGAGAATCGGTGTTAGACTTCGACCGGCGAACGGGCGATCGCGTCGGTCAAACGGCGAGGAAAGTCCGAGCACGAGAGGACAACGGTGGTGGGTAACACCCACCGGCCCGTGGGCTGCGGGTCAGGGAAAGTGCCACAGAAAAGAAACCGCCGATGTGACTTCGGTCGCAGGCAAGGGTGAAAAGGTGCGGTAAGAGCGCACCGCCCGTTCCGGTGACGGACGGGGCACGGCAAACCCCACCGCGTGCAAGCGCAAGCAGCTTCAGTCGGGGGTCGACCGGAAACGATCGACCCTCGGATCCGTGGTCCGCGGATTGAAGCGGGTGGCGTGCTGGAGGGCGTCGGCAACGACGTTCCCAGAGAAATGATCGCCGCGGCGGCCTCGATCGGGGGTCGTTCGACGGAACTCGGCTTACAGTTCGTCCCAGCCCGACCCGCTCCGGCCTTCGCATGAAGGTCGGAGCGTTTCTTGTTCCGTGCCTCGATGTTTTCGGGATTATTCGTGTCTTAGGCCCGATTTGGTCGAACCTTCGGGACGAGCTGTTCGTAAACAATGGTTTGTCGATGATTTATGTCAACATCTTGTGGTTTGGTGAATGGAATTCCACTACCGGCTGTTTTCTGAAATGAATCGGAACGTCCTTGCCTTTGAGGGCGTGCTCGCGACAATAGCAACAGCGAATCAGACAGCGGTTCGCAGACAACGGGGTGGCTTCTGAACGATTCGGCCGTTTCGGTCGGGTTCAGTCTCAAAGGCCGCCTTGAAGAGAAGAGACGTAGTTTGAGTGCGTTTTCGTTCCGCCACCAGGGGTGCAGGCGGATCAGGCTCGAGTCGTTCGAGGAGGCTATCCATCGGCCGATTCGGAGGGCGGGAGTCGGAATCGGGTCGCTGAGGATCGCTGGTCACACGAGACCAGGGCCACGGCGGCGGAGGGTCGAGCGGGGAAGTGCCCGACTCGAAGCGTGGTCATCGAGCAAGCGACACGGATTGTTCCGCACGCTCGCTGACCGAGTTGAAGCCGAGGGCGTGTGGATCACGTCCGAGGCACGACCGGTGAAACAAGGCTCGACAGAAGAGCCGGGAAGGACCCATCACCCATGTCGATCGCATCGAACAAGACGACTTCACTACAGGCCTACACCATGCTGGTCTATCGCAAGCCGCTTCATCCCGAGTTCTTCGGGATCGAGGGCCGCAAGCGGATCCAGCAGGATGACTTCGAGTTCGAAGGTTGGATCTTCCCCGGCGGGCAGCTCTCACGCTTCCAGTCTGGAAACGTGACGATCTGCGAGGTCGTCACGGATCAGGTCGAAAGCCTTCCCGAGAAGGGTCTCGTCGCGAACCTGCCCTGCGCCGGCGAACGCGACTTCGAGAACACCTTCGGCGACACCGTCACCTACATGACGACGATGCAGACGGAAACCCTGTCGGACCACCTCTATGAGTCCACCTACCGGGAGATGACGCAGCACGCCCGGGAGTCGAACTCGCTCGTGGTGCGATCGGACGGTGCGTCGCGTCCGGAGATGTCGGTACTCGACATCCAGCGATACCGGACCGAGGTCCATGTGCAGGGGTATCACCTCCGCGCCGACTGCGGGCTCGTCCTGCGGACGCAGTCCATGTTCCGGCTCGGTGTCGACGAAGAAGAGGAATGATCACCTGGATCATCCTGATCATCAGCCCTTCAGGGCTGCTTGAATCGACCGCACGCGGCGGCGTCGTCCTTCGGGACACGCCGCCGCGTTCTTTTCCACTGCAGCCCGGGCCGCATCGCGCGGAATCCACGCCACGGCTCCACCGGTAGACTGAGGCGATGGGAACTCCCGATCCGATGCTGGAACGTGCCGCTCGTGCGATGGTCGAAACCGACCTGCTGCTCGGCGCGGCATTGGTGCCGCTCGCGGTCCGGCCGGTCGAGGACCTCGCGCCGTCGGCCACCGAGGTGACGGAGCGTGCGACCGAACGATCACCGGCCCGTTCCACCGCGGCCCCGGGGCCGGCTGAAGCGGTCACCTCCGGATCGGTCGCGGTCGAATCGGATCCGGCCACCTCCGGGGAGTCTTCGATCGGGGTGGGAACGCCGGCGGTCCCGATGGGGGAACTCGTCGGTGACTCCTCGCCCGAGAAACTCGCCGATCTCGCCGTGCGTCATGCCGCGGAATGCTCGCATTGCACGGCTTCGACCACCCATCTGAACATCGTCTTCGGCGAAGGCGCCGCGGACGCCTCGTTGATGTTCGTCGGCGAGGCGCCGGGCGAACGCGAAGACCGTTCGGGGCGTCCCTTCGTCGGACCGGCCGGTGAGAAGCTCGACCAGATGATCGGTGCGATGGGATTCTCGCGGGAGTCGGTCTACATCTCGAACGTGCTCAAGACGCGGCCGCCGGAGAACCGGACCCCGCGGCCCGACGAGGCCGCGGCCTGCGGACGATGGCTCGCATCGCAGATCGAGCTGATTCGGCCGACCGCGATCGTGGCGCTCGGCGGACCGGCCGCGAAACTGCTGCTCGGAACCGAGACCGGGATCACGCGGCTGCGTGGCGTGTGGGGACGGTACGACGTCGGCGAGCTTCGGATCCCCGTCATGCCGACGTTCCATCCCGCCTACGTGCTGCGTCAGTACACCGCGGACGTGCGGGCGGCGGTCTGGAACGATCTCCAGCTCGCCCGCGACCTGGTCCGGTCGTCCGAGTAGGACCGGTGGCCGGTCGTGCGCCGGGGTGTCAGTGGTCCTGGCGGTCGAGCACGGAGTCGAGCACGATCGTGATCGGCCCGTCGTTGAGCAGCCGGACTTCCATGCTCGCGCCGAATCGCCCCGTCTCGACGCGGAGGCCGTGTCGTTCACGCAGCATCGTCCCGACCCGCTCCACCGCCGGAGCGGCGACCTCCGGGGCCGCCGCCGCGATGAAACTCGGTCTGTTACCGCGTCGGCAGTCCGCCTGGAGCGTGAACTGACTCACCAGCAGCACCTCGCCGGCCGCCGCCGCGAGATCGAGGTTCATCCGTCCCGCTTCATCGGGGAAGACGCGAAGGCCGGCGATCTTGCGGGCCATCCAGGTCCCGGCCTCGTCGTCGTCACCGGTCGCGACACCGAGCAGCACCAGAAAACCCTTGTCGATCTCGCCGACCACGTCGCCGTCGACGGTGACGCTCGCGGATCGGACACGCTGGACGACGGCTCTCATGACGAGGATCGCCCCGGTTCAGGTGCCGAGAAAGGCGAGGGACGCCACGGAGACCATGTGGTTTCCGCGGTCGTCGGAGGCCTGCTTGTAGTCGATGAGTTCGATGTCCGCGGCCTTGGCGAGCGAGGCCACGGCGTACATGTTCCCGACCGAACACCACCGCGTCTGGTTCTTGCACCACTCCATCGCTTCGAGGAAGCCCGCGGCGTCGTTCTCGAGGAACTTCCCGAGATGCTCGCGGTCGTGTCGTTCGACTTCGACCCGGCGATCGTCGTCGACCGGCTTGGGTTCGCCGAACTGGGGGCCGACGTGCGAGAGATCCGCGGACGACACGAAGTAGGTGAGTCCGCCGACTTCCTCGAGCGTCTCGCCGAGGGCCTTCACGAACTCGGGCGTCGACACCCGCTTGCCGTCGTCGGAGATCATGGGCACGAGCGGATCGGGCATCAGCGCCGCGACCACCGGAACGTCGCCGAAGAGGTGGGTGAGGAACGGAAGATGGAGCTCGATCGAGTGCTCCGGAACGAGGTCGAGTTCGTCCTTGAAGAGCCGGTCACCGAGCTTCTCCTTGAGCTTCGCGAGCACGTCGCGGTCGGGCGTGACCCGGCCGAGCGGCGTTTCGTGTTCGAGCTCGGTCATGACCACGCCGTCGCCGACCCCGAAGTGATTGGTTCCGAGGATCACGACCCGGTCGGGCTTCGCGGCACCGACCCAGGCGCGATAGCCGCCCGCGTAGACTTCGGCGCCTCGGACGTAGTCGAGGTGCGGCACGACCAGGCCGACCACGGGAGTCTCGAACTCGGGATCTTCGGCCTGCTCCATCCAGGTCTCGAGCATGCCGACCGCGAGTTCGCGGGCCCACTCCCGCTGGGCGTCGGCGTCTTCGGGCGGCTTCTCGTCGCCGCCTCGAGCCTGGGCCGCCAGCTGGACGAGCGAACCGGACGCCTGCAGGGGGAGGGAGCCTCGCTCGTGGAGCGTCTCCGAGAGCTTCTTCTCGTACTCGTCGTACTTCGGGCCCCACAAGAGGCCGAACTGGTCCATCTGGGTCGCGAGGGCTTCGACCTGGGTGCGGGCTTCCTTGACCACGGACTCCCGATCCGGGGTCTCCGCGGCGACCAGTCGTTCCGCGATCGCGGTGGTGTCCAGTTCGCCTTCGAAGAGCTGGATGACGGACAGGGCCTGCGGCTGGACCACCATCGTCTGCTGGATCAGCATCGAGGGGTCTCGAAGGGCGACGAACTGCTTTCCCTCCTTCTGGACCGGCATCGGCTGGATCGGCCGGGCGTGGGGCTTCAGGACGTGGGACGGCGTTGGGGTGGCTTCTTCACTCATGATCCCGGGAGTGTAGCCAACCCTCGCGGCTTCTCCGGGTGGTCGGGCCATGAAAACCGCCGCTATCGGTCCGATTGGAGGTACAATCTCCGACCCGCCGCATTCGTTCCCGGACTTGCCGGATCGATGGTGGGGCATCCGCGAGCCGAGTCCTCGACTTTGCTCGATCCGGAATCGTCATCGGTCGAAGGAGACCGAGCCAGGGCGGTTTTCGGCGATCTTTCGTGTGTTCGGTCGAACCGAACGATGGTTCGATGCGATTCATTGACAGGAGCGGACAGAGATCCGACTCCAGACCGCGGGCGAATACCACCCGACGATCCCAGATCCAGATCTTCTCCAGCGAGACCTCATGATGAAGACTCCCGACTTTCGTGCCGTCCGAATGATCAAGACCATCGCCCCCGCGACGCTCGTCTTCGCGATGGTGGCGTGCGAACCCGGCGGTGGTGGGGCCACCGAGGCCGAAGCGAAGGCGGCGACGCCCGCAACGGTCGCGACGACCACCCCGGCCGAGACGCCCACCACGGTGGCCACCAAGCCCGCGCCGGTCGAGACGACGCCGGAGGTCGGACCCAAGAGGATCTCGAAGGACGCGCTCCCCGACCGTCGGAAGACGCTCCCCGCGGCACCGTCCGGTCTGACGACCGCGCCCACCACCGCAAGCAAGGGGCCGGTCACGCGGCCGGGCATCAACCAGGTCTCGGCACCGCTCGACATCACCTTCGATCCGCCGAAGCTCGCGCTCGGCATCATGCAGCCCGGCGTGCCGAAGACGGGCATCATCAAGATGACCAACAACGGCGACGCGCCGATCCAGATCAAGAAGGCCGTCGCGAGCTGCGGCTGCACGACGCCCAACTGGCCGAAGACCCCGATCGCCCCCGGTGAGACCGCGGAGATCGAGATCACGCTCAAGCCTTCGACCAAGCAGGGACTCAAGCTCAGCAAGCGCGTGACGCTCCAGATGGTCAGCGGTGCGCCGCAGGTCCTCACCGTCGAGGGCGAAGTCGGCCTCTTCGTGAAGATGGAGCCGTCCTTCCTCGACGCCGGCAAGCAGACCGAAGCGGACCAGCAGTCGGTCAGCCTCGTGGCGGTCGACAAGATCCCGTTCACGGTGATCTCCGCCGAGCCCGACGTCGTCTCCGGCCTCGGCGGCGAGAAGAAGCTTTCCCACGAGCTCGCCATCGACTGGGCGGCCTGGGAGACCGGTGGCCGCAGGCCGACCGTGAAGCTCATCACCGACCATCCGAACGCCCCTGAAATGAGCGTCACCGTTCGCCGCTCGATCGTCCGACAGAAGCCGCTCCCGCCGACGCCCGGTGCCCAGCCGGCGCGTCCGATGGGTGGACGTCTCGTCAACTCGGCCCGCGCCGGTGACGTCGATGCGGTCAAGCTCGCGATCGCGTCCGGCGAAGCCGTCGGCCAGACTTCGGCTGGTGGCATGTCCTCGCTCCACTGGGCGGCGAAGGAGGGCAACATGGAGATTATCGCGTTGCTCCTCGACGCATCCGCCGATCCCAACCTCGCGAACAAGGCCGGAAAGACCTCGGTCGCGATGGCGGCGGAGAGCGGTCAGCTCGGCGCCCTCGAACTCCTCGTCGCGAAGGGCGGAGACATCGACCACGTCGACCAGATCGGCGGCACGCCGCTGCTCTGGGCCGTGGCCCTCTCCAAGGATCCTTCCACCGCGAAGTACCTCGTCGACGCAGGCGCGTCGGTGAACGTCGTCGACAAGAGCGGCATGACGCCGCTGATCTGGGCCGCCGGCATCGGCCAGCCCGAAGCCGTCGCGATCCTCGTCGACAACGGCGCCGAGATCGACGTCGTCGAGATCCACTCGAAGGAATCGGCCATGATGCGGGCCGCCCGCATCGGCAACGCCGGCAGCCTTCGGATCCTGCTCGATGCCGACGGCGACATGGAACTCAAGAACATGCTCGGACAGACCGCGGCGGTCATCGCCGCGGCCCAGGGCCGCCTCGAGAAGGTCAAGATGCTCGGTGACGCCGGTGCGGATCTCTCGGTTCGCGACCTTCGGGGCTGGACGGTCCTCGACCACGCCCGATCCCGGACCGACTCGGAACGCACCGAGGTCATCGAGTATCTCGAAGGGGCCGTTCCGGACGAGGTTCGGAACGCCACCCCGGTGGTCGGCGGCTGACCCCGCGACCCGATCCCGAAAGACGATTCAAGCCGCCCGCCGATTCCGGTGGGCGGCTTTTTCGTGCGCGAAGACGAGTCGGTGCCGGCGGTGATCCTTATGATGGCCCGTTCAGGACCCGATCGCCGGATCGGGCCGTCCGCATCCGAATGGGATCACACGACATGAGCACGACCACGACCGCACCGTACGAACGACTCCTCGAGATCCTCAACGAGGAGGCCGTTCTGGGTTCGATCGGAGGCCTGATCGGCTGGGACCAGGAGACGATGATGCCCGCCGGTGGTGCGACGCATCGGGCGAAGCAGCTCTCGCTTCTCGCCCGGCTCGGCCACGAGCGCATGACGTCCTCCGAGGTGGCCGACCTGCTCGCGGCATGCGAATCGGAGATGGACGTCGACGCCGACACCGAAGCCGCGGCGAACATCCGGAACATCCGCCACGATCACGACCGGGCGGTCCGACTGCCCGCGTCCCTCGTGCAGGAACACGCGGAGACCGCGAGCGCCGCCCAGCACGAGTGGGCGGAGGCGCGGAACGACAACGACTTCAAGCGTTTCCTCCCGTGGCTCGAGAAGACCGTCGACATCTGCCGCCGCAAGGCCGAGTGCTACGGCTGGGCCGAAGGCGGCGAACCGTGGGACGCCCTCGCCGAGGACTACGAGCCCGGCTGCACCGCGGCGGGGGTCGCGGAGGTCTTCGGACCGCTTCGCGACCGGCTGCGTGACCTGATCGCCGAGATCGTCGCATCCGGAGCACAGCCGGATGGACGACTGGACGGAATCGAACTTCCTCGAGACCGGCAGATGGACTTCTGTCTGGACGTCGCGGAACGCATCGGCTTCGACCGGGAACGCGGCCGACTCGACGTCTCGACGCACCCCTTCTGCGGTGGTTCCCACTGCGACGACGTGCGGATGACCACGCGATTCCACGATGGGATGCTCACCGACGCGGTGAGTTCGACGATGCACGAATCCGGGCACGCGATGTACGAGCAGGGGCTCCGGTACGAGGCGTTCGGCACGCCCTGCGGATCGAGCGTCTCGCTCGGGATCCACGAGAGCCAGAGCCGGATGTGGGAGAACCAGGTCGGCCGGAGCGAGTCGTTCTGGCGATTCGCCACGCCGATGCTGGAGCGTCACTTCGGTGCCGCGGTCGCGGGCATCGACGCCCGGGCCGCGTTCGAATCGGCGAACCGGGTCGCCCCCGGTTTCATCCGCGTCGAAGCGGACGAGGCGACGTACAACATGCACGTCATGATCCGCTTCGAACTCGAACGGGCGATGCTCACCGGCGACCTCGAGCCGGCCGGCGTCCCCGAGGCCTGGAACGCCGCGTACCGGGACTATCTCGGCCTCGAGGTTCCGGACGATCGTCGCGGCTGCCTGCAGGACGTCCACTGGTCGATGGGGGCGCTCGGCTACTTCCCGACCTACACCCTCGGAAACCTCTACTGCGCCCAGATCTTCGAACACGCCTGCGAGGTGATGCCGGGGCTGGTCGACGGATTCGCCGACGGTGAATTCTCGGGTCTTCTCGACTGGCTCCGGAGCAACATCCACGTCCACGGGCGTCGATATTCGCCGGCCCAGCTCTGCGAGCGGATCACCGGCCGGTCGCTGTCCGCGGACCCGCTGATGCGGTACCTCGAGGGCAAGTTCCGGCCGCTCTACGGGATCTGAGCCGCGAGTCCGGGAATCCCGAGCGGGAGACGACGGGAATCGAATCGGAGGGGGACGGCGTCGCGGATCCCGCTACACTGTGGGGCTCGCCGCATCGACCGGGCCCGGCCCGGCTGGAGATTCCATGTCAGCGTCCCGATCCATCCGGAACATCGCGATCATCGCGCACGTCGATCACGGCAAGACCACCCTGGTCGACGCCATCCTGGCGCAGTCCGGAACGATCCGCGAGTCCGCGGCCCGGGAGGACTGCATCCTCGATTCCAATCCGCTGGAACGGGAGCGGGGGATCACCATCCTTTCCAAGAACTGCGCCGTCGACTGGACCTACGACGACGGCGAGACGGTGCGCGTGAACGTGATCGACACCCCGGGTCACGCCGACTTCGGCGGCGAGGTCGAACGCGTGTTGATGATGGCGGACGGCGTGCTGCTTCTGGTCGACGCCGCGGAAGGACCGATGCCGCAGACGCGGTTCGTCCTCGGCAAGGCGCTCGCGATCGGGCTCCGGCCGATCGTGGTGGTGAACAAGTGCGACAAGGCGGATGCCCGGTGCGACCAGGTCGTCGACGAGGTCTTCGATCTGCTCGTCGATCTCGGTGCGGACGACGAAGCGCTCGACTTCCCGGTGTTGTTCGCGTCGGGTCGCGACGGCTGGGCGGGGCCCTCGCACACCGATCCGGAGTCACGCACCCAGGGCGTCCGTCCGCTGCTCGGCGTCATTCGCGAACGCATCCCGGCGCCGCTGAACGATCCCTCCGGAAGCGTCCAGATGCGGATCACGTCGCTGGACCGGAACGACTTCGTCGGTCGGATCGTGATCGGTCGGGTCGCCCGGGGGGTGATCCGGTCGGGTGAACGCGTCGCGATCTGCACCGAATCCGGCCAGACCCATGCACGGATCGGCCGGGTCCTCGCGTTCGAAGGGCTTGGTCGTCGCGAGGTCGAGGCGGTCGAGGCCGGCGATCTCTGTGCGATCGAAGGACTCGAGATCGCGGGGATCGGCGACACCATCGCCGACCCGGAGAATCCGGAACCGCTGCCCCGGGTCTCGGTCGACGAGCCGACGCTCCACATGGTGTTCCGCATCAACGACGGTCCGTTCGCGGGGCGCGACGGCAAGTACGTCACCACCCGGCAGATCCGCGATCGACTCGATCGGGAACTCGAGGCGAACGTCGCGCTCAGGGTCGAGACGGGCGAGAGCGCCGACAGTTTCCGGGTCTCCGGTCGCGGGCTTCTCCATCTCGGGATCCTGCTGGAGCAGATGCGGCGCGAAGGTTACGAAGTGGTGGTCGGACGCCCGGAGGTGGTGCTCCGCACGATCGACGGCGTCAAGCACGAGCCGTGGGAACGGGTCAGCGTCGACGCGCCGCCGGAGGCCACCGGCGCCGCGATCGAGATGATCGGAAGTCGCGGTGGCGAGATCCAGTCGATGGACACGGTCGGAAACCGGTCCCGGGTCGAAGGCGTCATGCCGAGTCGCGGGCTGATCGGGCTGCGAACGCGACTGCTCAACGCGAGCGGCGGCGAGGCGATCCTGCACCACACCTTCGAGGACTGGCGACCGCTGGGGCCGATGCGTCGCGAGCGGGGCAACGGCGTCATGGTCTCGATGGAGACCGGGCGGGCCACGCCGTATTCACTGCTGGCGCTTTCCGAACGGGCGCTGATGTTCGTCGAGCCGGGCGAGGACGTCTACGAGGGCATGGTGGTCGGCGAGAACAGTCGTGACAACGACCTCGACGTGAACCCGGCGAAGGCCAAGGCGTTCTCGAACGTCCGGGAGTCGACGAAGGAGGCGACGGTGGTCATGAAGGCCCCGCGCAAGATGACGCTGGAGATGGCGCTCGAGTACATCGCCGAGGACGAGGCGGTCGAGAT
Organism: Phycisphaerales bacterium; assembly: GCA_029248335.1. GTDB lineage: Bacteria > Planctomycetota > Phycisphaerae > Phycisphaerales > SM1A02 > UBA12014. The sequence goes on from JAQWJM010000148.1 coordinate 52,620, forward strand.
CACGCCGAACGCCATCCGGATGCGGAAGCTCATCCTCCGGGAGGTCGATCGCAAGCGGATGCAGCGTCACCGTCGACAGCAGGCGGCCGACGCGGCGAGTCGGTAGGCTCGGGGTCCGACGGACCTCGGAGCCCGCATGACCGCGACCGACAGGCCAATCCTGGTGCAGAAGTTCGGCGGCTCGTCGCTTTCCGACACCGCGCGGCTCGAGGTCTGCGCCGATCGCGTCGTGGCGGCGATCGAACGTGGATACCGCGTGGTGGTCGTGGTCTCCGCGATGGGCCGGACCACGGATCGACTGCTCGATCTCGCCCGGTCGCTCGGCGGCGAGCCGGATCCGCGGGCCCTGGACCTGCTGCTCGCGACGGGGGAACTCGCAAGCACCGCGATGATGGTGATGGCGCTCGCCCAGCGGGACACGAAGGCCACGCCGCTCGGCGGACGAGAGGCGGGTATCCGCACCGATCCGCATCACGGTCGGGCCCGGATCCTCACCATCGATCCCACCCGGCTGTCGGACCTGATGTCGGAGGGCGTGGTGCCCGTCGTCGCGGGATTCCAGGGCGGCTCGTCGATCGGTGAGATCACGACGATCGGTCGCGGCGGTTCCGACACGACCGCGGTCGCCATCGCCGCGGCGCTGGACGCGGGCGGAACCGGCGGCGGTTGCGAGATCCACACCGACGTCGACGGGATCCACACCGCGGACCCGCGGATCGTGGGCGAAGCGCGACGTCTCGACGTGATCGGTTCGGATGAGATGCTGGAGCTCGCCGCGGTCGGCGCGGGCGTGCTTCAGGAACGGGCGGTCGTCTTCGCCCGACGCTACGACGTCCCGCTGCGGGTGCTGCACAGCCAGCACGGCGGTCCGGGCACGGTGATTCTTCGGGAGGTCGACGGCATGGAACGGAACTCGGTGGTCGGATGTGCGTTGCGTCGGGAACTCGGGCGGGTCGGCGTCACGGGGCTGTCGGCCGGGGCCGGTCCGCAGTCCGCGATCTTCTCGGCGCTCGCCGCCGCGGGGGTGATGGTCGACGACATCGTGCAGACCGCCGACGCGTCGTCGATCTCGCTCGCGTTCACCGTCGATCTCGCGGATCTGCCGGCGGCGCGGGACACGGTTCGATCCGTCGTGGACCGATTTCCGCCCGACGAGGCGGCGGCGGTCGGCATCGACGTGGAGATCGGCCTGGCGAAGGTCTCGGTGGTCGGCGCCGGAATGCGAAGCACCGTCGGGGTCGCGGGCCGGATGTTCGAAGCGCTGGCGGAGTCGTCGGTCCCGATCCTCAACATCACGACGAGTGAGATCCGCATCTCGTGTCTCGTGCCACAGGATCGTGGGGAGATCGCGCTGAGCGCGGTGCACGAGGCGTTCGGGTTGGATGTCGCCTCGGAAGGCGGACCGTCACTCGGGCTCGCCGGCGGCACGGACGGATCACCCGAGGATTGACGCCGAAGGGGGACGCGATCCGGGCCGGGGGGATTCCCGCGGAATCCCGGCCGCCGTCGAACCCTTGTTGATTTTACATAACACCGATTATCGGCGATTCATTCCGGGGTCAGGGGGGCGATCGGGTTCCGGTCGGGTTCCTGGCGTCGGATCGCCGATGCACCGATCGGTCCCGTGATGCCTGCGTCGTCGCCTCGGGTCCGTGGTCCCGCTCGCCATCAACGGGTATCGGCGATCGGTTTCTCGTCGCATGACATGATGCACCCCGAGGCCTCCGTTCGATCCGCGACATCCGTCGAAGTCGATGCGGTCGATGTTTGCCGGACATCCTTGTGTTTCAGGTTCAACTGTCGATCGCTTCAGCTCTCGATCGCTTCAAGCGTTGACCGCTTCAAGCATCGACCGTTCAAGCGTCGATCGCGTCGGTGATCACGGACTCGAGCCGTCGAACCGCGACGTTCGCCGCGGCCGGCTCCAGTCGTTCGACGATGCGCCGGTGAAGTTCCGCTCGATTCAGCCCGTGACCCCCGGGGTGATCGGTTCGAATGTCGGTGTTCCACGGGTCGAGTCCGAGTGCTTCGGGCGGAACGAGCTCCGGATAGCTCAATCGATCCGGGAGCCATGGCAGGCAGCCCGCGAGCAGCGATTCGGCGACGGCGATGCCGTAGAACTCGTGGCGTGCGGTCGACAGCACCCAGTCCGCCCGTCGCAGTGTCTCGACGTACTTCGTCCGTGGCAGCCAGCCGGCATGTTCGATCCGATTGGCGTGATCGTCGAGCATCATCCGCATCGACTCGGGGACCCGTTGAAAAGGCTGTCCCAGCAGCAACCAATGCAGTCTCGGGCCGCCTTCGGCTTCGCGTCGTCTCGCGGTGTTCGCGATTTCGAGCAGCTCGTCGCAGCCCTTGTCGTGTTCCCACCGATGCGGCCACACGACCCGGACGGCGTCCGGATAATCCGCAAGTTCCGTGTTATGTAAAATCGCTGCAGGCCCGCCTTCGTCGAATCCTCGATCCTCGGCGTCGGCTCGATCCCGGTCATCGAGTGATTCGATCGGTGGCGGGATCACCAGGCTCCTTCGTTCAAGCCGCTCCCGCCAACCCGGATCGACGGGTTCCGGTGCGTGCTTCAGGAGCGTCTCGATCCCTTCGATGAACGAGCGTCGGTTCCAGGCCGAGTTCCAGACCACCCGGTCGGCCGCCTCGATCGACGCGAGATTGGTGAAGGCGAGATGGGTGTCTCGTTCCCGATCCCGCTCACGGGTCTTCGGCGAGGCGGGATACGCGATCTGGTTCTCGTGCATGTAAAGGACGTGCGGTCGTCCACGGAGTCGCGGCGGCAGGGTGGCCCGGAGATCCGAGAGCGAGAGCATGCTCGTGGCGAAGATCGCGTCCGCGTCGGGGGACTCCCCCGCCGTCGCCCGCGCTCGCTCGTCGGCGGCGAACGTGAGTCCTGCCAGTCGGAGCCGCCATCGCGGCCCCCGACCGGGCATCGTTCGAAAGGTCCATCGGTGTTCGGCGTGTCGTTCGATCGAACGGCGGACCGCCCGATGCGAACCCCCGTCCCAGGGTTGGAAAGCCAGTACCCGCGTGGTCATCCGCGAAGTCTACGGCCTCCCCGGCCCGATCGCGGTCGAGACGCGGGGATCTATACTGGAGGCATGGATGAACCCACGCCCGCGATCCTGATGCCGCTCTGCTCCGTATTCAGGCGATTTCTCAGAAGCCGTGGCCTGAAGTACACGACGGAGCGGGCCGACGTCCTCCAGTCGATCATCGATCACAACGGCCCGTTCGAGGCGGAGGAGCTGCTGCTCGCGATGCGACAGCGAGGTCATCGCGTCTCGAAGGCGACGATCTATCGAACGCTTCGCCTGCTTCAGGAGGCGGGGATCATCACTCAGGCGTTGTTCGACTCGAAGCAGTCGCACTTCCAGCTGATCTACGGCAAACAACCGCAGGACGTCATGGTCTGTCTTCGGACCGGCCGGACGATCGACTTCCAGAGCCCGGAACTCGTGGAGGTTCGCGACCGGATCTGCGCCGAGCTCGGATGGAAGGCGGTCGGCCATCGCTTCCAGATCTTCGCGATGAGTCCCGAGGAGGACGAGGCGGAAGACGACGCGACGGGTACGGAAGAGCCCGCCGCCGCGTCCGACTGACGTCCGGGCCCGAAGGCGATCGCGACGTCGATCCGTCAGTCCATCAATTCATCGTCGAGTTCGAGCGGTCGCGAGATCGCGTAGTCGCCGCCGAACCACTTTTCGAGATCCGCGAGTCGGCACCTCGGCGAGCAGAACGGTCGGCTTCGTTCCGCCTCCACCGGTCCGCCGCACGCCGGACATCGGCGATCCGAATCGACCGTGAAGGCTCGTCCTTCGCAACGGGCTTCGAGTGCGGCCTCGAGCCGACGTCGAGCCGGGGCGTCGGTCCGGTGATCGGCGATGGTCAGTCCCCGAAGATGCTGGCCTCGGTGGTCGATGCGGACGTCGATTCGATCCGCCGGCAACGCTTCCGCGATCTTCGACGCCCATTCGATCGCGACGAGGCGTCCCTGATCGGCGAGAAGTTCGTCGAAGCCGATCGCTTCGAGTTCTTCGGTGCCTTCGAGTCGATACGCATCCAGATGGGAGAGCGCTCCGGCCGTTCCGAAGTGTTCGACGTGGACCACGAAGGTCGGTGAGGCGATCGCCGTCTCGGGAATCCCGAGTCCGCGGGCGAGTCCACGGGCGAAACGGGTCTTGCCCGCACCGAGGTCGCCCTCCAGCGCGATGCATGCGGGAAGGGCGCAGGTCTCGGCGATCACTTCGCCGACCCGTTCGGTGCCTTCCTCGTCCCGGGTTTCGACCCGGATGAATCGTTCGTCATGCTTCATCGTGTGGGAGTCTATCCCGTTCGGTCCGTGGGGTCGCCGGCGTGCTCCCAGCCGAGTCCGGCGACGTCGATCGACTCGCCGTCGGCGTCGATCAGGACGCGGCCGGAGGTCCCGGGCGTCGATTCGAACCGGCCGATGACCGTGACCGGCACCCCATCGATCTCCCCGGGGGGCTCCCGTCGGCACGCGATGAGAAGTTCGTAATCCTCACCGTCGCCGATCGCCGACCGCCAGTCGCAGCCGGGATTGCGTGGAATTCGATCGGCGTCGAGTCGGACGCCCACGCCGTCGGTCGTCGCGAGGCGGGCGGCATCGCGGGCCACGCCGTCGGAGACGTCCATCATCGCGACGAGATCCTGCCGTAGAAGGGCGTTCAGCGCGATCGCCTCCTCGATCCGGGGTGGGAAATCGAGGTGTCGGCCGCGTCCGTCTTCGGTGAGACTTCCGCCGAGTCGCCCGGTGACCGCGAGAAGATCACCGGCGGCCGCGCCGTGTCGAGTGACGACGCGACCGTCCTCGCCTCCGGGACGCGCGAGAATGGTGACGCTGATCACGTCGGGCGTTCCCGGTCGGGCGTGGGTCGCCAGGTCGCCGCCGATGAGCGGTGCGTCGAAGGCGAGTCCGGTCTCGTGAAGGCCGGCATGCAACGCTTCGGCCCATCGCTGGTCGCGATCGGGCGAGAGCGTCGCGGTCGCGAGGATCGCGATCGGGCGAGCGGCCATCGCGGCGACGTCGCTGAGATTGCGAAGGACCGCCTTTCGGCCGATGACCGCGGGTGCTTCATCGGCGCGGACGTGCCGGCCGATCACGACCTGATCGGCGGCGACGAGGAGCCGGTCGGTCGAGCCGATTCCCAGCATCGCCATGTCGTCTCCGGGCGGAAGCAGCACCCGGCCCGGCAGATCCCGGCCGCGTCGGCCGAAGTGACGGTGAAGATCGGATTCGGAAAGCGGGTGATCGTTCATTGCGCCGAGCCCCCGGTGGCGAGCGTCGCGAGCAGTTCGGCATGGGTGGTCGTGGCGCCCTGTCGCGCCCGGATGTGGGCCCGCCCTCGATTCACCAGGCGTTCGACCCGATCGGGATCCTCGAGCAGGGACCGGATGGTCTCGGGCAGGCCGGCCCGGTCGCACCGGACCAGCGCTTCGGCGGTGAGGAGTTCGTCGGCGATCGCTTCGAAGTTCGCGACGTCGGGGCCCACCACCACGGGTTTGCCGAGGGCGATCGGTTCGATCATGTCGGAACCTCCGAGATCGACGAAGGTCCGACCCACCACGACGAGGTCCGCGAGTCCGTAGGCCGCTCTCAGTTCGCCGATGGTGTCGAGCAGGAATCGTTCGTCACCTTCACCGCGTTCCCCCCGGCTTCGGCGGACGCATCCGCCGAGTTCGCCGGCCGCGGCGTCGAACCACTCGGGCTTCCGCGGTGCGCAGAGCAGCTGGACGCCCGCCGGCACCGCCTCGTGAAGCAGCCGATGTTCCTCCGGTGCGGTGCTGCCCGCGACGACGAGCGGCTTGGTCGGGTCGATGCCCATCGCCTTGCCGAGCTCCGCAGCGCCCCCGACGGTGTCGGTGATCCGGGCGGTGTCCCACTTCATCGATCCCGTGACCCGGACCCGATCGTCCCCCAGTCCCATCGATCGAAACCGTCCGGCATACGTCTCGTCCTGCACCGCGGCGATCGTCAGGCCATCGAAGAGCCGCCGCGCGACGGGCCGGATGCGTCCGTATCGACGGTGGCTTCGCGCGCTGAGCCGACCATTGACCACCGCCACCGGAATCGACCGTCGACGGGCTTCGGCGAGCAGGTTCGGCCAGACCTCGAGTTCGACGAGTCCGATCGCATCGGGTCGGATCCGATCGAGGAGGCGTCGTATCGCGGCGCTGCCGTCGAAGGGATATCGAACCACCGCGCAGCGGCCCTCGAACAGCGCGGTCGCCCGGGCGAACCCCGTGTCGGTGGTGGTGGCCACGACCGGTTCGGTCGCGGGGGCGTGTTCAAGGAGCGCATCGACGAGCAGATCGGTGGCGTTCACCTCCCCCACCGAGACCGCATGGAGCAGGACCCGGGGCCGACTGGAATCCGGGAGCGTTTCGCCGTGCCCGAATCGGGCTCGCCAGTCGGTGTGGATCTTGCCGGTCCTGATCATCCGGGGGAGCCAGACCGGACTGCCGAGGATGGCGGCCGCCAGGTAGAGGGCGTCGATGGGACGCGGCATCGGAATCAGCCCGCCTCGTCCGGTGCGGCGGCGGGCTTCGTCCGCCCGAGGTTTCGAAGCAGCGCCGTCATGAAGGTCGGCGAGTTGGCACCGTGCGAGAGGTTCGCGATGCGGCCGTCCGGTCCGACGTAGACGAGTTTGGGAATCGTGTTCTGGGTATCCAGTGGCTTGATGGCCGCCCGGAATTCGGGGGTGACCATGAACTCGAGCATCGCGGGGCCGGGTGATTTCTCGAGGTATCGGGTCACCGCGGCGGGACCACCCTGATCGACGCTCACGCCCACCAGCGTCGCGACCTCGCTCAGCGCCGCCTCGTGTTCCTTGATGATCGACCGGACCTTTCGGCAGGGACCGCACCAGGTCGCCCAGACCTCGATGAGCATGGGTCTTCCGGCGTGGGCCGCGAGCGTCGTCTGCCGGCCCTCGAGGTCGATGAGCGGGACGGTGAACATGCCGGCCGGTCGGACGGCGGTCGAGGAGGTCGGTTCGGCGTTCGCGACGGTCGTGGTGGTGCCGGGCGATCCTTCGCCGGTGGCCCACGAGAGCAGGTCGGCGCAGGTGGAACAGGCGCCGGTGCTCCCCATGACGACGACGTACGCCACTGCGATGACGGGGACGGCGGCGATGCTGAGGATGGTTCTGCGCGTCGACAACGTTCTGCTCCAGACGGCGATCGAATGTCACGAGGATAGTCAGAATCCTCGAGCGGGATCACCGATCGGCTGGAGATCGACCGGGATCGGACGCATTCCCGCCCGCCTCGGTCAAGAGGCCCGGCGCTCGCACGGCTCGCGACGGCGGAATTCCCACCCGGCGCGAACTTCCTTCATCATCCGGATCTTCGCGGGGATGCCGACCACGTGGTTCGCGTGATGCGCCAGCATCCCGGCCGGCGTCTCGATCGGCCCCTCGGTCCATCGCCCCGACGCGATCTGGCCGTAGTTGAAGAACCGACTGGAGAGCCTCGTGGCGTCCGTCCGGCCGATGAACCGATTCAGCGTGGTCTGGTCGTCGTCTGCGAAGTTCGATTTCATCGCCTCGAACATCCGCAGCGTCGAATCGTTCGCGCGGCAGACGAACAGTCCCGAACAATGCCGGTCTCGATCCCGCTGGCAGGCGATGTCGTGTTCGCCGAGTTCGAGGAGCAGGCGATCTCGGATCGGTCCGAAGAACTGCACGTCGACGTCGCAGTAGAAGAATGTGTCGCCCATGCATTCCTGGCAGGCCCTGAGAAAGAGGTCCACCTTCCGGAAGCAGGTCTCGGCCCATCCGGCTTCGTAGAAGGTGCCGGTCGGGCAGGGCTGGTCGTCGTCCTCGAAAGCATGGATTTCGAACTCGTCGGGCAGCGTCGCGAGAAAGTGATCTGTGTACATCGATCGATGCGATGGCGTGAACGTCGTGTAGAGCTTCAAGTTTTTCAGTCTTTCTCAGTGATGGGGGGACGGCGGCACGTACCGGGCGATGGCAAGGGGTTTCGGTCGGCGCAACTTTGTGTCGGACAATGTCGGATGCCGCTTGACTCGATTTTACTCATTGCTCTCCGTCGGAATCCAGTAGTTTCGTCGCGGTCACCTGATCTCGGGGCGAAAAGGTCGCATTCTGATGCCGCCGGTGTCGATCCTCTCTGGTCGGATGGCCGGATTACCGGGTGGCTATCCTTGGCGGATGCCCCTCGCCGAAAAACCAGAGGATCCTCTGAATCGCGTTGATCTCGGTCGTTGGCGGATCCGGATCGATACCGGCGGGACGTTCACGGATTGTCTGGCGTTGCCGCCGGACGCATCGACACCGCGGCGAGTCAAAGTCCTGAGTTCGGGACGCGTTCGCGCCCGATTCGACGGGATGCGACTCGACGGACCGGGCTGGCTTTCACGTTTCGAAGGCGCGCCGGTGCTTCGCGTCCGGGATGGGGCGATCGCGGGCACCCTCGGATCCGCGGGCATGTTGCAGATGGTAGGGGTCGATGCCTGTCGCCCGGGCGAGGTCGTCGAATGCGTGCCGGGCCTCGATGCCCCGCGCCTCGCGATGCACGTGATCACCGGGACCCGACCGGATCGACCGCTGCCCCCCATCGATCTCCGGATCGCGACGACCCGTGGCACCAACGCGCTCCTCGAGCGGCGGACCGGTCGCGTCCTGCTGGTGACCACCGCGGGGTTCGAGGATCTCGTGATCATCGGTGATCAGGATCGCCCGGACCTCTTCGCGCTCGACGTTCGCCCGGCCCGACTTCTGCCGGCGGCCGTCGTGGGGATCGATGCTCGAATGGCGGCGGACGGTCGGGTGCTTCACCCCCTCGACGTCGACGCGGCGATCGCGAAGATCCGGAAGGCGGTCGACGCGGCGACCGAGCCGTTCGATGCCGTCGCCGTCTGCCTGCTTCACGCCTGGCGGGATCCCCGGCACGAGCGTGCGCTCGAGCAGGCGATCCGAGGATGCCTGCCGGACGTTCGAATCTCGGTGAGTCATCGCATCTCGCCGGACATCCGGATCGTGCCGCGGATTCGGACGGTCGTCGCCGACGCCGCGTTGTCGCCCGTGCTGCATGCGTTCCTCGAAGACCTCGGGTTGGAGGGAGGTCGTGACCGGGTGCTCGCGATGTCGAGTGGCGGTGGCCTCGTCGATCGCACGACGTACAGACCGTGCGAGAGTCTGCTCAGCGGACCTGCCGCCGGCATGGTCGGCGCGATCGCAAGCGCCGCCCGGGCGGGTGCGGACCGGCTGGTCGCCTTCGACATGGGCGGAACCAGCACCGATGTCGGGCGGGCCGAGAGCCGCGCCGACCTTCGCGACGGCACCAGCGTCGGGGATGCGACGGTGCGGGTGCCCAGCGTCGATCTTCACACCATCGCGGCGGGTGGTGGCTCGATCTGCCGGGTCGTCGAGGGGCGTCTGGAAGTCGGCCCCGAGTCGGCCGGCGCGTCACCGGGGCCGGCGTGCTACGGCGGCGAAGGCCCGCTCACCCTCACGGACGTGAACCTCCTGCTCGGTCGGGCGGATCCGAACCGATTCGGCGTTCCACTTCACCTGGAAGCCGCGGAGGCGGCGCTTGAACGTCAAGTCGTGGCCAGTGGACGTACTCGAGGTGAGCTGCTCGAGGGGTTCGTGGCGCTCGCGGATGAACGCATGGCGGAGGCGATCCGGATGGTCACGACCCGCCGCGGCGAGGATCCCGCGGATCATGTCCTGGTGGCGTTCGGTGGCGCGGGTGGCCAGCATGCCTGCGGCGTCGCCGCTCGGTTGGGCATGAAACGCGTCCTGATCCCGGCCGACGCCGGGCTGCTGAGCGCCGTCGGGCTTCATGTCGCGGCGCAGGAACGAAGCGTGGAGTCCGCGATCCTCGAGCCGCTTCACGCGGTCGATCTGAAATCCACGGTCGATCGCCTCGGCGCCGACGCGATCGAATCGGCGCGGGCCGCGGGGGTGACGGCCCCGGTCGTTCGTCGGATTCAGATTCGGGCCCGGCTGCTCGGGCAGGACACGACGATCGATCTCGACTACGAGACGACGCTCGAAGTGCAGTCATCCGTCGTCGAACGTGATTTTCAATCGAGTTACCGACGCCTCTACGGGCATCCCCCACCGCCGCGTCCGATCGAGATCGCGGGCGTCAGGATGTTCGCCGGAGATGCCGCCGGGAATCCGTTGCCGGATGCGGACGAGTTCGAGGCTCGGCGCGACGACCGGACGAAGGGATCGTTCGCCGTCGATCGTGAAGCACTTCCCGTCGAGACCGACCTCCACGGTCCGTTGCTGGTGGCGGACGCGACGAGCACGATCGTGGTGCCTGAAGGCTGGTCCGCTCGTGCCGACGAATTCGGTGGTCTGATGCTCGACCGTCGTGGTTCGGAGCCGACCGGAATCACCGGCGCGGCCTCTTCGGAGATCATGGCGTGCCGGTTGGAGTCGATCGCCCGCGAGATGGGCGAGACCCTGCGACGAACCGCCCTCAGCGTGAACGTGAAGGAGCGTCTGGACTACTCCTGTGGAATCGTGGACGCCGCAGGACGACTCGTCGTCAACGCGCCGCACATGCCGGTCCACCTGGGGGCGATGGGCGACTGTGTCCGGGCGGTGACCTCCCGGCTCGACCTCGGTCCGGGCGATGTCGCCCTCGTCAATCATCCGGGATTCGGAGGCTCGCACCTGCCCGACCTCACGGTCGTGAGTCCGGTCTTCGCGGGTTCCGGCGACTGCATCGGTCATGTGGTGAATCGGGCCCACCATGCGGAGATCGGTGGAACGCGGCCGGGCTCGATGCCGCCCGATGCGACCCGGCTCGTCGAGGAGGGTGTGGTGATACCTCCCATGAAGATCGTGACCGCGGGCGTGCCCGCCTTCGAGGTGTTCGAGGAAATGCTCCGGCGGGCACCGCATCCGTCGCGGGCGGTGGCGGACAATCTCGCGGATCTCGCGGCGCAGCTCGCATCGAACGAACTCGGGGTGCGTCGGCTCGCGACGCTCTGGCGGGAGGTGGGTCCGACCGATTTCGATCGTGATCTCGAAGGACTGCGGCGGCGTTGTGGCGCGGCGATCGGACGGTTGATCGACGCGCGGCCCGGGTTCGATCGAAGCGTCGAGGAACGGCTCGACGACGGCACGCCGATCCGGCTTCGGGTCTCGGTCGAACATGGCCGGATGTCGATCGACTTCACGGGATCGGGGGACGTCCATCCGCGAAATCTCAACGCTCCGTTCGCGGTGATCCGTGCGGCGACGCTCTACGTGCTTCGCGTCGTCGCGGCGGAGGCGATTCCGCTCAACGAAGGCGCACTCGAACGGGTGGATCTCATCTGCCCGAACGGATTCCTCGATCCTCCGTTCGAAGGCCATGCCGAATCGGACCCCGCCGTGGCGATCGGCAACACGGAGACCAGCCAGCGGGTCGTCGATGCCCTCCTCCGGTGTTTCGGGGTGGTGGCGGGAAGTCAGGGGACGATGAACAACCTGCTGCTGGGAAACGACCGCTTCGGCTACTACGAGACGATCTGCGGAGGTACCGGAGCCGGCCCCGGCTTCGATGGTTGTGACGCGGTGCACAGCCACATGACGAACACCCGGCTCACGGACCCCGAAGTGCTCGAGCATCGGTATCCGATTCGACTCGAGTCGTTCTCGATCCGGCGTGGTTCCGGTGGTCGCGGACGGCATCGTGGCGGTGACGGCGTCGTTCGAACCATTCGGGCGACCGAGACGCTCCGGGGCTCGTTGCTCGGCCAACATCGGGTGGAACGGCCCTATGGCCTCGAAGGAGGTGATCCAGGCAAGGCTGCGACCGCGTGCATCGAACGTGCCGACGGGTCGATCCAGCTCATGCCCGGGATCGCGGCGTTCGATCTCCGCCCGGAAGATCGACTCCGCATCGAGACACCAGGCGGCGGAGGATTCGGCGCACCGGCCGAAGCCTGAACGTCGAAGTCTGAACGTCGAAGCCCGGCCGGAGACGGCAGATCATGGGCCGGGACTGCTCCCAAAAAGAGCCACCGGTCCCCGACCGTAAGGTCGGGGACCGGTGGAATAAGTGCCCTAAAGCGAGTCGAGCGGTGATCAGCCGCGTCGACGACGACCGGCAAGGCCGGCCACACCCAGCAGCGCGAGAGCGCCGGGGGCGGGAACGAGGTTCACACCGAAGAGGGTGAACGTACCGTTCCAGGTTCCGTTACCACCGGAGGCGTAGCCGTTACCGATCGCGACGGAGAAGGGGACGACCGGAGTCGCGAGGTCCTGGGCGTCGATGCAGGTGGTGCCATCGTCGCCGGAGGCGCCGTTGCTCCAGCTGATTCGCTCGAGCGCACCGAAGTCCGAGAAGCCACCAGCCTGAAGGAGCGGAGCGGTCGAGCCGTCCGAGCCAACGAAGATGGTGAAGTCGTCAGCCCAGGTGAAGTTCTCCGAGCCGGTGAGGACCACGTCCACGCCGACGCCGGTGAGCGTACCCGAGAGGGTGCCGTTGGCGAAGATTTCGCTGAACTCAGCGCCGCTAGCGCTAAAATCGATGACATCGACGGTGACGTCGGCCGAGGCCGCACCAGCGATGAGGGCCGACGCGAGGCCGACGGTTGCAAAAGTTCCAAACTTCATATCTTTGAATCCTCCTAAACGGAAATGAGAGCTGACTCGCCCAACAATCTTGGGAATAGGGCACGAGTCGTTAGTGGGACGCTTGAGATTACCCGTCGACAGGGAATCTGAAAGACGAATCCCAAATATTTACCAAGAAATCGCGAAAGATCGGAAACCAAACGACACTGACGGGTGGCGAGGAAATCTTCAGGCCCTAGAAGGTGTTGATTATCGGACATCCGTAGAAACAGGCGATTCTGGATGCCGGAAGGGGCTTTTTTCAGCTCATCCATCCAGTCGATCGCCGTACTGGAACGGGGTGATCGTGGAGGCGAGCCGAGAGCTGGTTCGGAAGGTGAACAGGGTGCCACACAGTCGTTCATCACCGGAACCCATCTCGTACGGCGTGTGAACCGAGGTTCGCATGTGGCGAATCACCTGTTCCGGATCACGTCCGATGATGGACGCGAACGGGCCACACATCCCGACATCCGACTGGAAGGCCGTTCCTCGCTTGAGGAGCCTGTGATCCGCGGTCGGGACATGGGTGTGGGTCCCGAGGACGGCCGATACCCGACCATCGAGATGGAATGCCAACGCGGCCTTCTCCGCCGTCGCCTCCATGTGTGCATCGATCAGGACGCCCTTCGCCCCGGGGTTCGCGGCGAGGAGTTCATCGGCGGTCTGGAACGGATCGTTGGCGGGAAGCCCCATGAAGACCCGTCCGAGAAGGTTGAAGACCAGGAGTTCCCCCCCGCCCGTCTCCGCCGGCAGTGGGAGTCGAAAGGTCCGCTTGCCCGGTGCGTCATTGGAGAGGTTCGCCGGGCGGCAGATCGGTTCCTTCGAATCCTCGAGCAGTGGAATGATCCGTCGATCTCGATAGACGTGATCGCCGAGCGTGACGCCGTCGACGCCGAGGTCTCGGATCGTGCGGTAGAGGTCCGGGGTCAATCCCGACCCGTTTCGGAGGTTTTCGGCATTCGCAATGACCAGATCCGGGGTGTGATCACGGCGGACCTCGGCAAGCCTGGACGCGAGCACTCGACGGCCGGGTCCCCCGTTGAGATCACCAAGAAAGGCGATTCGTGCTGGTCGAGGCGTGCCGGCGACCACGCTTTCAGGAGTTTCGTCCTTCGATTGGGTATCCATGGGGGGATTACGGTACACTCGCCGCGTCGGATAAGGCGTCCGTTCGCAGTTGCGAACGCACCCCCGACGACCATGAGCCGAAAATCCAGCGGGGCCGGTGGTTCGCGAGGCGAACCAAGAGGATCCCCCACAGCATCGTCGTTCGACGATGCGTCCCCGGCGGACATCCAATCCGCCCCCCCGCTGCCCCGGATTCACTCGACCGCACCATGCCGGCGGCGACGGATGCGGGCGAGCCGCAGGAGCACACCACGTTGAAGCACAAGCAAGGTGATCAAGTACGTCATCCCGGTCGTCCCGAATGGGGACTGGGTGAGGTGATGAAGGTCGAGCTCATCACCAGGGACGGGCGGCCCGATCGCCGGGTCTGGATCAAGTTCCCGAGCGAGGGGACGAAGACGGTGCTTGCGAGCGTCGCCGGGCTCGAGACGATCGAGAAGCCGCTGGCCGAAATGGCCGCCTCCGGGGAGACGCTCGCGGATCGAGAAGCCGACCACGAGGGTGGCTGGCTCGGCGCCATCGCGAAGAACCGGCCCGAGGACGCGATGATCGCGGTCCCGGATCGAGCCACCGATCCGTTCATTCCCGTCGCCGGCCGTTTGAAGTTCATCTACGGCCTCTACCGCTTCAACCGGAGCGGCGGCTCGCTCATCGACTGGGCGATCGCACAGACCGGGCTCGACGATCCGCTCTCCCGGTTCAACCGCCACGAACTCGAACAGTTCTTCGAGCGGTGGTGCTGGGAACGCGACCGAGTGCTGGCCCGCACGATCGACGAGGGCCGCCGGAGCGGCGACACCATCGACAGCCTGCTCCGAGACGCGCCCGCCGCCGCCCGCCGCGGCCTCAAGAAGGCCGCCCCGGCCCGCTGAGCCGTCCGAAAACCATCACTTCCGACGTCCGGCCGACCACTTGGTCGGTCTGTTCGTTCTGTAGGCCTTCGAGCCCGGCGGAACGCGGCTTCCTCGATGGTCGTCGTGGCATCCGGGCGGGTCGGTGGCATTTGTTGAGGCGTCGCCGACGGAGATTCGTCGGGGCTCCCGAGCACCGCCAGTGGAAATCGAAGAGATGGATGAAATCACCTTTCAGCGGAAGATGCAGGAACTCATGTCCCGGATCCAGGCCATGCCGGAATCCTCGGACCAGCCCGAGCAGGCCGCGGCCCTCGCCGGCGAACGTCGAGACCGCATCAAGGCCTCCGTCGCGGAACTGCAGGAATCACTCGACTACCTGCGGCTCAGCGTGAAGTACCTGGTGTTCGATCTCGAGGCGACGCGGCGGGAAAACGCCTATCTCCGGCGGATGCTGGAGCAGTCGAGCCGCGACGCCCAGCGACAGATCGAGGACGACGAGAACTTCGAAGAGGGCGAGGAGGAACGCTTCGACTGATCCCTGCTCCCCCGTCTCCGCTCGATGCGGCGGAGACGACGAAGCGTGGCCCGGCCTTTCCCGATGCGGCCGATCCAGGTTCGACATGGCCGGTCACGCGACCCGAAGGACGTACCGCCCCCCGGTACGTCCTTCGTTCATGCGCGGACCTCGATCCCGAGGGCGGGTAAGATCCGCCGCGTGATTGGCAACCAGATCAGAAACATCAAGCGGTGGAACCAGATCATCCGGGTGCTCGCCCGTTACGGGTTCGTCGAGTTCCTGCGGGAGATCGGCCTCGGAAACGTGGTGGCGGGCCTGCTCGATCGCGTCCGCATCGGCCGGGAGGAGGCCGCCCTCGTCCGGATGCCGACCGCGGTGCGACTGCGTCACGCCATGGAGGAACTCGGGCCGACCTTCATCAAGCTCGGACAGGTCCTCTCCACCCGTCGGGACCTCGTTCCCGACGACTGGGCCGACGAATTCGCGAATCTCCAGTCCGGGTGCCCGGCGGTGTCCTGGGCGGAGATCGAGCAGCTGTTGCACGAGTCGTATCCCGAGGGCGTCGACGCGAAGTTCGCGTCCATCGATCAGGAGCCGATCGCCGCGGCATCGATGGCGCAGGCCCATCGCGCCGTGCTGCTCGACGGCACGCCCGTCGTCCTGAAGATCCTGCGGCCGGACATCCGGGAGATCATCGCCGGCGACATGGAAGCCCTCCGCTTTCTCGCCCGCCTCGTCGACGAACATCTTCCGAGCATGGGATTCGACCCGAATGCGACCGTCGCGGAATTCGCTCGTGAACTCGATCGGGAGACCGATCTGACGAACGAGGGTCGCGCCACCGATCGGCTGTCGTTGATGTTCGAAGACCAGCCCGAGGTCGATTTTCCCACCATCTACTGGCCGCAGACGACCCGTGACGTCCTGTGCGAATCGATGGCCGAGGGAATCCTGCTCGCCGATCTCGACGTGGCGACGCTCGACGCCGAGCAGCGACGGAAGATCGTCTCCGTCGGCGCCGGCGCGGTCTTCCACCAGACGCTCGAGGTCGGATTCTTCCACGCGGATCCGCATCCCGGCAACATCTTCGTGCGGCCGGATGGAGGACTGACCTTCATCGACTGCGGCATGACCGGTTTCGTCGACGAGCAGACCCGTCTTCGGCTCGCGGAAATCGTCTACGGCGTCACGCGCAACGACGCGGACATGGTGATGCGGGCCGCGATGAAGCTCGCCGAGGTCGATTTCGACCAGGTCGATCTCAAGGCCGCGCGGTCCGACGTCCAGGAACTGGTCGGTCGGTTCGTCGGTGTCCCGCTCGATCGAATCGACATGGGGTCGGTGCTCGACGAGTTCTTCCAGACGCTTCGACGTCACGACCTGCGATGTCCCGCCGACGTGGTGCTCCTCATCAAGGCGCTGACCACGATCGAAGGCGTCGCGATGTCGATCGATCCATCGTTCGACCTGATCGCCTTCACGCGTCCCTACATCGAGAAGCTGCTGAAGGGCCGATTCAGTCCCAAGGCCGTCGGTCGCCGGGCTCGGGAGGTCGCGATGGAGGTCCTGGGACTCGGGGAGACGCTGCCCGGCGAACTGTTGAACTTCCTGAGCCGCGTCCGGCGAAACCGGCTCCGGCTGCAGCTCGACGTCGTCGCGATCGAGGATCTGGTGGTCGGACTCGAGGACGCCTCGGAACGAATCGGCTACGCCCTGCTGATCTCGGCGCTGGTGATGGCCAGCGCGATCCTGGTGCTCGCCAGTCGAGGCGAGGGGATCGCCTTCCACCTCGGGGTGGCGGGATTCGTGGTCAGTGCGACGTTCGCGTTCGGGTTGCTCTTCAACAGCTGGCGGAACCGACGCCGGCTGAAGCGTCGGACCCGGGCGCTTCGCAAGGCCCGCGGCGACCGCCTCTGAGCCCCGGGTCAGGCCTCGGGAAGTTCCGGAAGATCGGGGTCCGCAGGGACGGGTTCGCCGGCGAGGGAGGCCGCGATCCGCTGGGCGTGGATGTGGGAATTCTCGATGTAGACCTGGAAGCTTCCCTGCGTTCCGTTCACCGCGGTTCCGGCGACGTGCACGCCGGGCACGGTGGTCTGCATGTCGTCCGGATCGTGGCGAACCGCCGCATTCTCGCCGTGGAGTTCGCAACCGAGGGCTTCGAACAGCGAGCCATCGGCTTCGAAGCCGATCTGGAGCAACACGTCGTCGACGGGTTCCTCCGTCCGGTGTCCGTCCGAAACCCGTTCAAGCGTCGCGGAGCCGGGGCCGATCGCCACGATCCTGGTGCCCAGTCGGGCGTGGATCAGGCCCGACCGGATGCACGATTCGATCTCCGGGCGGATCCAGTACTTGATCCGCGGATGGAGTGCGTCGCGATGGTGGACGATGGTGACCTCGGCGCCCGCCCGCCAGAGTCGGATCGCCGACTCGGCCGCGGAGTTCTTGCCGCCGACCACGATCACCCGGCGGCCGAAGCAGCGATGCGCCTCGCCGAGTTCGTGCGACACGAAGGGTCGATCCTCGCCGGGCACGCCGAGCCTGCGAGGGCGGGCGGTGCCCCCCACCGCCAGCACGATGCGTTCGGCTTCGACGATTCGTTCGAGTCCGCCGAGCGTCCGGGTCCGGGCTTCGAAACCGTCGCCGGTCGGCGTGATGGAGGTCACGGACTCGTAGGTCCGGACGGGAACCTCGAACTGCGTCACGACCGAGCGGAGGTACGCGAGGTAATCCTCCCGGGTCGCCTTCTCCTGATCGATCGTCACCAGCGGGACGCCGGCGATCGAGATCCGCTCCGGGCCGGAGAACCATCGGGTCCGCGGCGGGAAGGCGACCACCTGGGCGCCGAGCGGGCCCTGATCGAGGTTCAGGGTGTCGATGCCGCGACGCCGGAGCTCGATCGCGGTCTCGATCCCGATCGGTCCGGCGCCGACCACCAGCACCCGGGTCGTCGATCGCGCGAGCGGATCCGGGAGTCGGGAAGCGTCGTCGGCGGTGATCATGCGTCGGATCCGGCGGAAGGTCGGGAGGAAGATCGCTTTGCGAATCCAAGACGATAGACTCGGAATCGTGCCGTTGCGAATCGCTCATGCCTGCATGGTCATCGCGACCGCGATCCCGGTCGCGGCTTCATCGTCGTACGCCGCCGCCGCGACCGACCAGCCGGTCTCCTTCAACCGGACCATTCGTCCGCTCCTGTCGAGGTGCCTGCCGTGTCACGGCCCCGACGAGGCGGCGCGACTCGCCGGACTTCGACTCGACCGGCACGCGGACGCCGTCGCCTCACGACGCCGCGGCGCCGCCATCGTGCCGGGCGACGGGAACGCCGGATCGCTGCTCGCGCGGATCACCAGCGAGGATCCCGAACAGGTGATGCCGCCGCCCGGTGCCGGCGAACCACTCACCGCCGCGGAGATCGAACTGATCCGTCGATGGATCGAGGAAGGTGCGGACTACGAGACGCACTGGGCCTGGCGGCATCCGGAGGAATCCGGCGGCGTTCCGACCGCGGGTGAGGCGTGGGCGAGACGTGACCTCGACCGCTTCGTCGCGGCGGCGCACGCGGCGGCGGGCGTGACGCCGTCGGTGGAGGCCGATCGGGCGATGCTCGCTCGACGCGTCTCGCTGGATCTGACCGGTCTGCCGCCGACGCCCGAAGCCGTCGACGCGTTCCTCGGCGATGCGCGACCGGACGCCTACGAGCGGTTCGTCGACGGTCTGCTCGCGGATCCGGCGTTCGGTGAACGCTGGGCCCGCGTCTGGCTCGACGTGGCCCGGTACGCCGACACCCGCGGATACGAAGCGGACCGAAGCCGGACCATGTGGCCGTGGCGGGACTGGGTGATCGACGCGTTCAACGACGATCTCCCCTTCGACCGGTTCACCGTCGCCCAGCTCGCCGGTGATCTTCTGCCCGGGGGCGACGATGCGTCGGTGCTCGCCACCGCCTTCCACCGCAACACCATGACCAACGACGAGGGTGGAACCCGGGACGAGGAGTTCCGGGTCGCCGCGGTCGCCGATCGGGTGAACACCACGCTCACGACCTGGATGGGGCTGACCGCGGAGTGCGCCGCCTGTCACGATCACAAGTACGACCCGATCTCGACCGCGGAGTACTACGGGCTCTATGCGTTCTTCAACACGACGCAGGACGCCGACCGGCCCGACGAGCACCCGCTGCTGTCCTGGGTGACGCCGGGCGACCGCACCCGACGGAACGAACTCCGATCCGCGCGTGATCGGACGACCGCCGCACGGGATCGTCGCGTTCTCGAAGCGCCCGGGTCTTCGATTCCGGCCGATCGGATTCCCATCCTGCCGGACGCCCGTCCGCCCGGCGCGATCCCCTCGGGAACGCTGGTCCGAGGGACCCTGCCCTGGGACGACGGGATCGATCCGCCGCCCGGCTGGCACCGTTCGCGAAGACTGGAAGCGCCGGCCGGGAAGTTCCAGCAGCACTTCGTCCACGACATCCCGCCGGGGTCGCGGATCACCACCATGGCCGACGATCGACTGGAAGCGTGGATCCGACTCGATCCCGCCCGGCCGCCGGCCGGCGTCATGATCCAGATCGAAGCCGTCGACGGCGGTTGGGAGCATCGGGCGTACTGGGGAACGCTCGAGCATGCCCTCGGGGCCGAGGACACCGGTTCGCGTCGACGAATCGGCGACCTCCCTTCGGAGAAGGGCTGGGTCCGGCTCGAGTGGCCCGCCGAGGTGCTCGGCCTTCCCGCGGGATCGGTGATCACCGGCGTCGCGGCATCGATGCAGGCGGGCGAACAGGCGGCGGTGGCGCACTGGGGTCCGGTCGGACTGATCCGCGAAGGCGCCGATCCGCCGCGCTGGCTCGAGGACGTCGACGCCTGGATCGACGCGGAGATGGAACGTGACGGTCGGCACCTCCCGGGCGATGTCCGATCCGCGCTGATGGCGGGAGAAGACCGGGACGCGACGCAACGTGCGCGGCTCGAGGTCCACTGGCGGGCGGAGATCAGCCCGCCGGGACTCGCCGCGACCCGTGCGGACCGGGTGGAGCTCGCCCGACTCGATGCGGAGATCGACGCGCTCGAAGCCGCGGCGCCGCGGGTCCCGGTGCTTCGGGAGCAGGTGGCGTCGGAACGTCGTACCACGAACATTCTCGAACGCGGCGACTGGCGGAGTCCGGGCGGCGTGGTCGACGCCGGCGTGCCGGACTTCCTCCACGATCTTCCGAGTGACGCGGCCTCCGAGCCGGATCGGCTCGCCTTCGCACGCTGGGTGGCGGATGATCGAAACCCCCTCACCGCCCGCGTCCACGTGAACCGCGTATGGGAACGATTCTTCGGTCGCGGGCTGGTCGAGACGCTCGAGGACTTCGGGACCCAGGGCATCCCGCCGGCGCGGCAGGACCTCCTCGATCACCTCGCGGTCGGATTCATGGAACAGGGCTGGAGTCACAAGCGACTCTGCCGGGAGATCGTGACCAGCGCGACCTATCGACAGTCGTCCGTCATGGATCGGGATTCCCTCGCCCGGGACCCGGACAACGAGCTGCTCGCCCGCGGCCCCCGCTTCCGGCTCGAGGCGGAGGCGATTCGCGACGCCGCCCTCGAGGCGTCGGGGCTTCGCTCGCCGAAGATGTTCGGTCCTCCGGTGTACCCGCCGCAGCCGGACGGCGTCTGGCAGGTCGTCTACAGCGGTGAACGCTGGATGACCGCCGAGGACGACGCCCGTCACCGGCGCGGTCTCTACACCTTCTGGCGTCGCACGGCGCCGTACCCGTCGATGGTGGCTTTCGACGCGGGAAGTCGCGAGACGTGCGTCGCCCGGCGGATCCGGACCAACACGCCGTTGCAGGCGCTGGTGACGCTCAACGACGAGGCGTTCGTCGAAGCCGCGGGCGGACTGGCCCGTCGTGCCTGGTCGGAGGCCGGGAGCGACGGCGAGCTCGTCCGTGCGGTGCGGCTCGCCATCGCCCGTCGCCCCGACCCTCGTGAGATCGATGTGCTTCAGCGGCTCCTCGAGGCCGAGACGCAGCGGTTCCGCGACGCACCCGAGCGGGCGGCGGCGTTGATCGAGGCGGCGCGGGCCACCGTGCCGGACGGCCTCGACGCGGCGTCGTTCGCGGCGCGGATCGTGGTGGCGAACGTGATTCTCAATCTCGACGAGTTCCTCAACCGCGGCTGACCGGGGAGACCGACCCATGGGCAGAAGAACAGAACATGCCGCTCGCGACCTGCACCAACGACTGGTGCGGGATCGACTGGAAGCGACCACCCGACGGGCGTTCCTCGGTCGGATCGGTACCGGCATCGGCGGCATGGCCCTCGCCTGGGCGACCGCGGAAGCGACCCGGCCCGCGTTCGGGATGGGCGACGGCGAGACGACGGTCGGTCTGGATCTCACCCGGCCCCACTTCGCGCCGAAGGCGAAACGCATCGTCTACCTGCACATGGCCGGCAGTCCGCCGCATCACGACCTGCTCGATCCGAAACCGACCCTCGAGCGATGGAACGGCAAGCCGTGTCCGGACCATCTGCTCGATCCCGAGAACTTCGCCTTCATCAAGGGGCATCCCGAGGTGCTCGCGTCGCCGTACGCCTTCGCACCGCACGGGCGGTCGGGCACCGAGATCAGCGAGCTCCTGCCCGGGCTGGCGCGGCACGCGGACCGGATCGCCGTGGTGCGGTCGATGCACACCGATCAATTCAACCACGCACCGGCGCAGTTGCTCCTCTACACCGGGTCGCCCCGGCTGGGGCGTCCGTCCCTCGGATCCTGGATCAGTTACGGGATCGGTTCGGAGAATCGCGACCTGCCCGCCTACATGGTGCTGGTCTCCGGCGGCAAGACCCCCAGTGCGGGAAAGAGCGTCTGGGGCAGTGGTTTCCTCCCGAGCGTGCATCAGGGGGTCCAGTGTCGATCCGAAGGCGACCCCGTGCTCTTCGCGGCGGACCCGCCCGGCATCGATCGCGACACCCGGGCCGCGACCATCGAGGCCCTCGCGGAATTGAACGGGCTCCAGTGCGAGCGGCAGGGCGACCCCGAGACGCTGGCCCGGATCGCCCAGTACGAACTGGCGTTCCGGATGCAGGCCGCGGTGCCCGAGGTGATGGACATCGCCCACGAGTCGCCGGAGACGCTCGACCGCTACGGCGCCGTGCCCGGCCGGGCGAGTTTCGCGAACAACTGTCTGCTGGCCCGTCGGATGCTCGAACACGACGTCCGCTTCATCCAGCTCTTCGACTGGGGTTGGGACACGCACGGAACGAATCCCAGCGACGACATCGTCAACCAGCTTCCGAAGAAGTGCCGCGAGACCGACGCGCCCGTCGCCGCCCTGCTCGACGATCTCCTCGAACGCGGGCTGCTGGAGGACACGCTGGTGATCTGGTCCGGCGAGTTCGGTCGCACCGCGATGAACGAGCGTCGCAACGGCTCGTCCTACTTCGGCCGCGATCATCATCCCCACTGCTTCTCGATCTGGATGGCCGGAGGCGGCGTCCGGCCCGGAATCGTCCACGGGGAGACCTGCGATTTCGGGGCGTCGATCGTGCGGGACCCGGTCCACGTGCACGATCTGCAGGCGACCGTGCTGCGGCTGCTCGGCTTCGATCACGAGCGACTCGTCCGTCGTCACCAGGGCCGCGACTTCCGACTCACCGACGTGCACGGAAGCGTGGTCGAAGGCCTGCTCGCCTGAGCCGGGCGTCGGTCCGGGGCGGGACGGTCGGTCATCCCGATCAGAGGCCCGATTCCTCGACCGCATGCTGGCGCTTCTCGTCGACGCCGGAAAGGTGTCGGCCCACGAGCCGGGCGACGAGCACGGTCAGGAAGACCTGGCCGATGAGCGCCTCGAGATTCGACAGCGATCGGGCCAGTTCGGACTGCGGCGTGATGTCGCCGTATCCGACGGTGGTGATCGTGATGAGCGAGAAGTAGGCCATCAGTCGATCCGGCCCGAGGGAGAAGTCGGGATCCGTGGGCGGGTCGGGGATCGCGAAGGACGAGGGGTCGAGCGTGACGAGGATCGTGTAGACCGATGCGAACACGCCACCGATCAGCAGGTACACCGAGATCGAGCCGCAGATGGTGTCGGCGTCGACTTCGAGCGTCGAGAAGATGTCCGCGCAGATCAACAGGATCAGATACGTGAGGAAGAGGGCGTCCAGCACCAGGGCGATCGTCACGATCGTCGCATGCGCATCCCCGGGCAGGTACCGCCCTCCGACGCCGACGATGATCGCGACGGCGCCGAGCACCAGGCAGATGATGAAGTGGGTCCGATTCGCGATGAACGCCCGGACCGCCGCGATGAGCAGCAGGCCGATGACGAGGTCGCCGATGTAGATGTGCGACGAGACGATCTCGAATCGACCGACCAGGGGGCCGATGATCAGCATCAGGAAGAGGCCGGACATGATCCAGATGTATCGGCCGCCGATGTAGAGCCGGAGGAAGCCCATCGGCTTCAGCGACTTCACGCGGGACGCGTCGGACCGGACGTGTGGAGTTCGCATGCCGCGTACATCGGCCGACCTTTCCATCGTTCTGGAAAAGATCGCATCGGCCGTCGGGGGATATCATGCCGCCATGGAGCCCGCCCTCGACATCCGTGATCTCCGTTTCCGCCGACCGGGCGGGTTCGAGATCGACGTTCCGTCCTTCGAGATCGCCGCCGCCGAGCAGGTGCTGCTGACCGGGCCGTCGGGGTGTGGAAAGAGCACCCTGCTGATGCTCGCCGCCGGTCTGCTCGACCTCGATGCGGGGTCCATCTCGATCGCCGGCCGACCGATTTCCGCGGTTCGGGGCGCCGCTCGAGACGCCCTTCGGGCCGACCGGGTCGGCATGGTCTTCCAGACCCATCACCTGCTGCCCGGACTGACCGCCCGGGAGAACGTCGCCACCGCCCTGCTGTTCGGAGGCGTTCCGAAGGGGCGACACGCGGAGATCGCGGACGGTCTCCTGGACCGCCTGCAGGTCGAGCCCGGAACCAGGATCGATCGCCTGAGCGTGGGGCAGCAGCAGCGCGTCGCGATCGCTCGGGCGGTGGCCGGCGAACCCTCGATCGTCCTCGCCGACGAGCCCACCGCGGCCCTCGATCCCGAGAACGCCGCGAACGCCGTCGCCCTGCTCCAGGAGATCTGCAAGGAGCGCGGCGCCGCCCTCCTGCTCACCAGCCACGATCCCTCGCTCGAATCCGCGTTCGAACACGTGATCCGTTTCGCCGAACTCGCCGGCGTGGAGACGCACGCGTCATGACCGATCTTCGTCTCGTCCTGAAGTCGCTGTCCGCCCGGTCGACGTCGACCGTGGTCACGTGCCTGCTCATCGCGATCGCGGTGGCGCTGCTCATCTCGATGCGATCCCTCCGGGAGGCGGGGCGACGCAGCTTCACCCGCGGCGTCGGAAACGCCCACCTCGTGGTGAGCGGCGACTCGAGTCCGCTCGTCGCGGTTCTGAACGGAATCTTCTACGCGAACCCGCCGCGGGCGCCGCTCCCGGAATCGAAGGTGACCGAGATCGCCTCGTCGATGCCGTGGGCCTGGACGATTCCCACCCAGCTGGGCGACTCGTTCCGCGGTTTCCCCGTCCTCGGCACCACCCCCGCCTTTCTCGACGACTTCGAGCCCGCCATCGGCGAGCCGTGGCGGATCCGAAGGCCGGGCCGGAACATCGAAGGCCCCTTCGACGTGGTGCTCGGCAGTCGGGTCGCGGCCGCGACGGGTCTCGGCGTGGGCGATCGCCTCTTCCTCACCCACGGCATGGGCGTCGATGCGGCCGGCGGCGAGGTCGGGATCGTCGACGATCCATCGGCGACCGTCGAGGCCGAAGGTGATCCGCACGACGGCCACGATCATGATGATCATGATGGTCATGATGATCATGGACACGACCACGATCACGGGCACGTGCACGCCGACGGCAGCCCGCACGTTCACGAGGAGGCGACCTTCGAAGTGGTCGGCGTCCTCGAGCCGAGTGGCACCCATCATGATCGACTGCTGGTGACCTCGATCGAGGGATCCTGGTTCCTGCACGCGATCGATCGCTGGGAGGCCGCCGGGCGGGGACTTCCCGAAACCGTCGACGACCTCGATGCGGAGGACCGTCTGGTCACCGGAATGCTGCTGCGAACCCCGGTCCGGGCCGGCCGCAACAGCGCCGCGATCCTGCAGTCGGCATTCGATCGACTCCGTCGGGATCCCTCGATCACCGTCGCCTCGCCCGCCACGCAGGTCGATCGGCTCTTCGGCATCGTCGCGAGCCTCGACGCGGTCTTCATCGCCCTCGGCATCGGCATCCTGGTCTCCGGGGCGATCTCGGTGACGCTCGTGCTCTGGAACTCGATGGAACTCCGCCGTCGCCAGATCGCCGTCCTCCGCGTGCTCGGCTGCACCCGCGGCCGGGTCCTGGGACTGGTGCTGACCGAAAGCGCGATGATCGGGGTGGTCGGTGCGGTGCTCGGGGTCGGCTTCGCGTTCGCGGGCGCCCGGGTCGCGGCGGAGGTGCTCGCGTCGAGAACGGGCGTCGTGATCCTGCCGACCATCGATGCCGACTCGTCGATCCTCATCGTCGCGGGCACGGTCGTGCTGGCGGCGTTCGCGGGCGTCGCGCCGGCGGTCCGGGCGTATCGAACGCCGGTCGCCGAACATCTCCGGCCACTCGATTGAGGTTCCGGTGAAACCGTCGACCCGGTCGCAAGTAGGATGTCCGACACGGCACGGCGACGCCGCCTGACCGTACGACCAGGAGCCAAGGGCAACGCATGAGATTCATCTGGGCGATCATCGCGGGCATTCTCATCGCGGCGGTCGTGGTGCTCGTCCGTGATCGCGATGTGACCACGCCCCCGACCGCGCCGGCGAGCTCGTCCCCGGCACCCCGGGCCGCACGACCCGCGCCCGCGGCCCCACCCGCGACCGACACCATCCGAAGCATCGCCGCCGCGGCCGCCGAGGAATCCGAACCGGCGTCGGATACCACCGCTTCGGCGGACGGCCTCGATGATGACTCGGACCCGGCATCGGAGACCGCCGACGAGTCGCCGGCCCTCGCGCCGATCACCGGCACGACCCACGTGATGGTCGAAGGCGACACCCTTCAGTCGATCGCGTTGCGTCGATACGGGGATGCCCGGCTCTGGCGACGGATCGTCGATGCGAACCCCGCGCTCGCCGCGGGCGAGCTCCGGCTCGGCGACGCGCTCGATCTTCCCCCGCTCGAATCGATCCCCGATGCCACCGCGACGGAATCCCTGATCGCCGACCTCGACGCAGGTCGTGCCGAACGCCCGACCGAGGTCGCGACGGAGGATCGAATCGAGGTCTCCGAAGACGCACCGCGGCTCGATCTGGGCCTGGACAAGGAGATCCTCGACGCGAAGGTCGTTCCCGGGGAACTCGTCCGGCTCGCGGACGACCGCATCGTCGCCGACGGTGAATTCACGATCCGAGGCGAAGGCACCCGCGAGTCGCCCTATCGCGTCAGCTGGGAACTGCTCGCGAGCGCGGCCGACGGCTACCGGCCGAGTCTCGGCGAGCGGGCCATCCCGCAGCGGATCGCGGCCCTCGACGGCGCATGGATCCGGATCGACGGCTACGTCGCGTTCCCGCTCGGCGGGGTCGAGAGCACCGAGATCCTCGCGATGCTGAATCAGTGGGACGGCTGCTGCATCGGAATCCCCCCGACGCCCTACGACGCGATCGAGGTCGCGCTGGCGGCGCCGGTACCCCGTTCCCAACGACACGCCGTCACCTTCGGATCGCTCACCGGTCGACTGCAGGTCTCGCCCTACCTGGTCGAGAACTGGCTCGTCGGTCTCTATCTCATGGACGATGCGGAGCTTCGGATCGAACTCTGATCCGGCATTCCCTCGTCACGTCCGCGGAGTCCCCTGCATGATCTCTCTTCTGCTCGCCGCCGCCGTCGGTTCCGCCGACGTCACGCCTCCCTGGGATGCCTATCTCGACGAATCCGCGTTCGCCCGCCGCGTGGCGGCGTGGTCGACGGCGCATCCCGAACGGGTCCGGCTCGGAACCTACGGAACCAGCCGCGAAGGTCGGCCGCTCGTCGTGGCGACGCTTTCGAACGATCTCGAGACCGCCGACGAGCGCCCCGCCCTGCTCGTGGTCGCGGGACTCGACGGACTTCATCCGGCGGGAACGGAATACGCGGTCCGCATCGCGGAGTCGATGCTCGCCGATCAGGCGGACCTGCTCGAGCAGGTGACGATCCACATCCTGCCGCGGGCCAACCCCGATGCGATCGCGGCCAACTTCGACGGGGTGAACACCGGTCGCCGCGGTGGATCCCGCCGCGTCGATGCGGACCGGGACGGCATGATCGACGAGGATCCGGCGCGGGACCTCGATGGCGACGGCGTCGTCGCGACGATGCGGTGGGCGAATCCCGGTCTCGCGCCGCCGGCGACGCATCTCCCGGACCCCGGGGCCCCGCGGCTGATGAAGTCGCCGGATCGTTCGCTCGGCGAACGCGCCGGCTTCGTGATGCTGCGGGAAGGCGAGGATCTCGATGGCGACGGACGGGTCGCCGAAGACGGCGGCGGCGAAGTGATCTTCGACCGGAACTTCCCCCACCGGTGGTCACCCCATTCGGTGGAAGCGGGTCCCTATCAGTTGAGCGAGCCCGAGACGCTCGCCCTCGCCGAGTTCGTGCTCGGGCACCCGCGGATCTTCGCGTCGGTGGTCTACGGACCCCACGACACCATGGTGACGCTTCCCGACTCGAAGAAGATGGACATCACCAAGCGAACGCCGATCGGGATCGACGGGAAGGACAAGGCGCTCTACGAGACGCTCGCGGAGGCCTACGGGACGCACGCGGGTCAGACGCGGAGCACCGACGAAGACGATGCGGGAAGCCTGCATTCCTGGCTGTACGCCCACCGCGGCATTCCGACGGTGGCGGTGACCGGCTGGGGTCGTCCCGATCCGCCCGAGCCGGAGGCCGCCCCGACGGATGACGCCGCCACGACCGAGGAGTCCGGCGACGAGCAGACACCCGAAGAGGCGCCCCCCGGACCCGCGGATGCGGAGGCCGCCGCCTGGCTTCGATACTCCGACGACTTCCGCGACGGCACCGGATTCATCGAATGGACCGCGTTCGACCACCCCACGCTCGGCCCGGTCGAGATCGGTGGCATGGTGCCCGGCTTCACCTTGAACCCGCCCGCTGGAGACCTCGACGGACTCGGCGCCGGGCAGACGGCCTTCGTGACGGCGCTCGCCGGCATGCGGCCGAAGGTGATCGTCGAGGGCCCCGATGTCGAGGATCTCGGTGGCGGGCTCCGGCGGGTCCGACTCGCGATGGTGAACGACGGGACGATGCCGACCCGGACCGCCATGGCCCGGGCCAATCGCGCGATCCGACCGATCGTGG
The DNA here is from genome assembly GCA_029248335.1 of Phycisphaerales bacterium. GTDB lineage: Bacteria > Planctomycetota > Phycisphaerae > Phycisphaerales > SM1A02 > UBA12014. The sequence continues at coordinate 81,119 of JAQWJM010000148.1, forward strand.
TCCGCTTCGACGTCGATCGGTCGCGGCTCCTCGAAGGCCAGCGGGTCGGCCGGGTCGACGGACTCGACGGCCGCGGCGGACGAGCGTTGTTCGAATGGGTCTACCGCGTGGACGACGGTCCGACCCGCATCGTGATCGACGACCCGGTCTCCGGGACGCGTTCGATCGACATCACCGACCAGGGTACGGCCATGAACGGAGACGACCGATGAAGTCCATGAATCCAATCCGCCGGACGATGCACGGCCTGAAGCGACTGGGAACCCTCGCGATCACGCTGGGCGTCGCGGCGGTGCCGACGACCGCCGTGCAGGCCCAGCAGCAGATCGACGCGGAGGTTCCGATCGCCTTCAATCGCTTCTACGACTACGAAGCGATGGGCGAACGCCTCGCCGAACTCGCGGCCGCCCATCCGGAACTGTGCACGCTCGCGTCGATCGGGAAGAGCGAACAGGGCCGGGACATGTGGCTGTTGACGATCAACAACCCCGAGACCGGCGGCGACCGATCGAAGCCGGGCATGTGGATCGACGGCAACGTCCACGGCAACGAGATCCAGGCCGCGGAGACCGTCCTCTACACCGCGTGGTACCTGCTCGAGGGGTACGACGAGGTCGAGGCGATTCGCAAGCTGGTCGACGAGAACGCCTTCTACCTTCTGCCGATGGTGAACCCCGACGGACGGGCGGGCTGGTTCCGTGATCCGGGAACGCCGCACTCCAACCGGACCGGTCTCCGGCCGACGGACAACGACTTCGACGGACTGCTCGACGAGGACGGTCCCGACGACCTGAACGGCGACGGCTTCATCGGTCGCATGTGGCGGAAGGATCCGAACGGAACCCACAAGCGAAGCGAACGCGATCCGCGGATGTTCGAGCGGGTGCCCGCGGTCCCCGGTCCGGACGGTCGGATCATGCGGGGGCAGTGGTCGATGGCGGGCAGCGAAGGCATCGACAACGACGGCGACGGCCGGATCAACGAGGACGGCCAGGGCGGGTACGACATGAACCGCAACTGGCCGAGCGACTGGCAGCCGAACCACGTCCAGCGCGGCGCGGGGACCCACCCGTTCAGCTATCCCGAGACCAGATGCGTCGGTGACTTCATCCGGGCGCATCCCAACATCGCGGCGGGCCAGAGCTACCACAACACCGGCGGCATGATCCTCCGGGGCCCCGGCGCGCCCTACGAGTCCGGAAGCTATCCGCGTGCGGATCTGGCGGTCTACGACGCGCTCGGGAACGCGGGCGAGGAGATGCTTCCGCACTACGACTACATGATCATCCACTCCGAGCTCTATCCGGTCCACGGTGGATTCGTGAACTGGCTCGCCGAAGGCCTCGGCGTGATCTCGTTCACCAACGAACTCTGGACGGATCGCCGGATCCTGCAGGACGGCGGCGGTGGTCCCGCGGGCGAGGATGGACGGATGCGCTGGGAGGACCGGGTTCTCTTCGGCCAGACCTTCAGCGACTGGACCGAGGTCGAACATCCGGAGTACGGCACGGTGCTCGTGGGCGGTGGCGACAAGTGGTCGAGCCGCACGCCGCCCCCCTTCATGCTGGAGGAGGAGGCGCACCGGAACTTCGCGTTCACCATGTTCCATGCCGGGGAGATGCCCCGGCTTCGCGGCCACGACGTGGTGGTGAAGGACCTCGGGAACGATCTCTGGCAGGTCGACCTCGAGATCGCCAACGACGCACTGATCCCCTCGCGGACCGCGCACATGCGATCGAAGGGGATCGGGCGTCCAGACCTCCTGGTCTTCGAGCCGTCGGACGGCACGGAGCTCCGGCTCGCGGGTCCGGTGGCGAATCGCTTCGCCCCGACCTTCGCACCCGCGAAGCACCGGCCCGAGCGTCTGCTGGTCGAAGGCGGTGTTCCGAGTCGGGGCATCGCGACCTTCCGGTACGTGCTGGAGAGCGACGGCCCGCCTTCGGGCACGTTCCGCTATTCGGCCGAAAAGGCGTCGGACATCTCGATCCCCCTCGAGGTCGCCGCCGAATGAACGCACCCTTCCGGACGGTGCGAACGTGAGTGTGGAATCGGTCGACGTCCTCATCGTGGGCGCGGGGGCCGCGGGCCTCATGGCCGCGATCCACGCCGGTCGGGCATCGGGGCCGGACGTCCGGATCCTCGTCGTCGACGGCGCGCGGAAGATCGGGGCCAAGATCCTGGTCGCGGGTGGCGGTCGCTGCAACGTGACGCACCACGAGGTCCGCCCGGAGGACTACGGCGGTTCGAGCCGGAACGCGATTCGCAAGGTGCTTCGTGCCTATCCCGTGGATGCGGTCGTGGAGTTCTTCGCCGCCGAAGGCGTGGTGTTGAAGCGGGAGGAGACCGGCAAGCTCTTCCCCACCACCGACAAGGCCCGGACCGTGCTCGACGCCCTGCTCGGCGCGGTGTCGAAGGCCGGCGTCGAACTCCGCCATCCGGTCCGAGTCGAATCGATCGAACGACGGGAGGACGGTTTCCTCGTGTCCGGACCCGATTTCCAGGCGACTGCGCGGCGAGTCGTCCTCTGCACCGGGGGCAAGGCGCTTCCGAAGTCCGGTTCCGACGGCGCCGGGCTGGAGATCGCTCGGCAGCTCGGTCATTCGATCACCGACGCCGTCCATCCGGCGCTGGTGCCGCTGGTGCTCGCCGACGTCGACCCGATTCGCGAACTCGGTGGCATCGCCGCGCCGGTGACCCTGACGATCCGGGGCGGCAACGGCCGGGCGATCGCCGAGTACTCGGCGCCGCTCCTCTGCACGCATTTCGGCGTTTCGGGGCCGGTGGTCCTGGACGCGAGCCGGTATCTCCTCGCGGCCCGCGCCGGCGGCGACGAGGCCGACGCGGTCGTCCGCTGGCTGCCGGACGAGGATCGCGGTGAATTCGAACGGTCGATGCTCGGGGCCTCGGGCGGTGCGACGAGCCAGTCGATCCTCAAGGGACGCCTGCCGGATCGACTGCTCCGCATGCTGCTCCACGCCGCGGGCGTCGAGCCGACGGATCGGGTGCGGGGTCTCACCCGCGATCGCCGAAGGGCCCTGCTGGACGCCCTCTTCGAGCATCCGCTGGTGGTGGTGGGCGACCGCGGCTACACCTTCGCCGAAGCGACCGCGGGCGGCGTTCCACTCGCCGAGATCAGGCTCGACTCGATGGAGTCCCGGGTGGTCCCCGGACTCCACCTCGCCGGCGAACTCTGCGACGTCGACGGCCGCGTGGGCGGCTTCAATTTCCAGTGGGCGTGGGCGAGCGGTCGGGTGGCGGGAGCGGCGGCCGCGACGATCGACGCGGCGTCCTGACGCGAGGCCCGTCGTCGGGCATCGAGGTCGGTAGCATGTCGTCGACGACGCGGGGCTGGTAGCTCAGCGGCCCAGAGCCCCCGACTCATAATCGGCGAGACCCCGGTTCGAATCCGGGCCGGCCCACCTTCGTCGTCATGCCGCGGTGCTCACGCCGCGTCCCTCGTCGTCGCCGCTCGCGCGGCCTCGATTCCGGCCCGTCGTTCCCGCGCGAGCGAGCGTCGAAGCCGGATGGCGTTGCCGATCACCGAGATGTCGCTGCACGCCATCGCCCCCGCCGCGATCAAGGGGCCGCCGGTGCCCAGGAGGCCGAAGGCGGCCGCGGGGATCGCGATCGAGTTGTAGAAGAACGCGAAGAAGAGATTCTGGCGGATGGTTCGGAGCGTCCGACGGGCGAGGTGGATCGCATCGGGGACGGAGGTGACTCGATCGGGTGGCACCACCACGTCCGCCGCCTCGATGGCCGCGCCGGTCCCGCCGGCCATGGCGATGCCGAGGTCGGCGGCGGCGAGCGCCGCGGCATCGTTGATGCCGTCCCCCACCATCGCGGTGCGACGGTCGCGGCCGGCGACGACTTCGAGTTTCGAGTCGGGAGTCGCTTCCGCGATGATCTCCTCGTCGGCGAGTCCCACCAGGCGTCCGACCCGACGCGCGGATTCGGTGCGGTCGCCGGTGAGCATGCGGACGTCGACCCCCATGGCGCGAAGACGGGCGATCGCCTCCGCGGCATCCTCGCGCGGCTCGTCGTCGATGAAGAACCGGGCGACCGCGACGTCATCGACTTCGACCCGGCAGCTCGCGGATTCGTCCCGAAGCACCCGGACCCGGCGTCCGTCGACGACGGCGGTGACGCCTTCGCCCGGAGTCGCCTCGAAGTCCCGGGCGCCGGGAACCTCGAGCCCGCGGCGTTCGGCCTCCTCGAGGACGGCCCGGGCGATCGGATGCTCGCTTCCCGATTCCGCGGCGGCCGCGGCGGCGACGATGAACGTCTCGTCGGCGCCGGGTTCCACGAACTCGATGCGGGTCACCCGGGGGCGACCGATCGTGAGGGTGCCGGTCTTGTCGAAGACGACCGCCTCGAGCCGGCCGGACGATTCGAGGCTCGCGGCGCTCTTGATGAGGATGCCACGTCGGCTGGCCTCACCCGCGCCGACCATCACCGCCATCGGGGTGGCGAGGCCGAGGGCGCAGGGGCAGGAGATGATCAGGACGGTCACCGTGCTGACCACCCCGGTGTTCCAGTCGCCCATGATGATGCCCCACCCGAAGAGGGCCGCCGCCGCCACCGAGAGCACGGTGGGGACGAAGATCGACGACACCCGGTCCGCGAGTCGCTGGATCGGCGCCTGACTCGACTG